>CAXDOZ010000013.1:0-34679 GCA_963991145.1 uncultured Chitinophagales bacterium | reverse complement strand
ACAGTAATAATGTAGAAATGCTTCATTAAATCTTAGTCTTAAGGCACTAATATAGTGAGATGTGAATCTTAATACTCGTCGTAAGTCAAGTTTTCATTCGAATCAAAAAACTACTTTTAGGTTTGAATTAAAAATCTATCAAAAAAATATGAAAGCTAGAGTCTTTATGCTCCTTATGGCATTTCCCATTCTGTTCTTTGTTTCCTGTAACAATTCAGAGGAATCGGAAGATGGTCTAAACCCTGCAACAAACTCATTAAGCACAGATACATCTGGTTCTGATTCTGTAGTCAACAGATCCGTTAGACAATACGACGACCCTAACCAGAGTGACACCGCGAAGGCATATGTAATGCTTGAAAACCTGATCACGGCTTGTCTTGAGAATGATTACACTGCTGCTGCTTCAATGATCGCATACGTTGGAATGGATAGCACAAGAATCATGGATAGTTACAATCCAAATGATCCTGATGAGCTTGAAAACGTAAAGACAACTGCTGAGGCAATTCAATTCTGGTTAACTGATAACTCTTACTATTTCGACGATATCTGGATCGAATCTGCTGAAGGATACAAGTTTATCATTCAGGAAGTAGTGTTTGGAATAGACAGCTATTACTTCATCCTATTCGACAGAGGAGATAGGCTTCTTTTATCTAATATCAGTAGTCAGAGCCCAGTCTAAACGATCATACCAGCGATAGTTGCAGTTAGGAAGCAGGCTATCGTTCCACCTATAAGTGACCTAACCCCGAAGGCAGCAAGTGTTTGCTGCCTTTTTGGTGCTAAAGCACCGATGCCTCCAATTTGAATTCCAATAGAAGCAACATTTGCAAAGCCACAAAGAGCATAGGTGGCAATAATGATCGACTTGGGGTCGGAGATCGCTCCACTTGCTTTCATTTGACCAAGAGAAGCATAAGCAAAGAACTCATTTAGGATAGTCTTTTCTCCAAGCAATTGCCCTACTACAACCATATCCTTAGGAGCAACACCCAGAATCCATGCTACAGGCGAAAAGATCATACCCAATACAATTGAAGGGTAAGTCCTGAATAAGCCCCATCCGTGCTCTCCACAATTAAGCCATTTAAGTTGGTCCACTCTCCTATCCACTCTTTGAACATGTAGTTGAACATTGCCATAAATGCTGTGAAAACAATGAGCATTGCACCCACATTCACGGCAAGTCTTAATCCATCTCTGGTTCCGTTTGTAACAGCATCAAGGGCATTCGTACCAATTTTCTCCTTTGGCACCTCTAATTCAGAATTGACCTTCTCAGGTTCAACTTCCGGGTAAAGTATCTTTGCGGCCACTATGGCTGCCGGTGCAGACATAATGGATGCCGTCAATAAGTGAGTTGCGAATATTTGCTGTTCCGCCTCGCTATCACCTCCTAAGAACCCTATGTAGGCTGCCAGGACCCCTCCTGCTATAGTCGCCATACCTCCAGTCATAAGAGAAAGGATCTCAGACTTCGTCATAGAATTCAGGTATGGCTTAATGACGAGAGGAGCTTCTGTTTGCCCAATAAAGATATTGGCTGCAGCCGCTAATGATTCAGCCCCGCTCAAACGCATGGTTCTCTTCATGACCCAGGCAATTCCCCAGATGACTTTTTGAAGAATTCCCAGATAGTAAAGCAGGCTGGTAAGCGCAGAGAAAAATATAATGGTTGGGAGGACCTTAAAAGCAAACATATAACCGATCCTGAAGGGTTGAATCGTATCATTGCCGGCGGCGTCCTTTCCAGACTCTGAAATTATCGCTTGCTCAGGCCAGGAACCAAGAACAAAATCGGCACCCGCCGTAGAGAAATCAAGCAGTCTGACAAAAAATGAACTTATCCCATCAAAAACTGCTCTGGCAGAATCTACCTTTAGAACCAGTAGTGCAAAAGTCAATTGGAGTATCAATCCTACAATCACTAATCTCCAGTTGATCGCTTTTCTATCTGCACTTATCAGCCAACAGAAAGCAATTAATACAACTACTCCCAGAAATCCTCTTAGAATGTCCATGGAATGGGATGGGGTTTTACTTACGCTTATTGAGCTCGTCCCGAATTCGAGCAGCTTTCTCGTAATCCTCTTTTTTCAAAGAATTCTCGAGCATCTCTTCAAGCTCTGCGACAGTATAATCTTCGTAGATATTTGATTCAGCAATACTTTCAATTTCTTGCTCTAAAGATTGCTCATCAATATCCTCTTCTTCTTCATCCAACTCAGGCTCGGCTCCCATTTCAGTGGCTTCTTCCACCGTAATGCCTGCAGAATCAAGAATGAAGTCGTATGTGTATACCGGACAACCAAATCTGACTGCCAGGGCAATCGCATCAGATGTTCGAGAATCGATCTCTACAGTTAATCCATCTTTATTACAAACCAATTGAGCATAAAAGATTCCATCAACCAGATTATTGATCACGATATGATCCAGCTCCACATTGAATGTATCACAGAGGTTTTTTAACAGGTCGTGGGTGAGTGGCCTGCTTGGTGTCATCTTTTCAAGAGCCACTGCAATAGCCTGAGCCTCAAAGCCTCCGATCACAATTGGCAATCTGCGACTTCCTCTAACTTCACCTAAAACAACTGCGTAAGATTGTGCTTGAGTCACACTCTGAGACAGCGCGACGATTTCGAGTTGAATTTTCTCCATGCGATACTAGGCTCCTGACCTCTACTGACGGTTTAATTGGAAAAGATATAAAGAATCTAAAGCTAAAAAAAAAGCCCGCTAATAATGATATAGCGGGCTTCTGAAATCCTATAAAACTGGGCTATTCATTAGCCGCATTGAACTTCTTCATAGACTCGATCAATTTTGGAACAACATCAAATGCATCTCCAACAATTCCATAATCTGCTGCCTTGAAGAAAGGCGCTTCAGAATCATTATTGATCACAACAATAGTCTTGCTGCTATTAACTCCTGCAAGGTGTTGAATAGCACCGCTGATCCCTATAGCAAAGTATAGGTTTGGCTTTACAGTAACTCCTGTTTGTCCTACGTGTTCGTGGTGAGGTCTCCATCCTACATCGGCAACTGGTCTTGAACATGCAGTGGCAGCATTCAGCTCAGTGGCAAGCTCTTCGATCATACCCCAATTCTCAGGTCCCTTTAAACCACGACCAGCTGAAACAACAATATCAGCTTCAGTAAGTGGAATCTGGCCCTGAATCTTGTTCACTGCAGTAACTGTAGTGGTGAAATCTCCATCAGATAATCCGGCATCGAATGGCTCAATTGCAGCTGTTCCGGATTCCTTCACAGGAGGAACAGAGTTCAAGCCTAAACCGATCACACTCTTATCTGAATTGACTTTGTAATGAGCGATCGCCTTACCAGAGAAAACTGACTTTGAGATCAATCCATTTGCATCTGGCATACTTGCCGCGCCAGGAATGTATCCAGCTTTAAGCCTAACTGAAAGTCTTGGGCCTAAAGCCTTTCCATTTTGATTAAAAGAAAGGATAACTGTTTTTGCATTCACTTGCTCAGCAGCTTTAGCTACAGCCTTTGTGTATGCTGAGGAATCAAAGTTGTTAAATCTGCTATCAGAAGAGTGAAGTACCTTTCCAATTCCGTACTCCCCAAGTTTTTCAATCTCACCAACTTCCAGTTCTCCTAAAACTACTGCGGTGGCATTCCCATCAGAAATACGAGACCCATAACTGGCTGCTTCTAATGAAGGCTTCTTGATCTTTTTATCTGCTACGTCTATATAAACTAGTACTGACATCTTAAATCCTCCTAGATTGCTTTTGCTTCGTTATGTAAAAGATTTACCAGCTCATCGATGTTATCAGCATCTACCAGCTTAACATTCGATCTCGCTGGAGGAAGCTCATAGTGAGCAATCCCTGTCAATGCTTCAACATCTGAAGGATCTACCACTTGAAGCGGCTTTGTTCTGGCTTGCATAATCCCTCTCATGTTTGGGATTCTTTGCTCTGCCATTCCCTTTTGTGCACTGATAACTGCAGGAAGAGAAATTTCAACAGTTTCTTCACCGCCTTCAATCTCACGGTTTACTGTTGCCTTCCCATCTGCAACATCCATATGAGTAGCAAGTGCTACATAAGGAAGATCCATAAACTCAGCTAACATGCCTCCTACTTCAAAACCATTATAGTCGATTGTTTCCTTACCGGCGATGATCAGGTCATAGCCCTGATCTTTAGCATAGCTAGCAATTTGACCTGCCACCTGATACGCATCAGTTGCATCCATATTGATTCGAACTGCATCATCCGCTCCTACAGCCAATCCTTTGCGGATCACCTGATCATTCTCTGCTCCACCTACATTAACAAGTGTTACAGATCCTCCATGCTGTTCTTTCAATTCAATTGCTCTTACAAGGGCATACCACTCATCAGTTGGGTTCATAATGAATTGTACACCGTCGGTATTAAAGACACTGTTTTCATCCTTGAATGTGATCTTGGATGTGGTGTCTGGTACTTTGCTTACGCAAACAAGTATTTTCATAATTTCGATAGCTTATTGATATCCTTAATAGACAAAGGATAAGGTCTAAAAAAGGTTCGCCAAAATTAGCAAAAACCACATGAAAAACAACCGTTTGGTAAAATTGCTCAAACTCGAGAGTGACAGGCCTTTAGACCCGTTTATCAAGTTTGCTATTGCCCAGGAACTGACCCGGGAGCAAAAACCAATTGAAGCGGAAAAAAAGTACCGCTCCCTGGCTGAAAATCACCCCAAATATACAGGCACTTATCTTCATTGGGGAATCTTATTGGAAGAGATCGGAAAAGAAGAAGAAGCAATGGAAATTTTTAGAAGGGGATTGGAAATTTGTAAGGAAGAATCTGCACAAAATGACTACCGGGAGTTAAAGCAGGCAATTGATGAAAGGTCATGACTAAGAGTCTCAAAGATCGCTTTCAATCCAACTTTCTAGAGCTGGGATACTGGTCATCTGACATGCCAACCATTTTGGTTGCTCTTAGTGGTGGGGCTGATTCTGTTGCGCTAGCAAGCCTATTAGTTGAGATAGATGTACCGATTGCACTCGCTCATGTGAACTTTGGTCTTAGAGGAGAGGAATCTGAGCAAGACAATGTGTTTTGCCGCAATCTGGCCGAAGGCCTAAAGGTTGACTTTTACGAAACCAGAGCAAACATTAACACAAAAACTGCTATTCAGGAGTCAGCCAGAGATTTCAGATATAACTGGTTTGAAAAAGTTAGAAGTGAGAACTCTTACTCATTCATTGCTACCGGGCACCATAAGAATGACCAGGTAGAGACAATGCTCCTAAACTTTATCAGAGGATCAGGGATAAATGGTTTGCAGGGCATTCCAGAAAAGAGATCCTATGTGATCAGGCCCCTTCTCCCCTTTTCCAAAGATGAATTGATCACTTATTTGAAGGAAAGGAAGATCTCGTTCAGGGATGATCAAAGTAACTACTCAGACAGATACTCAAGAAACACCCTCAGAAACAGGGTCATCCCACTTGCCAAAGAAATCAATCCTTCGCTGGATAATACCTTATCAGACAGAGCACGGGATTACTCAGAGATCAATTATCTATATCAACTATCTCTTGAAGCTGAAACTAGAAAACTCGTCTCTGAGCATAAATACGGTCTTTCCATCAGCCTTACCGGTATACAAAAGCACCCGGCAGGCAGAACGATTCTGTTTGAGAGTCTTCACAGATTTGGATTCGATAGAAAACAGGTGGCCGAAATTTGGGATAGTCTTCCGGGCCGGGTAGGATCTCATTTCTACTCTAAGGATTATCTGATCTGGGTTCAACGCAAAGACCTTGTCATAACTCCTATCAATCTCCAAACCGAAGAGAAGATTCTGGTCACAGACTTTGGAAGCTATCAAACAGGCAGCGGAGTTCTCAAAGTTGATCGAATTCCAGCCAGCAAGATCCCTGGAAAAGAATCAAGAGTCAAACTCTTCCTGCCGTTGGATGAATATTCATTCCCGTTTTGCCTAAGGAACTGGGAGAAAGGGGATTTCTTTTATCCCGAAGGGATGAAGAAGGAATCAGGAGCTCCGATGAAGAAGAAGATCAGCGATTACCTTACAGATACAAAACAGGAGCCAATAGAAAAGCAGAATCAAAAGCTCCTGGAGCACGGAGATCAATGCCTATGGCTTATTGGAAAAAGAAAAGACGCCCGTCTTCCTAAAAAGAGGGCGTCTGATGTTTCCTTTATTCGTTTTACCTGGAAGCCAGATTAGTTTCCAGTATAACTAAATCTCAAAACTGCATTATCAGCTCCACTAACCAGGCCTACCATATACATTCCAGGGCTGAAACCTGCTGTTGGAATTTCAGTAGTTACCTGACGACTTCCGGAAGGAATCACTTCCTGCAAAACTTCTCTGCCGTCAAGACTCCAAACCGTTAGAATAGTTTCTTCACTTTCTGAACCTGTAAACTCAAGTTTAACTGACTGACCGGAATTAACTGGGTTTGGATACAATTTTAGATCTGAGAAATTCTCAAGAGACTCACCAATCGAAGTGAAAGAATAGCTCTTAAGGATCTCACAACGATTATCATCGGTTAGTTTCACGCTGTAAGAGCCAGTGTTTCCTGCAAACCAATCTGTACCTGTTGAACCATCTGGCCATTCAAAAACATAAGGTGGAACTCCTCCGGTAGCGCTTGCGCGCAGATATCCGTTTCCGATCGGTTCAACTCTAATATCGATCTCTTCAGGTTCATCAAGATCAATGTCGAGAATTACTGTTTGGTTAGCACCATCAGTTACTGTTACCTGATAATTTCCAGCTCCTAAAAATCCCTGAGGATTCTGGTTAATTCCATTTGACCATGAATACGAAATTGGACTAGTCGCTCCATATACCTCAAGACCTAATGCCCCGTCATCTTCTCCGTTACAGCTTGGAAGGAATTTGTTGACTTCTACTGTAAGGTTAGTAGTAGAGAAATTTGATTCCTGGGAGTAACCAGCACAGAAATTGTCCTTTGAAAGTGCTTTTACTCTCCATCTGTAATTATAGCTACCTTGTAGATTCCTAAGAATTACTGAAGTATCTGATACAATTGTATCAATGTTAAATTGATTTGGATTTAGAAATCTTGTTACCAATACATGATAGTAATCTGCATCCGGAACTGCATTCCATTTAAGATTTACAAAGTTTGCTGGTAATTGGGCGAAACCTGGACTTGGAGAGGTAAGAATAGCAGTATCCAGTGTCTTAGGAGTAATTGTAGGACCATTCAAAAGGTATGGTCTTTCAGTAGGAAGTACCGTGTACATTTCTGTAATCTGCTCCTGACTGAATCTTGTGTGGCAACCATCATTTGCATATGACATGTATAGAGTTCCATCAAGAACAGTTCGATAAAGGTCACCATTCAAATCAGTTTCAGTTCCTGTGAAGGGGCATGTCCATCTGTCGCTAATGAAATCAGCTGGTGTATCGCAAAATCTATCAGCTGCAGTTCTGCAATTTGATCCATTCACTCTTTCCTGCTGCGAGGCTGATGGAGGATTTCCACCTTCCCAACCTGAGAATGTGTGAGGTAGGCCTAAGTAATGGCCCATTTCGTGAACCAATGTAGTAGAGCCTGGACCTGCACAACTTTTGTTCAATACAATTCCTCCTCGTCCACCAGGTCCTGAACCTGGATAAAACGCATATCCACAAACACCTCTTGGATCTTCAACGATGTATACATTACATACCGTGGAGATATTGTATTGATTCATCATTGCATTTCCAGTCCATGTGCTGGTAAACTCAAAGTAATTACTGTTATTAATGTAATTAGGCAGGTCGTGCATGTAGAACTGAATATCTGAACTAGCCATTCGCTCATTCAAGCTGCAGTGAAGCTCTACAATATCTCTGGTGTAGAAATAACCTGTTCCATTATCTCTGCCCACAATATGGTACTGAATTGGCACCCATTGGGTGGCTGCGCGTCCCTGACCACTCTGGATATAACTCATATCCTTGGTCATGAAATGATCCATAAATTCCTGATCATGTTCAATCCCGCAAGGTTCCTGGGCTTGTATAGAAAAGATGGCTGCTGAGGCCAAAAAGATTGAAAGAATTAAGTTCCGCATGGGTTGTGTTATTGTTAGCTCAGTTTTAAGAACCCTAAACCACATTTAAGGTTGCTCCTTAAGCGCCACGAATTTAACACCTTCATTTGAATGAATTGGTAACCCGCGAGACGCTCAAGACCAAAGTCTGCGACAATCGGGCAATAGAAAAGGTTTAATGAATCCTTTAAAAGATAGGCACAGTGTATAACCAAAGTCTAACTGCCATTTCCTGACAATGCCATGACATGCTTGCTAGAATGGGTAACCTATACCAAGATTGAATCTGATATTATCCTGCCGCCACTGCTTGTTACCCATGTCGAAGTTCTTAATGACCCATCGATCGCCCTTGGGTAGGTTAGGATTATGGAATGCCATACCCCAATCAAATCGGAGTACGAAATAGGTGAAGTCCAATCTGAGTCCCAATCCCATGTCCATGGCAATCTCTTTGTAGAATCGTCCAATATTGAACTCTCCGTCTTCCCTCAAAGGATCAGTTCGCAGTAGCCATACATTTCCCGCATCTGCAAAAATTGCTCCCTTGATCCACTTGTAGATCCCGAATCGCAGTTCCGCATTTATCTCAATCTTGATATCACCCGTCTGATCCACAATAGCATCGTCTTCCAGTAAGGTCGAGTCAACCAATCCACCCGGACCTACACCTCTGAAGGTAAATCCTCTTAATCCGTTTGTCCCCCCGACAAAGAACTGCTTCACATAAGGCAAAGTGGTGGTGTTTCCGTAGGCAATACCGATACCAGCATTAAACCTTGTAACCAGTTCCAAATTCTTATTGATCTTGAAGTAATTCCTTATATCCGCCTCCAAACGAACGAATTGTGAATATACCCTTCCAAATAGCTCATATGGCTTTTGAGCATTGGGTTTATTGATTTTGGTAAGTGAAACTAGACCGTGAAGAACATTACCTGCAATGTCTCCCTGGCCTCTAAAGAACATTGTACTACGAGGCCTTTTGGTCTTATAAGAGTTGTTGTACAAGTAGGTGTAATCAAGCCCTATGATAAACTGTTCTTCAAAGGCATTCCTCAGTGAAGGGTTTGATTCCAGGCGCTCCTCAAACTTCTCCGTCTTGTTGTAAACAAAGACCTGACTGAAGGTGAAAGGATTGAAAAGATGCCTCATATTCTTCTTAGAGGTCCAATCATAACCAAAGCTGAAAGTGGCGGAATTCAAAGTATAGAATTCTATTCTTCGTTGGAATGTGAAGTTTACGCCGAATACTGTTTTTGGCTGCTTCTTTCTTGCTCTATATGCGATCTTCTTACCCGCAAGGATCTTATTGATTCGGTATGAGATTCCCAGGTTGGCATCTGCCGTGTTTAGGATATTGCTCTGCCCAAACTGCAATTCAACCCCTGTAGACAGGTTTACATTCAAAAGATCCGCTTTATGCGATAGATTTCTGTTCCAATAACCAAAGCCCACCCTAAGTCCTAATAGTCCCTGGAAATTATTTGAGCCTTCAAGGTCAACAGAAAAGCCCTGCTTCTTTGCAGGAATCATGTATACATAAGCATCAAGAAAATTTAGCCCTTCCTTTTTCTTAGCCTGGAATTCAATATTTACATACTTGTAGGCACCAAGGCTGTTCAGATTCAGAAGTGAGTATCTGAAGTTGTTCTGCCTATAGATCTCATCCTTCTCGAAGAAGATGTGATCCCTGATTACTCTTGGTCTTACTTTCCCTTCATTTTGAATAAAGTTATAGTTGTCAAGGCCGATCGTATCCAGGTAGGACTGAGAATTGATAAACTCCTTCATCGAGTATTCCGGGAAGACAATGACGCTATCAATAAAGTAAACTGAGTGAAAACTCGAATCTGAAGGTTGATTGATCCTGTAATAGACATCGATCTCCATATCTTCTTCAGTACTGTCGAGGTCGAAGCTTATAAACTCATTCCCAAAGAAAAAGAATCCTTCCTCCCTAAGGAGATTTGTGATCCTTGTTCGCTCATTATCAAGCTTTTTGGCATCGAAAGGATCTCCTGAATTGATGAGTTGTTTATCGGTAGTGCTTTGGATCAACTGGTCGATCTTACTGTTCCCATCCGGTAGGTGTATCTCTCCAATTCTATAGAATCCCTTTGGATAGATATTGTAAGTGACTATAGTCCTGCGCTTCTTGGGTTTGGTAACCACATCTGTGGTGATCTCAGCAAAGAAATGGCCCTTGTTTGCCAGATAGGCATCCATCTTATTAACCGTTTGCTGGGTCTTTTCTTCGTCGTAAATGACCGGCGGCTCTCCCACTCCTGTTCTGATCCAGTTCCTGAACTTGGTTAGTTTCTTGCCTTCAGTTCGCATGTAGAACCATAGTTTCAGGCGGAATAGGCCAAGGAATTTCTTATTGGATTTTTGAATAGGAAGATCAGCAATCTCTGAACTCATATTCTTCTTGTCTGAGAGCCCTTCGCCAGTCTCAACTATCTTGATCTTATTCTTTACAAGAAGTGTTTGCTCCTCCCCCAATCGCTTGGTATTTGAGCATGAACTTAAACTCGCGGAGATGACAGCAAAAAGGAGGAGGTACAAGAATCCTCTTCCCAATTGAAAGTGCTTTAGTTTCGCTATGGAATGATCACAAAAAATCAAATCAAATATCTACGCTCGCTTCATCAAAAAAAGTACCGAAAAAGGTACGGCGAATTTATAGCTGAAGGTGAAAAGACAGTGCTCGAGTTATTAGGTAGTCAATTTCAATTGTCTACAATCTATGGCAGAGAGGATTGGATCAATGAACACAGGCATTTAATCGATAAACGGCAGGTGGAAGCATATAGCATTTCTACAAAGGATCTTGAGCGTATTTCAGCCTTCAATACCCCAAATCAGGTACTGGCACTTTGCCCCCTTCCAGAAGAGGCTCTACCCGGGCCGATCAAGACTGGATTCCATCTTGCATTAGATCGAATTCAGGATCCCGGAAACCTGGGAACGATCATCAGAACGGCTGATTGGTTTGGGGCGAATTCCATTATTCTCTCGCCAAACTGTGTAGACCCATTCAATAATAAAACCGTACAGGCCTCAATGGGCTCACTTTTCAGAGTTAGGTTATTCTTTGATGAACTAGAAAATCTTGAATCACAAATTCCGATTCTTGCAAGCAGCCTGAATGGACAGTCGATCTATGAAAATCCATTACCCCAGGATTGTATTCTAATGATTGGAAATGAATCTCAGGGATTAAGCACAGAACTGGAGGAGATTGCAGATACTCTGGTTAAAATACCTTCATTTGGAAAGGCCGAATCATTGAATGCGGCCGTAGCTACTTCAATACTTGCTGCTGAGATCAGACGTCCTCGATCCTAAAGCCGAGCTTTGAGAATTCCTCCCAGAAGTTGGGGAATGACTTGATGACAGAATCAGCACCAATGATCTCAATTTCTCCAAACTTATATGCTAATGGAGCAAGAGCCATGGCTATTCGGTGATCGTCATAACAGTTAAAATCTTTTGAGTGGGGATCACTTATGGGAGTTACCTTCCAAAACCCGCCCTCTTCCTCAATATTTCCATTCATTTTTTGAAGAGCTTCCTTTAAGACGGCAACTCTGTCACTTTCCTTAATCGCAAGACTTTCAAGACCTGTGAAGGTGCCACCTTTATTGCATGCTGCTGCAATTATCATGGCAGGTCCAAGATCAGGAGTTGATCGCAAATCGGCCCGAAGGGCTTTCATTTGCCCCTCCTTATGATTAAGCTCTAAAGAGTCTGTCTTTTGCAGACTTTGAACTCCAAGGTCCTCAGCGATAGCCTGAACTTTTGAATCTCCCTGAGTTGAATCTAATTGCAATCCAGAAAGATGGATCGGCTTCTGAAAACCTATTCCAACAAGTTCATAAAAGAATGCTGCCGAGCTCCAATCAGCTTCTATCTCAACTGTTTTCTCTTTGAAATCCTGGTTTGGAATCGAAATTTGATTGTCATTCATTTGGACCTGAAGGCCACAATCTCTCATTACCGATGCTGTAAGATCTATGTAGCTCTTCGAGCTGATCTTTCCCTGAATTTCAATTTGCAGTCCATTCTCAAGCACCGGGGCAATGAGCATAAGAGCAGTTACAAATTGAGAGCTCGTTGAAGAATCAATTGAAACAGCTCCACCAGATAGTGAACCCTTACCATGAATTTTTAAAGGAGGATAACCTTCCTCCTCCAGGTACTCAATTTCAGCTCCAATTTCCCTTAAGGCATTTACAAGGTCCTTAATTGGACGCTGTTTCATCCTCTCTGTTCCTGTAAGGGTTCTATCCTTTTGGCCTACGGCCAGATAGGCTGTTAGAAAGCGATAGGCAGTCCCGGCATCCTGAACATCGATTGTGTCACTATTTGAGAGAAGAGCCTCCTGGAGAAGCTGACTATCTTTTGAATCAGAAAGTCTTTCAATGCTGATCTTTCCCTTTGACAGAGCCTGAAGTATCAGATATCGATTGCAGATGCTTTTAGATAAAGGCAGTTCGATCCTCGCTGATCGAGGCTCTTCAACGATAATTCTGATATGCCTATTGTAGGCCATAATCTTTCAATACTGATCTTAATCTGTCCTCAGGAACCTCAACATCAATTTGTGGATGCCCCGGAGATTCGAGCAAGGTAAAACTTGTTCTTCCTGCGGTGTTCTTTTTGTCATTTTGGATCAAACTAAGAACATCTTCAAGCTCGATGTCTGGCAGAGACGGGTAGTTTGCTTTAATCGTATCCTCAATGGTCAATCTTACTCTTTTGTCCAATCCAAGCTCAAGCTCGGACAATCGTAACTCTATTGCCATTCCGTGCATGATCGCTTCACCGTGAAATAGTGCACCCATTGACAGTGATTCTATGGCATGACCAATGGTATGGCCAAAGTTTAAGGATTTTCTAATTCCCTGCTCAGTAGGATCCTTTTCAACTACTGACCACTTGAATTCAAGGCTTTTAACAATCCGTTCATCAATTGAATCTCTTCGAATGGGAACAGTGTTTTCGAGTTCAGATTCTGAGATCAGGAGTGAGTGCTTCACAATTTCTGCATAGCCATTAAGCCATTGCCTGTCTGGAAGACTGTTCAAAAAGACAGGGTCAACAATCACGAAATCAGGATCGGAAAAGGTTCCGATTGCATTCTTTACAGATGCAAGATTTACCCCGGTTTTTGAGCCCAGGCTGGCATCCACCATTGCAAGAAGTGAGCTTGGGATCAGGATGCTTTTCATTCCTCGCTTATAGCACGATGCTGCAAATCCACCCAGATCGGTAATTAAACCTCCTCCCAGTGATATCAGGACAGAATTCCTATCGGCCTTCTCGCTTATCAATCTTGTCCAAACAGAATTTGCACTTGAGAGTGTCTTGAACTCCTCTCCTGCTTCAATGTGAATAACAGACCAGTCAAAATCGGCCCGTAGGGCCTCCAGAACCGGTTGGCAATGTTTTAGTGTATTACTATCGCAAAGAAGAAAAACTGAACTAGGCTTTAACTCTACAAGAGCGGATCGCAGCAAGGTGTTTACCTCACCCTTTAGGAGATAAGCCGGCAGACTCATTAGGTGATTGATTCAATAGGATAACTGATTGCAGTTGGTTTCGCCTCAAAAAGTTTCTTGGCAGTACCCCATACTTCTTCAAACAACTCTGATTCCCGATATCTGTTCAGTGCTTCTTCATCTTCCCAGATCGACCAGGTGTGAAAGACATTGCTTTTCTCCGGATCGGCTAAGAGCCAAACATGATGGCAGCCGGGAAATGATGCGATTCTGTCTTTGTTAACCAAAAAGAGCTCTCTAAAAGCCGGAACTCTCTCTTCTACGAAAGTCATTGTAACGTGTCTGGCTATCATCCGAAATCAATTATGACCGCTCCTCCAACCTGAAGTCCCAGCAGACTAGCCGCCTTCCCTTTGTTGATGGCAATTTCCAGAAGTTCAGAACCATTAAATCTGCAAAGCATCTCTCCTTCCAGAACATCGCTGTAATGAGCGTGAATTTGTGAAACAATATTCCTGTTAAAGATAATCTCAAAGCTCCCATTCTCAGCTGCCCCATTAAAGAGCTCCTTCGAGACATTCACCATTGCGTTATCGAAGTTATCAATGTGAATGATGGTTCCCCGAATAACAGAACCCGTCAGAACTGGATGAAGAATGGTACGCTGCTGATAATTTGTAGTCTCCCGACCAATTTCTGCAGGAACTCTACCACTTGAAATTGCTTTAATGGTATCACTCACAACCCGATTAAAAGGATCTACTCCGTCGCGATTCTTTTCGAGCTGATAAACATCACCAGGGCTATGGTCAAAAATCAGAGAGATCAAACCATTATCCGGCATGATGAAGAATTGCCCTTTCCTTTTTACAAGTAGTAATCGACCATCTTCTTTTTCCGAAGAGTCTACTGAGATCACGTGAATAGTTCCTTCAGGAAAGGTTGGAAAGGCATTGCGAATCGTGTATGCACCCTGAATGATATTGTAGGCTGGAATATCATGAGTAATGTCAATGATGGATGCATCTGGATTGGAAGCTAAGATCTGGCCTTTTAATACGCCAGCATAAAAATCCTTGGTTCCTAAATCCGTCGTAAGAGTCACGATCGGCATAAGACGATCTGGGGTTTATTTTACGTGATGGGACTAAAAATCCCAATGGAAATTGAGAGCTTTTATGACCCTCAAAAACAATACCTTTGGCTAAAAGTATAGATTCTTGAGCGAATTAACCATCCGCATTGAAGGGATTGACCCTGTTGATTTTTTAGGGATCAACAACTCGAGGCTCAAACTCTTAAAGAAAGCATTTCCAAGATTGAAGATCGTGTCCCGTGGTGACCAAATAAAGACCGCAGGGCAGGAGGAAGATATTGACCGATTAAAGGGTTCGATAGAGCGTATTGTTGATCATATAGAGCGCTTTGGTAAGATCTCTGAATCCCAACTTGAATCAATTCTCTTTAACGAGGAGTCGATCATTGAAGAAAGCGCCAGCATGAAGGACCAGGAAGTGCTGGTCTATGGAAGCGGGGGAAACATCGTAAGGGCTCGCACGCCAAATCAGAAGAAGCTAGTAGAAGCTGTCAATGAAAACGATGTGGTTTTTGCTGTTGGTCCTGCCGGTACGGGAAAGACCTACACCGCGGTGGCTCTGGCTGTAAGAGCATTGAAAGAGAAGCAGGTCAGACGAATCATTCTCACAAGACCAGCTGTAGAAGCAGGAGAAAATCTGGGTTTCCTTCCTGGAGATCTAAAAGAAAAGATCGATCCTTATCTAAGGCCATTGTACGACGCTCTTGACGACATGATCCCCTCTGAGAAGTTGAATTACCTAAATGACAATCGCACCATTGAAATAGCACCACTTGCATTCATGCGAGGTCGAACTCTGGATAAAGCATTTATCATTCTCGATGAGGCTCAAAATGCTACATCCGCGCAACTGAAGATGTTCCTTACCCGTATCGGGCCGCAGGCCAAATGTATAATCACCGGTGACATGACTCAGATCGATCTTCCTAGAAGTCAGCGCAGTGGATTAGGAAATGCAATTGACATTCTCAAGGACATTAGAGGAATTGGTGTGGTTAGGCTTAGCAACAGAGACGTTATTCGCCACCCTTTGGTGAAGAAGATCATAGACGCTTACGAAGGCGATACAGAAAAGAACAAACCCAAAAAAGAAGCAGAAAATGGCGAATCAGATAGTTGACCAAACAAGCTTTGATCTTCCCGGACAAACAGATTTCTACCGGGGAAAGGTTCGTGATGTTTACTATTTAGGCGACAAGATCTGTATGGTAGCATCAGATAGGATTTCTGCTTTTGATCATATTCTGCCACGTAGCATCAAATACAAAGGCCAGGTACTGAATCAGCTCGCTGGTTTTTTTCTTGAATCGACTAGTGACATAGTTCCAAATTGGGTTGAATCTCAACCTGACCCAAATGCCACAATTGGAAAGCGATGTGAGCCTTACAAAGTGGAAATGGTGATCAGGGGTTATCTAACTGGTCATGCCTGGAGAGAATATCGAGATGGCAAAAGGACATTATGCGGTGTTCAAATGCCAGAGGGAATGAGAGAGTTTGAAGCCTTCCCTACTCCAATCATTACTCCCTCCACAAAAGCCGATGAAGGACATGATGAAGATATCTCAAGAGAGGAGATCATATCGCAGGGAATAGTTGCTGAAGATGTCTATGAGCAACTGGAGAAGTATACAAGAGAGCTTTTTATCAGAGGTCAGGAGATGGCTCGTGAGCGGGGATTGATCCTGGCTGATACCAAATATGAATTTGGTCACATCAATGGAAAGATCTATCTAATGGATGAGGTTCACACGCCCGATTCATCTCGTTACTTCTACTACAAAGGCTTTGCTGAGGCTTTAATGAATAATGAAAGTCCTCGTCACCTAAGCAAAGAATTTGTGCGTCAGTGGTTGATTGAAAACAATTTCCAGGGAAAAGAAGGGCAGACAATGCCAAGTATTCCCGACGATTTCGCCGAGGAGATCAGTGAACGTTATATTGGCTTATTTGAAGCCCTTACGGGCCGATCTTTCGAAAAGCCCTCAGAGGATGATTCAATTAAAAGAATCGAAAGAAATCTGATCGAAGCTCTTTCTTAGACATCTTCATACCAGGAAGATGGATCATCTTCACTCCAATAGGCATTCTCAGGAGCAGTTCCATCCTTCAGAATCTTATAAACCATGTAGATCACCAGTATTGGTGAGGTTAGAAACATCGCTGCTACAAATGGATATGGCACACCGATGAATGGACTCATGTGATAGAAGGCTACAAAAAGCGTTACAAAGAGTATAGTTCCTTTAATTTTTTCCATAGAAAGCAAATAGCAAATGCTTCTATTAGTTTTAACCGGAAGGAGCATAGTTTAATTCAAATCCAACATGGCTCGGATGTTCAATCAATTGAGATTCACTTTACTGTTTTGTTTCACACTGCTTAGTTCTCTGTTCTACGATCTGGAGGCGCAGTCACTTTACCCGAAAGACGAATTCTATTGTCAGACCTGTCTGGAAAATGGGGTTAGAAAGGTCACCGGAGAAGAGACAAACTTCTACGATAAAAAGGGACGATTACGAGGAATTTTGATCGATGCAGTCGACTACCTCGATACAACAGCAATTTACTATTCAAGAGGAAGGCTAATGCCGGATAGCTCTACCCGATTCCTGGCATATTACGATGTGGTAAAACAAGAGCCCGCTCTTTCGATAAGTCGTGTACACTATAAGTATGATGCAGCAGGTTTGATCACCTCAATCAGAGAGTTCTCACCAACTGATAGCTTTTACAAGGAAATACAGTTCTTCAATGGCAAATTTGGTCCTGATTCCAGTAAGCTATTTTATGCCGCGGATAGCTTTCCATTTGGAGATCAAAACCCAAGAGGCCCGATGATTCAAAGTAGCTATTCGGTCTATTCATACGACTCGCTTGGAAGATTGAAATCTGAATTGACCTGTAACCCCGGGGATAATTTCTGTTCACTGGTCACATTCAAATACAATGCTTCCGGTCAAATGATCGAGAAGAAAAACAAGCGTGGGACTATGGGTAATCTCGTCTTCACTCAGAATGTGACTTTGACAAAATATGATTACGATAAAAAAGGGCGCAAGAACTATGTGGAGACCCGACATTCAGGAGGCGACCCAATGGCTAGCTTCTTCACCTCCTACAAGACTATTTACACCAAGAAAGGCCTGATCAAGAAGACGATTACAGTTTACAATGCCGATAGTGAGAAAGCCAGGTACAAGTACTATTTCTACAAATAAAAGGGGCTTCACCCGAAGGTAAAGCCCCAATCTTTATGCGGAAAAACGTTTAGTCTTAGTGTGGTCTCCCGGACTTCACTGCCTCAACCTGAGGGAAGTCTTCCATTGTTACGTCTGCTTCTTTTCCTAGGTAAGTCCACTTGATATATCGAGTGTACTTATTGAAAACAGCATTCAATGTTTCCAGATCTATATTATTGACGTCAGAAGTAAACCTTTCAGTTGCACTCCAGTCTCCGGCAAGCTCTCCATAAACCAATTGCATTGCTTGTGAAGAAGACTCTTCAAGTCCCATATAGTGATAAGTGAGGAATGTCTGTTGCTTATCATCAAGTTCTTTTTGGCTAAAGCCTTCCTCTTTGATCTTATCGATCTCCTCAACCATAACCTGCATACATTCCTGTGGTTTTTGAGTTGAAGCGTAAATAACATTATAAGGATTGTTGACTACGCTATATGCATAGAATGCAGCTGGAGCATAGGTCAAACTTCTTTTAGTTCTTAATTCTTTGAAGTATCTATCACGAAGAATCCCCATAGCCATTCTCATAACAACAGCTTCTTTGCTACTTGCGGCAGGACCATTCATAACTCCTCTGATGTAGTTTGTTGCTATATCTCTGTCCTCAACGTAAACACTTGATTTATTGATCACAAGAGGATCTTCTTTTGTAGCAGCTTTGCCCATTGGCATTGAACCAAATGACTCAGCTATCTTCTTTTTAAGATCTGCCTGATCAATGTCTCCAACAACTACGATAAAGGCCTTATTCTTTACAACAGCTTCTGCGTAGTAGCTTTTAAGGTCTTCTAAAGTCATCGCTTCTACACTTTCAGGAGTTCCCTCAGTGCTCTTTTCGTAGTTCATTCCTTCGAAAACGTGCTTCATAGCGATGTTACGAAGGTGATTATCCGGGTCTGAAGAATTTGACATCACCATTGACATCATTTGATTCTTGCCAATTGCAAATTCCTCTTCAGACATTGCAGGATTCATAACTGCATCAGAAAACAGATTCCAGCTCTCGTCCCAAAACATTTTAAGGCAAGACATATGCATTTCGCCATAATCGTAAGATGCGCTTGAACCAAATGAAGTTCCGATCTTCTCAGCAGCAGATTTGAAGGCAATCTTGTCCATTGATTCTGTACCACCATTCATGGCCATGTAGAAAGATGCAAACTCCACACCTTCTTTTTCAATCGGATAATTGGCTGTTCCACCTTTGATCACTAGATAAAGTGAGATCACCTCTTTTTGAGAAGGTTTGTGGATCACTTTGATTCCATCTACATCAAACTCAGTAATATCTGAGGCATTCGAAGAACCCCAGAAAAGTAAACAGGCAATCGGTAATAGGATATATTTTAAGTATCTCATGATATTCGGGGTTTATTCGTTGAAGATTACGCCTGGAAGCAGGTCATCATTAACTAAGATTCCAGTTACTCTTGGCTTTCCTTTGATATAAGTAGTCACATAGTTTGTGATATCCTCTCTGGTAACTTCCTGAAGGTTCTCTACATAGTTTGTGTAGTATTGGATATCAGCTACCGCCCACCAGTATGTTACTGTGTGCACAAACTCACTAGTCTTCTCCTTACCATAAGCATCGTCGATAGCTAGAAGGTTCTTAGCTGTCTCCATTTGGTCATCAGTAAAGTAGTCCTCGCTATCCCATTGGTCAATGTGCTCATTCAAAGCTTTCATCGCCGCTCTGGTTTTGCCAGGAACTGGTACAAGAGTAATAGTGATTGGACCTGTAAACTTGCATGTTTGGTATCCTACGTCAACCTGAAGAGCAAGGCCTGCATCAACCATCTCTCTTTGAAGCTTACTGCTAGCCTGTCCAAGAATGAAAGAGAATACATCAGCTGCATAAGTAGACTTAATATCTCCTCTTGTATCAGGGCCGTGGTATCCAATCATCACTACTGGAACCTGAGCATTCTCGTTGTTCGTTACGTAGAACTTATCTTCTGTTAGTGGCTCAAATTCAGGAATTTCCCATTTCTCGAAAGGATCAAAATCAGCAGGTTCCCAATCTCCAAAGATCTTTTTTGCCTCCTTAAATACTTCCTTATAATCAACCTGACCAGCTACCACAAGCATTGTGTTGTTTGGGTAGTAGTACTTCTCCTGAATAATTCTCATTTTTTCAGGCGTGGCAGTCATGATGATATCATGGTCTCCAATAGTGTTCTTACGGCTAAAGTTCTCGCCCCACATTTGATGTTGCAGGTCTTTGTACAGGAAGAAGAAAGGGTTCGATTCACTACGCTGGAATTCAGCATCTACTACAGGGTTCTCCTTCTTCATTTCCTCTTCAAGGAACAATGGGTATCTGATAGCGTCATTCATAAATTGAAGACCGGGAACAAGGTTCTCATTTGATAGAGTAACAAAGTAGTTTACTCTCTCATTTGAGGTAGTTCCATTAAAGGCGATACCAAGCTCATTTACTCTTTCCATGAAAGCTTCCTGAGAGTTAAGAACATTGTTCGCTTTGAAGAACATGTGCTCATAGAGGTGCGAAAGACCATCATATTCTGCACTTTCGGTGTATGCACCGTTTCTAACTACAAGCTCGATTGTAGCTAATGGAACTGCATTATCATAAATCACAAGAACCTGGAGCCCATTTTTTAATGTGGTCATGTGAAAATTGCCAGGCAATTCTTCAGCAGGATCTGGATTTGCAAAAACTCCCAGCGATAAAAGAAGTGCCGGAAGGATACTAAGTATTAATTTCTTCATGATTAGGGTGTTTATTCAATTAGGCAGTATAAATGTAGCTTATCAATTCTCAAGCCAAAGCTTGCTTCTACAAACAAATGCAATAAGCCGACCAACAATTTCCTGCTCAGCGCCGAAAATAAAAAAAGCCCGTCAACTGAAGCTGACGGGCCGAATTAGAATTCAATTTCCTTATTGAATTTTCACCTTTTGGACATAACTAGCGCCATCCATCTCTACTTCCATTAAGTAGAGACCAGCAGCCAGGTCAACCTGAACATTAACATTGTTCATTCCAAACTGTGCATCCATAGTATTTTGATAAACTACTTTCCCAGCGATATCTGTAAGGTTCAAATTCACTGAACCCGCAGTTGAAGACTCAAATGAGATCTTAAAGTTTCCTGAGTTTGGATTAGGATGAAGCTCAAGCTCTCCATTGATCCAGTTAACTTCTCCGATTCCAACAGTGCATGACTTCTTAGCCATAGGGCCGAAATCAACATAACAAACCCAATCAGGATGGTCTACAAATGGGTTTCTGTTTTCCTGATTTTCGTAGATAAAATCATTTCTAGCCATTTCAGCTTTTGAAGGTGGATCAGCTTCATGCCAGCTGATAAGAACATCGATATCCTGGTAGTTGCTCAGGATAATGTTTGGCTGACCGATTGGCCCTGGTACCTCAAGAACATCCCAGGCCCATGATTCTGTAACCGGTCCCGCAAATCCTGCATCGTTTGGAACATTGTGATATGCAAGCGCTTCATAAAGAACTGCTCTTGCAACATCTCCTTTAAATGAGTCTCTTGGCTCAAATACTGTAACACCATTTGCATCTGTTCCTCTCTTAGAATCAAGGAAGCTGCTTGAAACGTTTACAACATCGCCAAATGGCTCATTCCCTCTTACTGCATTAACCTGGGATTGGTTTACCAGAGCAAGGTTGTGCAGATCGGCATAAGAATATCTGTCAGTGTGGTCAGCAGTACCAAAAGTTGGCATCCACGAAGAAGCAAACCTGTGCTCACGAGAATAATCCTGAGCCACAAAATCAAAAGGTGGAGCATAAACCTTGTACTCTCCTGAGTACTCACCATTAATTACAAACTGACCATTCGTAGTATCCCTTGCCAGGAATTGATCAATCATAACCACTTTAAAATTGCTGTAAAAAACAACTGGGTGATTGTTTATCAAAGCAGTAAGGTCTGAAACAAATGTTGCAGCATTCGTATCAATTCCCTGATAGTAATTACCAATTTCATTGTCAGGACTTACCTGATTTCCTGTAAGTGGATTTGTTGTGTTGTAACTGATGTAACTCCCAAACCCATTGTATGCGAACACTGCATAGTGATAATCAGTACCGGCAGCCATTTCACGTACTTCAAATGTTGAATCAGATCCTACGTAAAACACCTTTGAATTTCCAATTCCCGAACCTTTCTCGTAAACAGTTCCATTAGAAGGCATATCAGTAACCGCTGAGCCTTTTCTTCTAAGTACGATCCATCCCTCAGCGTTATTCTTGTCAAACTCAAGTTCCATTAGGAAACTGCGTACATCTGTGAATTGGAGATTGCTTGCCTGGTTTGTTGGAGCACTTGCAAAGTTTCCGCCAACACCAAATAGGTCGATGAAATAGTTAGGCTCATCGCCATCGTTACTTACGATCTCAAGAGTAGCTTCTCTTGTGCCTGCTGCACCTGGAGTGAAAGTTACAACTGCATCCATGCTATCACCGGCAAGAATAGAATCTGGCCCTATAACACTGTAGTCTCCAGAGTTAACTCCGGTAAGGTTGTATGCGCTAATGTGTAGGATACTGTCAGTACCTCTATTATTAATTTGAATATTAACCTGTGCTGGTGTACCTACCGGTGAATTGAATCCGATTCTATCACCATTAGGAACAAAATCGCCCTGATAGCTCACTACGATATCTTGCTCTGGGCCAGCTACCGGAAGAGTTATTCTGATATCATCAACTGCAAGGTTGTTTCCAGAAACCTTATCCACGTAGTAAAATCTAACATGACGTGTAGTGCCAAGAAGCAGAACAGCGAAACTATCTACTGAAGTAGTAGAAATATCTGCATTGACGTAGTCTTCAGCTAATGTCCAGTTTGTACCATCATCAGATTCTCTTACTTCAAGAATACCATCCCATGGAGCACTTCCTGTTCCTCCTAAGTAGAATGTAACGTATCCTGGCTTTGAGTTAATATCTATTTGTAACCATTGGTCATCAACATCCATTCTATATGCTGATGGGGGAGTATTTATTACCGTAGTGTAATATTCAACCGGAAGTGTATTCGTTGAGAATCCAGTTGGAAGGGCTCCGTTTCCATCCCAATATACTGGCAGAGTGGCTTGCTGGCCGATTGCGGCAAAAGAGATTAACAGAGCAATTAAAAAGGCAAATTGCTTTTTCATAATGATTGTTGATTTATTAATTCTATGACCTTAGATCTATAGTCTTTGGTCTGTTTTGGATTTATTTCCTATCCAGTTTCCAAAGATCAGCTCAATACCAACCGTCCATCGGAAACCTTGAGTAAAATGCACAGTTGCAGAGTTTGCATTGAACTCCTGCCTAAACTCTGATGGAGTCGATGGTTGTGCTCCACCATTATTCTGAGCATCCTGAATGTATAGGTTATCTGTAATGTTAAACAGATTCATCCTAAGAGAGAATTGAAGGCCATTTTGGAATCTTTTCCAATACCCTGCTCCTATATCAAACACATAGTAGTTAGGCATCCTCCATGATTCTCTTCTAGCATTAGCTCCCTGTAATGAAGTAGGGTCAAAGTTTGCAAATTGCTTAGCGAAATAAGTGATTCTCGGTTTGATGTAAAGACCCTTTATTGGTTCATATCTTACCATTCCAGAAACCTGGATCTGTGCTGCATCACCAACATGAACTCCTGTGGCATCAAAGGTTACGGTGTCTGTAGCACCTGAAGCAAAAGTATAAGTGAACTCATCTCCTGACTTCCATTGCCAATCACCTATGCTAAGCAATCCTTCCAGTGTAACAGTTTTGTGAGCTTTGATAGCTGCATCGATCTCAATACCAGTGTGAAGAGCTTTTATATTTGGAATGATCACACGCTCGGTAACCTCTGTATCTAATGGATCTGATAGGTTAAAGGAAGTGGGCTTATTCACCCAATTAGTTACATATCCATTCATATTTAATGAAACCATAGGGCTCCTAAAGCTATATCCCGCTTCAAAAGCCTGAATGATCTCATTGTTATAGCTCTGAGCTACTCTATTTGATATTGGGTCTGAGTCAAATACAAATACAAATGCTGGAGCTTTTGTTAGAAATCCAAGATTGAAGAAGACATTATTCCTTTCGTCAATGTTCCAGTTCAGTCCAGCCTTTATCGTAAATGATGGAATATTTTCCCAGTCTGTAGTAGCAGCTCTGGACTCAGGAGACATGTTGTCATAAACGTCAGCCCCTATAATTTGATTTACTACACTTCCACTTGAGTTGATCACAAAAGTGGTGTCACCAGATTGCGCAATTGTTTGACTGGGATTCACAAAGATACTCTCGGTTCCATTGTAAAGGAATGTATCCTGATACCCTACGATTTGGGAGAATAGTTCGCCATCAATGAGAAGATCTCTTTTGGCATATCTATTAATCCTTCTGTAGGAGTTAATTGCTCCCGAAACAGATCCAAATACAGAGATCTTATCATTCTTGTACTCTACCATTCCGAATAATCCTCCCCAAAGGACTTGTCCATCCCAGTCTCTGTTATACTTGTCGCCCTGCACAATTTGCCTTTGGACTTTAGAGATATTCTGGTTGTTGTTATCTGGATCAATAGCGTATTGGCCGCCAAAAACGTCAAACAGCTCAATGTAATGGAGACCTCTATATGTTCTTAAATCTATACCCCCGGAGAACTTAAGTCTTTCTTTTGCCTGCCAGTCAAATGTAGAAAGCAAGCCATACCATCTATGGCTATTCACACCACGAGCAACAAAGTTCTTTGACTCACCAGATGCCCTGTTGACATTTGCATCATAGAAAAGCTGATAATCAGTTGTTCCTGTTCCAGGATCGATTTGAGTGTTACCAGTACCATCGAAGAAAGTCCCTCCTCCATTTCCAATAGAAACATAGAAGGTTGTGCTCAGATAAAAGTTCTCTTTAGCCTGCCATCCATGACGAACATTAATTTGAGGCTTATGATATTTATTTATGGTAGAGTTAAAGACTGAGGAATCAGCCTGGCCAAGTCTTTTCAATTGGCCTGCGTTTCGGTTGTACCGAAATCCATAATCAAATTGGAACTGGCCACCATTAACTGTTGTGTCGATAAAGTCTCCATTGACATAGAAATCCTCATATTGGGCCTGGTCAATACTTAGACCTTCCACTCTTCCTGCAAAAGTTGCTGAGTCAATCTGGCCCTGAGAGAAATCGAGATAAGCCTGATTATAAGTTACCATCTCAACATATTCCTCAGGTGTGCCCTTGAATAGCCCAGCAGCTTTGTCCTTGCTATACATGGAGACAACCTCCTGCCCGGTCCTTTGACCGTGTGATTGAGGAGCTCCATAAGCCCAGACACTTAGAGTATGTTTTTGGCCAAACATCTTATCTACCCGACCATACCAAAAACCCATTTCAGAGTAGTTTCCGTTAACCCAGCCCTGATTGGTTTTATAAGAACCCGCAGCTGAGAAACCCCAACCGCCTTTTAATCTTCCGGAAGTAAGACCTACACTAGTGCGGAACATGTTATTGTTTCCAAACTCTTGCTTAACCTTAACCTCACTATTTGACTTGATTCCCTTTGTGATGATATTCATGGTTCCTCCAACTGAAGGAATAGCAAGTTTTGAGGCACCGAGACCTCTTTGAACCTGAATTGTTCTGGTAACAGCATCAAGTCCGTACCAGTTTGACCAAAATACCCAGCCGTTCTCCATGTCATTGACTGGAACACCGTCGATCATAACAGCAATGTTCCTTTGATCAAATCCTCTAATAGTAATTCTGGCATCACCATCTCCTCCACCCTGATTGGTCGCATAAACACCCGGAGTAGAATTCAAAAGCATTGGCATGTCCTGACCTGCCAGATCTTCCTCAATGGTTTCTGTGGTGATATTTGAGAAGGCAACCGGGGTCTCTCTATCAATTGCCAGGTCGGCAGATACAGTGATCTCTGGTCCGATTTCAATAAGTAATCCAATATTGACAGATACAGTTGGTTTGTCAACAACTACAGTTTGAGTTTGCTTATCATAACCTAGCGCAGAAAACTCTACCTCATAGGTTCCATAATCTACTTCGAACTCAAAATTTCCGTCAAAGTCAGTTTGGGTTCCCTCTCCGGGACCGATCATTACATAAGCACCAAAAAGACCTTCTCCAGTCTCTTTGTCCTTTATATTTCCCTTAATGACCCCTTGCTGAGAGAAAGCACTAGCTCCAAAAAGGACCAAAAGGAAAAGGGGTATATATCTTTTCATTTAGGGATAATCATTAAAAAGGAGCTACCACAGGTAGCTCCTTTATTCTAAAACTCAAAAAGTCTAGTTTATCTGAATCTTCTGTATGTAAGATTTGCCATTCGACAAGCCTACATGTACAATATAAGTTCCGTAAGGAAGATCAGAAGTTTCAACTACAACAGTTGAAGCATCATCGCGAAGGTTGATTACTTCTGCACCCAGCAAGTTGATAACTCTTACTTCCTGAATTCTTGATTCAGAAAGGATTCTGAATGAACCAGAATTAACTAGAGATGGGAAGATTGTAGTTTGATTATCAAACTCAGTCTCACCAATAGAAGTTGAACGATTACACTCACAAGCGTGAGTACCAAGGCTATCAAATGTATTTGCTGGAAGGGAATCCCACTCCATATTCACCATGAAAGGTGAAGGATTTGAAGTAACACCAGAACGTACATTATACTTTCTGTATAAAGTGTGATCTGTAGTCCAAGCAGTAGCATTAGTATCTGGAGTAAAGTAATTAGGAGCCTGATCATTCCATCCTGCACCATCTCTTGGCTCTCCAGGGTTAAATCCTACTTCTGCAAATAGATCTACGATTTGACCACTAGGGGCTTTCTCAAGAGTAATTGCATCATTACCGTTGTGATATAGAGCCCTGTTCGTGCTATAATCCGGGCAAAGGAAGATATCTGCTTTGTTTCTTAACTCTTCCCATACAGGAGCTTCAAAACCAGAACCTGAAGTATCACGCTTATCAAGAACAACTACCAGGACATCTTTTGGTGCCAATAACACCTGGTTCGCTGCAGATGCAATTCTAATGGTATAAAGCGCATTAGGAATATCATTCCCGTTTGACCAACGCTGAATCTGGTAGTTATACATATCTACCGTATCATTGGTTGGATTATAAATTTCCCAGGCCTTATTGTTAGACCATCCCTCAACATATTCAGAGAAAAACAGATCATCACATTGTGAGAATGCTGCATTTACTGAAAGAACAACTAATATTGAAAGTAATACTCTTTTCATGTGGTTTTATTTTGCTGCAAAGTTAGTTCGAAAGGCCTTACGAAAGATTAAGCATTCGTTAAAAATACCATGTAAATTAGTCCCCTTTCTTACTTATTAACATATGATGACAATAGTATATCTTTTGCTGAAGGACCCTCAGCAAAAAGGAGGTCAAGAATAGACAAGTTTGGGATGAAACCCTGCCTTGCTTCAAACACCTGAATATATTTTGGATAGCGAAAGCCCTTAATATTCATTGCATTCGGAAGGATTTTACTTCTCATATCAGTAAAATCCTGATAATCAGTGGAAAACTTATCTGTAAACTGAACCTTAAGATCAAGAGATAATGCTTCAATAATCCAGTTAATAGTTTTAAGGTTCAGTTCAAACAAGCTATCAGATCTCTCCTGAAACAGTGGCTCAAGATCATCCTCGTAAAATTCGAAATAAGGGCTTCTACGGTAACAACTACATAAACTCTCCCAATGGTTCTTTTGCCAATTCTGGGAATAGTCAATCTGCTTTTCAGTTATTAGTTGCCTCTCACTCTTCCCTCCCTTTAAAGGAACTGATAATCGAAGGAGACCATTCGGACCAGATATATGGCACCTATTACGGTAACTAACCCTTTGGTAACGCTCGTGCTTCTCAATGAAAAGATTTTCTGAGGCTAGCATCAGGGCGAAGGCCTCCACAGGGGGGAAATACATGGCTTCAATGAGCAAATTCATGTCTCAAAGATTACAAAAACATGGGAAGTGCAATCTATCTCGCAGTAAGGAATTCAGTAAATTTGACAGATGATTATTCGCAAAATTGCGACCCTGCTTATTTGTGTCCTTTCAATGGGGGCGGTATCCGCCTCTGAGTTAACGGCATTCGTAAACTTCTCATCTCTTGCCGGTTTCGAGGAAGATGAAATGTTCAACTACATTGAAGTATATACTTTGATACCGGGAACTGGTGTCAAATACGTAGAGGTTGAAGGTGGATTACAAGGCGCTATAGAATACACTTTTGAGGTGTTTTTGGAGGATAGCTTAGTCTATACTCAACGATATATGGTGCAGACTAAGCTCTACCCTAATGAAGATGCTGTACCTGATGATGTAGTAGACATCAATAGGTTCAACCTGATCGAAGGGAAATATCAGATCGTAACATCTTTAAGAGATCACAACGATACGCTGGCAACTAATACCTTCTTTTCAACCATGGAGGTAAATGGCTACACGAGAGATATCCCAGCCGTTTCTGATCCCACATTAATGTTGAGTATTCGCCAAACAAATGACAACAATCTCTTCACCAGACATGGGGTGGAAATGATTCCATACGCTTTGGATTTCTATCCATCAAACATGAGCCAGTTAAACTTCTATACCGAGATCTATAATATGGATCAGGAGCTGGATGAATCATTTCTTGTTCAATATGCAATCGAAGAAAAGAGAAGCGGTCGTGTTCAGTCTTCAGGTTTCAGGAAATGCGAGCCTGATAAAATAGTTCCGGTAACAGGGAGCCTGGATCTAAGTCAAATTCCATCAGGAAATTACTTTCTAAGTATATCGGTAAAAAATAGAGACAATGAGCTGCTCTTAAAGAAGAACCGTTTCTTCTTCCGCACAAATAATGCTTTTGTTGAGGAAGTAAGTGAGAATGTAGACTCTCTTTTGCTTTCAAAGACTTTTGCGGGTAAAATGCCGATTGATTCAGTAAAGCTTTATGCTCTATCGCTATATCCAATAGCCACTCAAGTGGAGGAAAGTACGATGTTGGGATTGGTAGAGTCGAATGATACCGCCAGCCTTAGAAAATATTTCTACCTGTTTTGGGAGAGAAGAGATGAGGTTGACCCAAGATCGAAATGGATCGAATACAAACAGCAAGTTGATCTTACCCTATACAATTTCACTACTCCTATCCTTAAGGGTTTTGATACTGATAGAGGTAGGGTTTGGCTTGAATATGGGCAACCAAATGACATCCAATATGGAAGGGAGCCAAATGCACGAGACTATGAAGTTTGGCAATACTATTCAACCATAGATAAGCAGAACAATGTGATCTTCGTATTCATGAATCCATTTGATGTGGTGAATGACTATGTGATCATCCACTCCACAGCTCAAGGCGAAACCTTTAACGACCGATGGAAAGTAGAGATCTACAATACCTTTGCTGACCCAAATGGAGCTACAGACATTGACGTGACCAATCCAAACAATACGCCTTACGGCACCAAGTCAGGTCAATTCTTCGACGATTTTTGATGGAGCGTTTATCCTTCTATTTGATCATAGCCATTCTATGGCCTTTGTCTAGAATTCCTTTATGGATCCTTTATGGAATCGCTACTCCTTTGGCCTTCCTGCTCGATAGAGTGATCGGATACAGGAAGAAAGTAATCGAAGGAAATCTTAAAAGATCCTTCCCGGAGAAATCAGACAAGGAGATTGAGCGGATCATGCACCTTAACTATAGGTATCTGGCAGATCTGGTGGTTGAAGCGATACACTCTTTTGGGATGTCAGAAAGTGAAATAAGAAGGCGCTTTAGAGTTGATAATGTTCCAATGATGAAGGACATGATGGATCAGGGGAAGGATGTAATTCTGATTCTTGGGCATTACAATAACTGGGAATGGGCGGATCTAATCGCCGGCCTGGTGCTTCCTCAAAAGACTATCGTGATCTATAAGCCTTTAAAAAACAGGTACTTCAATGCTTACCTTCAAAGGGTAAGAGCAAAATTTGGAGTGGAGTTACTTCCAATCCGGGAAACAGGAAATCATTTTAGAGACCCGGATAAACCCCTGGCAGCTTACTGCTTTGTATCGGATCAAAGTCCATCAAATCCACGGAGAGCATATTGGACTACATTTCTCAATCAGGAAACTGCAGTTTTATACGGTGCAGAGAGGTACGCCCGAATGGCTGATGCTGCAATTGTCTTTGTGGACATACAAAGACCAAAAAGAGGATATTACCACGCTACTTTGAATCTGAAGAGCACTGAACCATCTTCATATCCTGAAAATGGCATTACAGACCAGCATGTTTCACTATTGGAGGAACAGATAAAAGAAAAACCCGAATTTTGGCTGTGGTCGCATAAGCGATGGAAACACAAGAAGCCAGAGTCAATCAAAAATTAAATGTCGCATTACCCAAAAGTAGCAGTCGTAATACTGAGCTGGAATGGCCTTGATTTCCTCAAAAAGTTCGTCCCTCCATTAGTTGAGAATACTATCTATCCAGAGGCAGAACTGATTGTTGCAGACAACTGCTCTACAGATGATTCAGTAGCATGGCTTGAAGAGAATCAACCTAAGGTCAGGGTAATAAAGAATCAGGATAATCGTGGTTTTGCAGGAGGATACAACCTTGCATTAAGTCAGGTAGATGCAGATTACTTCGTACTACTGAATCAGGATGTAGAAGTGACCCGAGGCTGGTTAGAGAAGATCATGAACCAGATCGGGAACAGAGGCGACATCGGCGCAGCCCAGCCTAAAATTCTTGCTTATCACGATAAGGGACAGTTTGAATATGCAGGCGCCTCCGGCGGATATTTAGATCGTTTCGGATTCCCATTTTGCAGGGGTAGAATGTTCATGGACACTGAGCCCGATGAAGGACAGTATGACACAACCGTAAAGGTATTCTGGGCTACTGGAGCTTGTTTAGTTGTAAGGGCAGATCTATACAATGAACTCGGTGGACTGGATGAACGGTTCTTTGCTCACATGGAGGAAATTGACCTTTGCTGGAGGATCAAGAATCAAGGCTATCAGATCGTGAGTATCGGAGACAGCAAAGTGTATCACGTTGGTGGTGGAAGTTTGCCTCAGGGAAACCCGAGAAAGACTTATCTGAACTTCCGCAACAATCTCGCAATGATGTATAAGAATCTGCCTCCGGCCTATCTACCGGTAAGGATTCCTGTTAGACTTGTACTCGATGGTATTGCTGGAATGAGGTTTCTCGCTCTTGGCGAATTCAGGAATATCTGGGCAATCCTAAAAGCCCATTTCTCTTTCTATTACAACATCTTCTACTGGACCAGAAAGCGCCGGGAGATCGGTAAGAAAAAGGCACCAAATAATATGAGTGGTTACTACAGAGGCTCTGTGATCTGGCAATTCTTCGTAAAGGGTAGAAAGAAATTCTCTGATCTGCCGGAGAAGGGAATTCCAATGCAGGATATTCTTTAGAGGCCGATCTTCTCTTTGATCTTGTTATCGTTTCGCTCGGGATCATTTCTCGAGATCAGCTCCGCCAAAAAGCCCGTAAGGAATAATTGCACCCCTACGGTAAAGGTGAGGATCCCCAAAAAGAACATGGGGCGCTCAGCGATCTTTGGAACCTGAAAGAAGATCTTCTCAATCGACAACCATAGAAGGATAAAGAAACCGATCAAGAATGAGATCGTACCCAGACTTCCAAAGAAGTGCATTGGTCGCTTTCCAAACTTGGTAACAAAAGTGATTGAAAGTAGATCCAGGAATCCATTAATAAATCGCTCAAGTCCGAACTTCGTAGTTCCATACTTTCTCGCCTGATGAGAAACAACTTTCTCTCCTATTTGAGTAAATCCGGCACGCTTTGCAAGCACCGGTATGTATCTGTGCATCTCGCCATAGACATCAACACACTTAACCACATCGTGATCATATGCCTTCAATCCACAGTTGAAATCGTGAAGGTAGATTCCAGAAAGCTTTCTTGTAGCCCAGTTAAACAGCTTTGTAGGAATGGTCTTTGAAATTGGGTCGTAGCGTTTTTGCTTCCATCCTGATACCAGATCAAATCCATCAGACTTGATCATCTTATACAATTCAGGGATCTCATCTGGACTATCCTGAAGATCTGCATCCATTGTGATCACTACTTCACCAGAAGCAGCATCAAATCCTCTGTTCAAAGCGGCTGACTTGCCATAATTTCTTCGAAAGCAGATGCCTTTAACATTAGAGTCTTTTCTGGATATCTCTTCAATTACCTCCCATGATCTATCACTAGATCCATCATTTACCATGATAATTTCATAACTGAAATTATTCTCCTCCATCACTCTCTTGATCCAGGCGTGAAGCTCCGGCAAACTCTCTTCCTCATTAAAAAGTGGTATTACAACCGAGATGTCCATATTACTTTGTCCTCTTAACAATTAGGGATACAATTAAAGTAAAAATCAAACTTACCCCAAAAGCCCGTGTAAAATAGCGCAGTAGGTATCTAATATTCAACTCTATTGCGGGTATGTCCTCCATTTCAGACTGAGGACCACTGAATCTCTCAAGATCAAGCTGATGCAAATACTCGATCAATTGTGGGTCTGATGTAAACAGAATCAGCTGCATTAAGTACAAGCCTGAAAACGATAAGACACCAGTGATCAAAACAGATCTAAATGCTAATGGGAATGAGATATACCCTCCATTGGATTTCCTGGATTGGATTCCCGACATATACATCGCTGCAATAGCAATTGGAAAACACAGGAAAAAGGTAGGTCCCGTAACAAGTATGCTATCGTAACTGTAGATACCAAACAAGCAAAGGGCACAAAGTGCAGCCCCCAATAAACCATGGAGAAGTGGTTGACTAAATTGCTTCATTAAGCAAATTGGGATTGTTGCTCATTGATGATGCCAAGGACCTTTCCGGTAAGTTCCTTCCCTATGAAAGGATTGTTAACCCCATTTGAAAGGAGGTCAGATTCCTGAACGGTCCACTTTGCAGCAGGATCAAACAGGGTAATGTCTGCTTTCTGCCCCTCTTCGATTTGGCTAGATTCCTGACCAAGGATTTCTCTTGTGTTAATGGCAAGAGATTGTACGATCTTCTCCTGATCTGAATCCTTTCCTAATGCAGTGTTCAGAATAGAATAACTAAGCTCAATGCTGGCCATCCCGGGTTCAGCATAAAGAAACTCGACTTTCTTTTGCTCCTCATCCCATGGCTCATGACCAGAAGAAATGATATCGATATCACCTGCTAAAAATGCTTTTTTGAATTGCTCAACATCTTTTGGGCTTCTCAGACAGGGCTTCACTTTTAGATTTGTATCAAAGCCGGATAAATCTTCATCCGTAAAGTAGAATTGGTAGCTATTCATTGATGAATAAGCCTTTTGACCAGCCTTTTTCGCAGCCTTGATCAAGCTTATACTTTCCGGGCTGCTAACTCCAAATTCAAGTAATCGGGATCCCGTATACTCAAGGAGAGTTACATCTCGAGTCACTGCAATAGTCTCTGAAAGTTCCGGTAGTCCTCTAAGTCCCAAACTAGTTGAAACAGTACCCTCATTCATTTGGCCTCCGGCCGATAGGGTCTCATCCTCGGGACGTAGAATGATCAATCCATTGAAAGGGAGCACATATAGCAAGGCTCTCTCGACAACTCCTGCTCTCTGAACGGCGTTTCTTCCATCTGAAAATGCTACAGCACCAGCCTGATGCATATCGATCATCTCAGCGATGTCCGTTCCATTATTATCTCTTGTTAAAGCTCCGATAGGAAGTATAGAAACTATGTTTCCGGATGACCTGTTGATCAGATACTCAACTTCAGACTTTGAGTGAATTACCGGATCTGTGTTGGGGAAAGGAGCTACTGCGGTGAATCCTCCTTTTGCTGCTGCGGCCAATCCTGATTTTAGCCCTTCCCGGTGTTCGAAGCCTGGATCACCAAACTGTGGTCCAAGGTCTATCCAACCCGGTGATACACAGAGATTTTTTGATTGGATCTCCTTTTCTCCATCGGCCTGCAAGGCCTTTCCTGTTTCAGTGATCTTACCTTCTCTAATACGAATATCCTGAGTCTGAAGATGCTTTGAGGAGCCCGGAGAGATGATTTGAGCGGATCGTATCAGGATCATATCAAGTGCTTGGTTTTAGGCGTAGCAATAGTATTTCAAGACCTAAGAAAAGCAGCGCTAAAATAAGGCAAAGTTTCCATAGACTCTGCCCCTGATCAAGCTGCTCTACAGTATTCCTGATCTCAGCTACATTATCAGAGGCGATTATCTCAGCCTGAATCTCTTCGGCATAGTCTGTCAACTCCTCTAAATCGAATACCTGGATCTGGGATTCATTTCTAGAGTAGTTCAAGGCTACGAGTGATGAATAGCCTGAATTTTCCTGTTTCAATTGGTAGATTCCTGCGGTAGCAGGTCCGCCCTTGTCGGGTCCCTGAAGCCAAATTCTTATTCCGTTTGAACTGGATTGTTGTTGAGGGATAAACTCATCATCTCCCATAACTAGCTTGAATGGAACATCCCCAGAAATCTCAGCATCTGTAATGAGTATAGAGTTTTGATCGCCGAGCGTGTATGCAATTTCTCCGCCTCTTGCTCCAAGAATAGCGATCTTATACATCATCGGGACAAAAATTGCATGAAGAGGCAGTGTTGAAGATTCCTGATTCAATGCCACTGCAGATAGGTAAACCACGCCTCTTCCGGATATATACTTTGATAGGAATGACTTGCCATCCT
>CAXDOZ010000012.1:0-37701 GCA_963991145.1 uncultured Chitinophagales bacterium | reverse complement strand
TTTGTTGCCTTTGCAATTGCCCAACTATAGAAACTTGAATTTCGTCCACGGCAAACTCCATCGCCATTTGGGTCTTTGATGATCCAGTCGCTCGTTGAGACATATTTGACGATCCTGTGGATAAGCTCCTGTGCCATTGGTGAAAGCTTTTCTCCCTTATACTCAACATTCTCATCTACATAATGCGTCAGTAAGCGGATTCCAAAGATCAAACCGATCACCTGATCCTGACTCATGGCTCGCCATAATGGAGTGCCGGGAATCTCTCCGCCATCGCAAGCGGGATCCATTCTCTCTAAACAACCCGCCACCATCGCGAAATCAGGACCGAGCTTTTCATTTCTTTCGCCATCAGAAATTAAAAAATCAAAGGGCACATCGTGACGGATAAAAAATCCATCCAGAGCAGGGACCATTCCATAGGCTTCCTCTCCCGCCATATCCAATCTTTCAATTGCTTCTAATGCCAGATAGAGCTTCTCCTCCGTATCGGCCGTAGGCTGATTATTTAATTTCAACCAGGCCCATTCTGTGCTCAAAAATGCTAAATACTCACCCAGAAATATTGTCCCATCACCGGGATCGATTTTTCCGGCATCACGCACATAGTCAATGGGAGCCTCGGCATTTACCTCTACCAGATCTGGCCTGTAGCAATAACCGCAATGAGGCCAGGCTGGATTGATCTCGGGGTTCTCAAGGGATTTAACCGCATACATGCAATTGTAGCTGTTCATGTACCGGTTCCGCTTATGGAAAACCAAATTGTATCCGGGACATTCGCCCGTAGGGCAATCTTTGTCTCTAATTAAAATAAATGCTTCTGGTCCGAATTCGCCTTCTCCAAAAAATCGATCTCGATAGGTGTTGTACTTTTCCTCAAGCTCTGCATATGAAGAATCGGGCGAAGCCCAAATACTTGAAATTGAAAAAGTGAAAAGAAAGAAAATTCCCCAGCGAAGCATGCTGAAAAATAAGAAATTAAGCGCCGTGCACGTAGAGATCGATATCTCTCAGTTTTGAGAAAGCTTCCTTGATTGTAAAAACCTTGTCGAAGATCAGGATAAGGTGTGAACTCGTTTGCTTGAGCGAAGCATCTTGAGGACGGTTCTGCACATATTTCAAAATTGAGCCAAACTGCTTCGACTGATAAAAGACCGATTCCTGATTCTCGATAAAATAACAGCGGACGCGTCGATTTTTGAAAATGATCCGCTCTAAGCCAAGACGTTTGGCGAGCCATTTCAATCTAACGGCATTGAACAGCTCTTTTACCTGCGGGGGAACCGGGCCAAACCTGTCAGACAGATGATCCTCAAATTCTTCAAGCCCTTCCTCTGTGTCGATCTTGTTCAGATCTGTATAAAGCGTCATCCGTTCATTAATGCTTGTCACATAATTATCCGGGATAAGCATCTCCAGGTCGGTATCTATCTGGCAATCGCGCACAAATTCCTCCTGAGAGGCCAGCTCTTCTGAATATAGATCCTTGAATTCGGTCTGCTTCAGCTCTGTAATGGTTTCATCCAGGATCTTGTGGTACATGTCAAAGCCGATATCGGAGATAAATCCACTTTGTTCACCGCCTAAAAGGTTCCCTGCTCCACGAATGTCAAGATCTCGCATCGCAATATTGAATCCGCTCCCGATCTCTGAGAACTCTTCAATGGTTCGCAGACGTTTCCTCGCATCGGGAGTCAAAGCACTCACAGGCGGCCTGAAAAGGTAGCAGAAGGCTTTTTTATTCGATCTTCCTACTCGTCCTCTCAATTGGTGAAGATCGCTCAGACCAAAACCATGAGCTCCATTGATGATGATCGTATTGGCATTTGGGATATCGAGTCCTGCTTCAATGATATTGGTGCTCAAAAGCACATCATACTCACGATTGATGAAACGGAGCATGGCGTCTTCAAGTTTTTTGGGATCCATTTGTCCGTGCGCCACTCCGATATCGACATTCGGTACCAACTTCAGAAGCATTGCGCGTACATCCTGAATATCTTTTACCCGGTTGTGGACGAAAAAGACCTGCCCTCCGCGATAGACTTCATACTCAATCGCTTCCTTGATGATCTCTGAGTCGAACTGGTGAACCTCGGTAACAACTTCCTGGCGATTGGGAGGAGGCGTATTCATCACCGAAAGATCTCTTGCTCCCATCAGGGAGAATTGCAGGGTTCTGGGAATTGGTGTCGCGGTCAGCGTTAAGGTGTCGACATTCGTCTTTAGCTGCTTCAGCTTCTCTTTGACGGTCACTCCAAACTTTTGCTCTTCATCAATAACCAGCAGTCCGAGATCCTTGAACTTGAAGTCTTTGCCAACAATGCTGTGTGTTCCAATAAGAATATCAACCTTCCCTTCAGATGCTGCTTTGGCGATATCCTTCTTTTGCTTAGCTGTTTTAAAGCGATTGATGAATTCGATATTGACTGGGAACTCGCTTAATCGCTCTGTAAAAGTCTTGTGATGCTGCGAGGCCAAAATGGTCGTTGGAACCAGGACTGCAACTTGCTTGCTATCGGTAACGGCTTTAAAGGCAGCTCGAACAGCCACTTCCGTTTTACCAAAGCCTACATCACCGCAAACTAATCGGTCCATAGGAATGCCTTTCTCCATGTCCCGCTTTACATCGCTCGTAGCTTTGAATTGGTCTGGAGTATCCTCGTAAATAAAAGATGCTTCTAACTCATCTTGCAGGTAGCTGTCCTTATTAAAGGCATAGCCCTGACTCGCTTTTCTCTTAGCGTAGAGCTTGATCAGCTCCTGAGCGATATCCTTGATCTTTTTCTTGGTCCGCGTCTTGAGCTTCTCCCAGGAATCAGAACCGAGCTTATTAATTCGAGGCGGCTTACTATCCTGTCCGGTGAATTTCGAGATCTTATGAAGTGAATTGATATTCACGTAGAGCAGATCATTATCGGCGTAGATTATTCGCACCGCTTCCTGAACCTGTCCATTCACCTCAATTTTCTCCAATCCGGAATACTTTCCAACTCCGTGATCGATATGAGTCACAAAATCACCCGGCTTGAGCTCCTTAAGCGTTTTCAGCAGCAGCGCCTGGTCTTTTGAATAGCCCTGACGAATCGAATACTTGTGAAATCGATTAAAGATCTGGTGGTCTGTATAACAGGAGAACTTTAGGTCACGATCGATAAATCCGGCGTGGATTGCGCTGTAGATCGGAATGAATTCAACCTCCGCCTGTAGATCATCAAAGATGTGATAGAAGCGCTCAATCTGTCTTTGATTATCAGAGAAGATGAAGTTTTGATAGCCTTCGGCCGATTGGCTTTTCAGGTCCTTTATCAGCAGTTCAAAGTTCTTATTGAAACTTGGTTGTGGTACAGCATCAAATTCAATCACTTTCGCTTCGCGGATGGAGTAATCGCCTCCAAATTCAATAGCTGAATAAGAATCGAGGTGTTGGATCAGATTGCCAGATTGCTCAAACACTTCATTTATACTTCCGGAAAGAATCGGATTATCTTCTTCTAGCTCCTTGAGGAGTTTCTCGTCGGATTTAACTTTTGTGGCCTTCTCATAGCATTCATTCAACTTATCGATTGTAAGCTGGATATTCTGGATCCACACAACCGTCTTCGGGGTGAGAATATCGAAGATTGCCGATTGATGTTTAAGATCAAACTGCGTTTGGATGTTTGGGACGATGCTGATCCTGTTGATCTTCTTTTGCGATAACTGCGATACCGGATCAAAGGTCCTTAAGGATTCTACTTCGCGATCGAAAAGCTCGATCCGATATGGAAACTCATTTGCATAGGAGAAGATATCGATGATATCTCCTCTAACAGAAAACTGCCCAGGCTCATAGACGAAATCAGTTCTTTCAAAACCGTTCTCTTCCAAATCGTGAATGCTGCTTTCGATCTCGAGCTCTTCACCCACTTTCACATAGAGCGTGTGCTTTTTCAATTCTTTTGAAGAGACCACCTTTTCGAAAAGTGCTTCCGGGTAGGTAACTACGATATCTGCTTTGGCGATCGGATTGGTGATCCTATTGATCGTCTCTGTTCTCAGCTGAACATTTGTGTGGTTCACCTGATGGAACTGAGCGGGCTTCTTAAATGAATCGGGAAAAAAGAGGACATCTTTTTTCTCAAGGAGGTTTCTCAGATTATTCTGAAAGAATGCGGCTTCTTCCCGATCTGAGAGAATGAAAAAGTGATTGTTTCTAGAATTCTTAAAAACGGCTGAGGCAATGAATGAGTCCATCGAACCAACCATTCCTTTCAGTTGAAGGCGGGCATGGGAATCCCCTCCAATGGCATCTCCAATGGCTTTAATGCGAGGATCCTCGCGGTAGGCATTAATTATACTCTCAAGGCCCATAAATTCAGAGCTGCAAAAGTCTGAAAAGCAGCTGAAAGGATTTAGTATTTCAGCCAGTAATAAATCAGTTTGACGTACTCATTGTTCACGGCGAGTAATCCATTCTCACTTTGCCACCATTCACTTTCTTCATAAGTCCGACTGGGCGCTCCAGAAATGAGAACTTCTATCCCTTCATCTTCCAGTTTGTTTTTAAAAACCCGCCTGACTCTTCTGGTGTGAAATTTAGAACTAACGATGATGCAGGATTCGATTCCATTATCCTTCAGATAACCGAGGATCACATCCGATTCTTCCATAGTGGAGGTTCCTTCCGGGATAACAGTTGTGACTGTTTCAGACAAGCCCAAACTCTCCATGTAGATCTTTGTAAGCTCACTTTCCAGCATTTCTACTCCCAGTGCTTCGAAATCAGGAGGAGTATTCCCGCCGGGGCAGATTATTTTATCGGCGTAGCCTTCCTCGTACAAATTGAATGCGTGGAATCCCCGATCATAAGCACCTCCTGAAAGGACGATGATCACTTCGCTTTTACTCAGCTCGTCTTCCTTAATTAGATAACTTCCAAAGCCTTTAAGAATCGGGATCCTAAGGAGAAACAGGAGCATGAATAGCAGAAGGAATATCGAAACTATCCGCAGCCACTTCTTAGCCCAAAGGGATTTGATCTTATTAGTTAGGGCGCTCAAATTAGTTCTCTAATTGCTCGTCGAGCCATTGAACAACTTCATTCAATACCTGCTCTTTATCAGTGTCGTGATGAAGCTCGTGATAACCGCCTTCCCACTTTCTGATTGTGGCATTCTCACCGATTTGATTCTTTAGCTCATCACTTGCAGTGTGATCTGTAAGTTGATCTCCGGTACCGTGAAAGATATAAACCGGTAATTGCAATGCCTTTGCTTCAGCTAGAGCCCAAAGACCTGCATCAACGGTTGGGAAAAACATAGCGGGAGTAATGAGGTCGTGAACCAAAGGATCTTCTTCGTAGAGCTTCACCTCCTCAGGAATTCTTGAAATAGCAGAGGTGTCAAGCTTGGAGCTATCAGAATAAGCGGGATAGATCTTCATCATTAATCGACCCAATAAAACCTGAAACTTTGGAGGAGGAAAAGCTAAACGTATCCAGGGAGATGAAAGCACTGCAGCTTTGACATTTGGCTTGAATTTCAGGAGTGTGTTTGCAGTAACATTGCCTCCCATTGAATGTCCGTAGATAAAGACCGGTAGTCCGGGAAAGCGTGACTCTGCCTCTTCAAGCACCTTTACCGCAGCCCGGTAGAGCGTATCCATATCGGGGCTATGCCCTCTTTTTCCATCTGTCTTGCCGTGACCGATCTGGTCATAACTAATAACTGCATATCCTCCCTGGTTCAGGCGATTTGCTGTTCTTTCATATCTACCGCTATGCTCACCCATTCCATGGACGATGGCTACAACAGCCTTAGGCGATTCAGGGCTCCACAACTGACCGAAGTATTTTGTCTTCCCATCTTTCCAGTTAAAAGTTTCGTGCTTGATCTGCATGCATTAAAAATATCTAGAATCCCTATTAATTTAGAACAGCTATCAAATCCACCGAAAATGAAAAGAAAGCGCATGTGGTATGCAATTCTGATAATTATTAGTCCGGCTGTTTTATTTGGGCTATATGTTCTGGGAGCAATCTTGTTTGCCACAATAACTGATTTTGCTCCAGATGAAAAGACAGAGGTGGATATTGAAGGAGAAGGTTCTCCAATTTCCGGTGATCGTTTTACAGTAATGATCTGGAATATCGGCTACGCCGGATTAGGTGCTGATGCTGACTTTTTCTACGATGGAGGAGAAATGGTTCGCTCTACCCGAGATGATGTACAGAAGTATATGGAAGGGATAGATGGTTTCGTATCGAGCTCGGGAAGGGAAGTAGATTTCCTTTTGCTCCAGGAGGTGGATCAGGATTCAAAGAGAAGCTATCATATCAATCAATACAATTCATTCAAAAGTTCTTTGCCCAACCATTCTGCCTCCTTTGCTACGAATTACAAGGTGAAGTTCATTGCAATTCCATTCCTGGAGCCAATGGGTCAGGTGTGGAGCGGCCTGGCGAGCTTTAGCAAATTCAAGCCCGAATCTGCGACTCGCTATCAATTCCCTGGAAATTACAGCTGGCCAAAGTCTGTTTTCTTTCTCGATCGCTGTTTCATGGTTCAGAGATACAAGCTGGAGTCGGGAAAGGACCTTGTAATGATCAATACACACAACTCCGCTTATGATGATGGTACTTTGAAGGAGCAACAAATGGAGTTCATGAAATCGATACTTCACGAAGAATACGATCAGGGAAATTATGTGATTGTTGGTGGCGATTGGAATCAATGCCCGCCCGGATTCCAATTTGACAAATTTGCCAAGAAGCCCGAAACCGAATACTCTCAGACCAATGTTCCGGCAGACTATATTCCCGAATGGACCTGGGCATTTGACCCGAACACTCCTACAAACAGGAAAGTGAGCGAGCCTTATGATTCGGACGAAACCTTCACAACCGTGATTGATTTCTTTTTGGTCTCGCCAAACATCAGGGTGATCAGCACAGAGGGGATCGATCTGGATTTTGCCTATTCAGACCACCAGCCAGTTAAGCTGGAATTTGTGCTGGAATAAAAAAGGCCGGCAAAGCCGGCCCGAAATTTTTATCTGAAATTGAAGTCGCTATCTGTCAGCGATTCATTGATCTTCACTTTTAAGAAAAGGTACTTTTCGTAAACTCCCTTGTCATCATAGATCTCCTGATAGATCGGGTGCATATTTGACTTGTCGATATATAGGATGATTTTCTTCGCGTAAGAAGTTGGAACCATTGCTTTGTCTCCAGCTTCCAGGTCGTCGAAATTTTTGATGTCGTTTTTCTCAAGAACAAGGAACTCATTGAATACGTCTCTACGAGCTACTTTGTAAAGATCCTCACCGGTTTTGAAAGTGTACTCTTTATAAGAAAAGTCAGGATCGTTAATTACCACCTTATAGCATGGGATCCCATTGAAATCGATCTCTCCTTCATAGGTGAAATACTTGCTGTAATCTCCTCCACCGCGTTCTACAAAATCATTTATGATGGAATGCATAAATGCAAATCCGCTTTCAAAGATGGTTTGATGGCCTTCTGCACGCATTTTATTTGCAAATGGGCTCATCTTCAATGATGGAAGAAACTTGCCAGGATTTACATTGGCCTTGCCGTTGTTTTCTCCCTCGGAATATTTTAACTGAGCTCCGGCATGCGGTTTCTCGTGATTGAAAACATATACTTTGAATGGATCTTCCTGAACTACCATTGTAGTTCTCGTGTAGTGAAGCTCTCCGTCGAATCTCTCATAACCCTTCCAATCAAACTTGTAGGTTTTTCCGTTTTCCAATGCTTCAAGCATATCGTCCATTACAGATTCTAGTGTCGCTGCCTGGCTGGTTGAAAATGAAATGATCGCTAATAGTGCAATCATCAAAAATGACTTCTTCATTTGTTCTTTTTATTGGGTTTGGTCAAACATTGTGCCATCGAGTCTATAAACAGAGTCGGCTGGCATTGGTTCTCAGAGTTTGGAATCTACTGCTTCAAGAATTTCAAAAGTGGTTTCGGCCATTACATTTTTTTCATCTAACAGCGGGTTGACCTCCGTAAATTCAAGACACTTTAATCTTGGGTCAGAGGCAAAGCTTTGCAAAAGCTCAATAGCCTGCTCTGGCATTAATCCGCCCGGGACGGGCGTACCAGTTCCCATGGATATGCTGCTGTCCATGCTATCGACATCAAAGCTGACATAAAGAATGTCGCAATCCTTTAAATAATCAAGGCTTTGCTCTGCTATTGATTTTGCACCCTGGCTATTCACTTCACCTGTCTTAAATACCTTGACATTGTTCCTTTCAATTAGGCTATGCTCTGCTTCTTCAAAATCACGAAGTGCTATAAATACAAGGTCTGAGTAATTGATCTTCGGGCTGATTCCGCCAAGATCCTTCATCTCATTCCATAGTTTCAGGACCTCGGAGCTCGGATCTGTGGACTTCTTCTCGGTATTATCCTCGCCTGTTGCAGTGGCCAAAGGCATACCGTGTACATTCCCCGAGGGACTTGTAAACGGAGTATGAAGATCTGCGTGAGCATCTATCCAGATCACGCCCAGTCTTTTATCGGGAAAGGCAGATTTCACACCTGCGATAGTTCCTCCTGCTGAGCTGTGGTCTCCACTAATAACTAGCGGGAAGTTCCCATCTTCAATACTTCCCTTAACCATGGTGCAGATTCGATCGTAGATTTTGGCAATCCCTTCGATACGCTTAGCTTCCGGGTGCTTGACCGGGTAATTAAGTAGGTTATTCTCGGTAAAAATCGAGGTGTAATTATGGGTCAGGAAGAAGTCGTTCTCCTTTTTCGCAGCGGCGATCTTTAAAGCTTCAATTCCTAGTGAAGATCCCCTTGTGCCTGCTCCGAGTTCAGAGCGATTCTCAATGATTTCGACCTTTCTCATGGATTTTCTTTGGCCTCGCAAGCTACGAATTTTATAAAGCGATTTTGCTAATCGGCCGGTAGGCCAATTCTTTGTCTAATTAATTGAAAGATTCGCTGGGTATCTCTAATTTTTTGGAATGAAGAAGTACATCATAGCTCTTGATCAGGGAACCAGTAGCAGTAGAACTGTTCTTTACGACGCCTCCCTGAATGTGATCGACTCCAATCAAAAGGAGTTTAGGCAGATCTTTCCCAAGCCGGGTTGGGTAGAGCACGATGCGGAAGAGATCTGGGAATGCCAAATGGCCACCTTTAAGGAATTGCTCGATCGAAATGATGTTTCGGCTTCGGAGATTGCCTCAATTGGAATTACAAATCAGAGAGAAACGACGGTATTATGGGACAAGGCCACAGGGAAGACAGTCTACAATGCAATTGTTTGGCAGGATCGCAGAACTGCTGATTACTGCCGAAAGCTTAAAGAGCGAGGATGGGAAGAAAAGATTCGGTCTTCGACCGGATTGGTGATTGACTCCTATTTTTCAGCTACCAAGATCAAATGGGTTCTTGACGAGCATTCAGATTTGAGAAGCAGGGCAAAAGCCGGTGAGATTCTCTTTGGAACGATTGACAGCTGGCTACTTTGGAAGCTGACAGCGGGAGAAGTTCACGCCACGGATGCCAGCAACGCTTCTCGTACGATGCTTTACAATATTCATTCAGGTGCTTGGGATGAGGAAATTCTGGAACTAATGGATATTCCAAAAGAGATCTTACCGGAGGTGATGGATTCATCTGGTCGCTTTGGCACAAGCAAAATTGCTGGAGAGGAGATCTTGATAGGAGGAATAGCCGGAGATCAGCAAGCTGCATTGATCGGTCAGGCCTGCTTCAAAAAGGGCATGATAAAGAATACCTATGGAACTGGTTGTTTCACTTTGATGAATACCGGAGAAGAGGTGATCAACTCTACCAGCGGTTTGCTTAGTACGATTGCTTTTCAACTGGATGGGAAGGTTACGTATGCTCTAGAAGGGAGCGTCTTTGTTGCCGGTGCAGCCATCCAGTGGCTTCGGGACGGACTTGGTTTTTTAGAAAGTAGCAGTGAATCGGAAGAGATTGCAATGCAGGTTGAGGATTCGGGCGGTGTTGTTGTTGTTCCTGCCTTTACTGGTCTTGGAGCGCCTTATTGGGACATGTATGCGCGAGGAGCGATTTTTGGTTTGACAAGAGGAACCGGGAAGGAGCACCTGGTAAGAGCAACATTGGAGTCTCTGGCATTTCAATGTGTTGACCTAATTGGTGCCATGGAAAAAGATGCGGGTAGTATTTCTTCTGTGAGAGTAGATGGAGGTGCCTGCGCAAATAATTTATTGATGCAATTCCAGGCAGATGTTCTTCAACATCCGATTGAAAGAGCAAAGGATATCGAGTCTACTGCTCTAGGAGCAGCAGTGCTGGCAGGCATGGCTGCCGGATTATTTGATAAAAGCAAGATCGAACAGCAATGGGGTCTGGACAGGCGCTTTGAGCCTCGAATGGATTCAGGGGAAGTGACTGAGCGACTTAAGAAGTGGAACTCAGCGGTTGAAAGAACTATGAATTGGGAAGATCCTGAGGATTAGCGTAAATAAACCTGACGTGTTTGGGCTCTGCCATTCTCAATTACAGCTAAAAGATACATTCCCGGGCTAAGACCGTCTCTAACAGTTAAGTTCCAGGAATTCTCTCCTCTGTTGGTGTAGTATTCCCCAAAATCAGCTACTACCTCTCCAGTTATATCGAATAACTGGATAGTTGAAATTGCGCTGTTTGAAGCGACTGTCTCTACAACAAAGTCTCTTGAAATTTCCCTCGGGTAAACTGTGAACTCAGGAGCCATCTGCTCAGGTACTAGAGTTAATTGTTTTGCAAATGATTCATCACCCATTGTGCTACCATCATTGTCATGCGCCAATCCTGCAATGTTTATTGTAATTGGTCCATTAATCTCCAATGGAGCTGTCCATTGAAGTGTTTGAACGGGGTCGATCTTTCCAGTTCCCAATTCCATGCTAGCCAATCCAAAATCGATTGTTTGTCCGCCTGGAGTATAGCCCTCTATCGTTTTTGTTTCGTGAATGAAGTTGAAGCCTCCTACTGAAGATTCAGAGTTTGGATCATAGGCTAGAAGCTGCATTTCAACTTCACTTGCTTCCAGATCGGGAGAAAAGTGAATTTCAAACTCATATATCTGTCCTGCGACCAGGATGTTTTGTCCCGTTAGCTTGATTTCTGCTACTTCTTCTGATTCCATTTTACCAGTATGGCAGGTTCCGCATTCTACACCATTACTGATGAGATCAACAGCCATTGCGATTACAGGAATTTCTCTGTCAAATTCTCGGCCTTCTTTTTCGTGCTTTAAACTGAAGGCAAAAAGCGCGAAAGCCGCGCCAATAAAAAGTAATAGTCGAACTTTTCTCATGATTTTAGGTTGGGCTCCTATGAAACTATCTGTGAATCATCGAATTGTCAAAAAATTAATGTCATATTTCGGTCAATCGATGTTTAAGCAGTGCTACATATAAGATGGAAAATTTTCAACAATTGCTTTTACAAGCCGGGCTTTCGACATGGGTTTTCATGTCTTGTATTTTCCTGATCTCACTTATTCGAAAGGACAACAGTATTGTAGACATCGCGTGGGGTGTCGGCTTCCTGATCATTATTTGGTCAATTAATCCAGGCCTTGAATCCTGGAGTCCAATGCAGACCTTGTTTAATTTCTGCGTCCATATCTGGGCGTTGAGATTGGCTGGATACCTATTCCTTCGCCATAAGAATCAAGGGGAAGATTGGAGATATGCCAATTGGAAGAAAGAATGGGGTAAGTGGTATTTGTTGCGAAGCTACTTTCAGGTGTATATGCTTCAGGGGTTTTTCATGCTTATCATTGCTAGTCCGCTTGTTTTGGCAAATAGCTCATACTCACCTTCAGAATCGAGGAGTGGTTTTATCTACTTCGGGCTTTTGGTATTTGTTTTTGGGTACCTCTTCGAGGTGATTGGAGATTATCAGAAGAGCAAATTCAAACGAGATCCCTCGAATAAGGGAAAGACCATGAAAACTGGATTGTGGTCGTTGACTAGGCATCCAAATTACTTTGGTGAGGCAGTATTGTGGTGGGGAATATGGTTGATGGTTGTTCCATTACCCTACTTCTATCTCACTATTGTTTCTCCAATAGTGCTAACCTGGTTGTTAAGATATGTATCGGGTGTTCCTCTTACAGAAGAGAGAAAGAAAGGAAACAAGGAGTTTGAAGATTACAAGAAGGAAGTACCAGCTTTCATCCCTAAGGTTCCGGGCATAAAAAAAAGGCCCTAAGGCCTTTCTGTATTACTCAATCGGTTCATCTATTTGTAGAACCGGATCTTCCTGAACTTGATTTCCTTCGTGATAATCAATCATTTTATCACTGATCAATACAAAGGCCATCATAATCACAAAAAACACTAGCAATAAAACGTTAATATTTTTCTCCGCACTCATCACACCTCTAATTACGTTAATAAACCTTTAACTCAATTAATTACATATGCACAATAGGTTGATATGCCTTAAAGCGCATTTACACCTATATAGACGCAAAAGGGACTGAAAATGATGTGCGGAGAGATAGATTTTTTTTCAAATTGTCGATAAATGACAATTTGATGAATTAGAAAGGTTTTGTGAACTTTTCTTCTGGGTTAAATCTCGCTAAAGAATGTGTAGGGGACCAAAGCTTCAGGAATCCTTATACTATCACCTTTTTGATTGTTCTCTAATAGTGCGGCAACAATCCTTGGAAGAGCTAAAGCGCTACCATTTAAAGTGTGTGCAAGAGATTTCTTGTTGTTTGAATCCTTGATCCTTGTTTTTAAACGGTTTGACTGGAAGGTTTCAAAATTTGAAACAGAGCTTACTTCAAGCCACATGTCCTGAGCTGCGCTGTATACTTCCAGATCGTAAGTGATGGCAGAAGCAAATCCCAAATCACCTCCACATAGCTTTAAAACGCGGTATGGAAGCTCAAGCTTCTTTAAAAGACCTTCTACATAGCCTACCATCTCAAGCAGTGCGTCTTCAGAACGGTCTGCTGAAGTGATTTGAACGATCTCTACTTTATCAAACTGGTGAACGCGGTTTAAGCCTCGTACTTCTTTGCCATAAGATCCTGCTTCTCTTCGGAAGCAGGGAGTGTGACCAACTAGTTTAACCGGCAGATCTTTCTCATCAATTATCGTGTCGCGGTAGATATTGGTGATTGGAACTTCCGCTGTAGGGATCAGGTAAAATGGATCGTCTTTGGTGATATACATCTGGCCTTCTTTATCGGGAAGTTGGCCCGTTCCGTAGGCAGAATCCTCATTAACCAATAAAGGAGGAATCACTTCCTGAAAACCATTTTCTATTGCCTGGTCCAGAAAGAAGTTGATAAGGGATCTTTGGAGTTTAGCTCCTTTTCCGGTGTAAACCGGGAAACCTGCTCCAGTGATCTTTGAGCCCAGGTCAAGATCAAAAAGCTCGAACTTCTTTGCTAGCTCCCAGTGTGGTAAGGCGTCATCGTTCAATGAAGGAAGATCACCCCATTCTTTGATCAGTTCATTATCCTCCTCAGAGTTTCCGACAGGTACAATTTTTTGTGCTGCATTCGGAATATGAAAGAGCTCGTCTTCAAGTTCCTTTACAACCTGTCGCAAATCTTCTTCTAGCTCCTTACTGCGCTCCTTATATTTTGCTGATTGCTCCTTAAGCTCGTTTGCCTCCGTAGCTTTGCCCTCTTTGAAAAGTTGCCCGATAGCTCTTGAAGATTGGTTTAACTCAGCAAGAACATCATCGAGTTCTTTTTGGATCTTTCTTCTGTTCTCATCGATGGCGATTACCTTATCGACTAGATTGAGCTCAGTGAAATTCTTAATTGCAAGGCGTTCTTTTACCTCGTCTCTGTTTTCTCTTATGTAGTGTATGTCCAGCATGAGCTGAGTTTTCTGGAATTAAGGCTGCAAAATTACGAATACCAAGCTCTAATTCACTGTGAAATCAGTATTTATAGATTAATTGGGAAATCGAATCCTTCAAGAGGGAATAAGGAAACACCTTGTTTTGAAAGCCGCTCTAAATTGCCAATTCCACAAAGTTTCAGTAAAATTGCATTGCAATCCCACTAATCCTCGGGATTGGTTCAACTCATTTACCAATTCATTTCCACTTAAATCGGCCGCATGGCCACATCTTTGGAAACATTTAACTATTCAAATTTATGTACGACATCTTGCAACTAAACGAGATGATCCTTCCGGAATTAAAAGAGATTGCGGAACAACTTCAAATCAAAAAGTATAAGAGCTTAGATAAGCAAAGTCTTATCCATAAAATTCTCGACGCACAAGCTCTAAACCCTGATACAGCAAGGGAAGTGGCCAAATCATCTAAGGCCGAAAAGGAAGTCTCAGAAGAACCAGAAAAGAAAGCTCGACGACCAAGAAAGCGCCCTCAAAAATCTGAAAAGGAAGCACCTGCTAAAGAAGAGCAGGCTGTTATGGAGTTAGAAACAGTTGAGGCTGAGCCTGCTCCTGCAGAAGAAAAAGAAAACAGAAAAGGGAAAAGAGACGACAAGAGAGGCGGAGGAAGAGACAATAACAGAAGAAGAAATCAGGATCGCCAGAAAGAAAGAGAAGAGGACAAGAAAGAGCCTGTATTCAATGTAGAGCTCGATGGAGTTATCTCCGGAGAAGGTGTTCTTGAAATGATGCCAGACGGCTACGGTTTCTTAAGATCATCTGACTATAACTATCTCTCTTCACCTGATGATGTATACGTATCTCCATCTCAGATCAAATTGTTTGGTTTGAAAACAGGTGATACCGTAATCGGGGCGATTCGCCCCCCAAAAGAGGGAGAAAAATACTTTGCCCTGCTTAAGGTGGACAGCATTAATGGTAAGACTCCTGAAGAAGTAAGAGAGCGTGTACCATTTGATTATCTGACTCCCCTTTTCCCTCAAGAAAAGTTAAACCTTGTCAGAAAGCCAGATCAATACAGTACCAGAATCGTAGACCTGTTTACTCCAATTGGAAAAGGTCAGCGTGGTATGATCGTGGCCCAGCCAAAAACTGGTAAGACTACAATTCTTAAGGACATTGCAAATTCAATTGCAGAAAACCATCCTGAAGTTTATCTGATCATTCTATTGATCGATGAGCGTCCGGAAGAGGTTACCGATATGGAGAGAAGCGTGAATGCGGAAGTACTTGCTTCTACATTCGATGAGCCTGCTGAAAAGCACGTAAAGGTTTCAAACATTGCTCTTCAAAAAGCCAAGAGATTGGTAGAGTGTGGTCATGATGTTGTGATCCTGCTGGATTCAATTACACGATTGGCAAGAGCGCATAACACTGTTGCTCCTGCTTCTGGTAAAGTTCTTTCGGGTGGTGTTGAAGCAAATGCTCTTCACAAACCGAAGAAGTTCTTTGGTGCCGCAAGAAACATTGAGAATGGTGGTTCACTAACCATTATCGCTACTGCCCTGATCGACACCGGTTCGAAAATGGACGAGGTGATCTTTGAGGAATTCAAAGGAACTGGTAACATGGAGCTTCAGCTTAACAGAAAGCTATCCAACAGAAGAATTTACCCTGCAATTGACCTTATTGCTTCAAGCACAAGAAGAGAAGACCTTCTAATGAATCCTGATATGCTCAAGCGTATGTTCATTCTTAGAAATCACTTCTCAGACATGATGCCGGAAGAGGCAATGCAGTTTTTGCTACAACACATGCGTGGCACACAAACAAATGAAGAGTATCTGATCTCGATGAATGGCTAATACCAGTGCTTTCACAGCCTGTTGGCAATTTCGATTTTGAGATTTAAAATTCTTTGATAACAATCACTAAAAATATTGGAGGTGCTGGGATAAAACCATATCTTCGTGCATCCAAAAAATTGAGGTAATCTTAGGAAAGAGAGATGAAACGTACCTATCAACCTTCGAGAAGAAAGCGCAAGAATAAGCACGGATTCCGTGAGCGCATGAGCACAAAGAACGGCCGTAAAGTATTGGCAAGTCGCCGTAAAAAAGGTCGTCATAAATTGACTGTATCTGACGAGAAGAGACTTAAATAAGTCATTGACATCGGGATTTGATCCCGATAAAGTGAAGAGGCCTTTATCCTTCAATAGTAATGAGCGCCTCAAATCTCGTTTAGAAATACAAAAAGTAATGAAACAGGGCCGGCGTATACGCCAGGGCCCTGTTTCTGTTTTCTTCCTATCCAAATCTTACAAAGAACAGGAGCCAGTTGTGCAAGCTGCATTTTCTGTTCCCAAGCGCAGGTTTAAAAGCGCTTCTGATCGCAACCGAATTAAGCGCAGGTTGAGAGAAGCGTATCGATTAGCCAAGTTTGATCTGATCAAAAGCACATTTGAACGAAAAAAAAGCCTGAGCTTGCTGATCGTATGGTCTGACAATAGCATTTTAAGCTATATTAACCTGAAGAACGAATTGGATGCTGTGATCCAACGTTTACAAGAGGAGTTATGAGCTTGTTAAGCAAGATGGTGAGCGGGGTTTTGGTGCTGTTGATCAGGATTTACCAATATGGAATTTCTCCCTTCTTCCCATCTACTTGCAGGTACACACCAACTTGTTCTCATTACTCTGTTGAAGCCATAAAGAAACACGGACCTTTTAAAGGTGCCTGGCTGGCAATTAAAAGAATTTCGAGCTGCCATCCCTGGGGTGGCAGTGGCCACGATCCGGTTCCGTAAACCTTTTGTCTTCGTTTTGCGTAAAATATGTACTTGAATTTTTTGCTCTATGAATAGATTGACACGAATTATGCTCTCCTTACTGGTGGTTTCTTCTCTGGGGGTTGGAACCTGGATTGGATTAAGCAGTTACTCGCCTTCAAGTTCTTCAAACTACTTTGAGATAGACAAGAACATGGATATCTACATCAGCTTGTATAAAGAGCTGAATACTTACTACGTGGATGAAGTGGATCCAAGCAAGATGATGCGTGAAGGGATCGATGCTATGTTGGGTTCACTAGACCCTTACACGAATTATATTTCAGAAGCTGAAATTGAAAACTATCGCTTACAAACCACTGGAAAGTATGGTGGGATAGGAGCTTTAATAAGAAAACAGGGTGACTATGTTTTAGTGGCCGAACCTTATGAAGGATACCCGGCAGATAGAGCTGGATTAATGGCTGGTGACATGATCACCGAAGTAAGCGGAAAGTCTACTTTCGGAAAGAATACAGATGAGGTTTCTAAAATTCTAAAGGGCCAACCAGGAACAACTGTAGAAGTAAAAATTCTTCGTCCAATGGCTGATGGTTCAGAAAAAGAAATGACCGTTCAGTTGGACCGCGAGGAGATCAAGATCAACAATGTGCCATATTATGGAATGCTAAATGAGGATATCGGATATATCCATCTGGCCCACTTCACCGACAATGCAGGTGGAGAAGTTAGGGCCGCATTTGAGGAGTTAAAAGAAAATAACGAGCTAAAAGGAATAGTGCTTGACCTTCGAGGGAACCCTGGAGGACTGCTAAATGAAGCTGTTAATGTTACCGGTGTATTCATCGACAAAGGAGAAGAAGTTGTTTCTACGAAAGGAAAGGTGACTGAGTGGAATAAGACTTTTAAAACAACAAGCACACCTGTGGACACAGAAATCCCTCTAGTTGTGCTTGTAAATAATGGGTCTGCATCAGCTTCTGAAATTGTATCTGGATCGGTTCAGGATCTCGACAGAGGTGTAGTTGTGGGTCATACAACTTATGGAAAGGGTCTTGTGCAAACCACCAGGAGCCTGCCATATAATACTAAGCTAAAGGTGACAACAGCAAAGTATTATATCCCTTCGGGACGATGCATTCAGGCTATCAATTATAGCCAGGATGGAAACACTGAGTTTCCTGATTCCTTGAAATCAGAGTTCTTTACTAAAGGCGGAAGAGTGGTTTATGATGGTGCTGGAATTGAACCAGATGTTACCACTGATGAGATGATGCTTTCAAATATTGCTCTTAGCCTTTACACAAAGCAATTGATCTTTGATTATGCCACTCTTTACAGAAGCAGTCATGAGAGTATATCAGGTCCTCGTGACTTCAGATTAAGTGATGAAGAATACGAGGACTTTATGCTTTGGCTTAATGACAAAGACTACACCTATACTACACAAAGTGAAAAAGTTCTTGAGGAGCTAAAAGAAACTGCGGAATTTGAAAATTACTACTCTGCTATTGAGGAGGAGTTTGCAATCCTAAAGGAGAAAATGATCTCTGATAAAGAGAAGGATTTAGAAAAGCAGAAGGTTGAGATAAGTGAACTGCTTCAAGAAGAAATTGTATTGAGGTATTACTATCGTGCAGGTCAGATTGAGGCATCGTTTAGTTATGATACAGATCTGCAAAAAGCGCTTGAGGTCATTAAAGATCAATCTGAATATTCAGCCCTGCTGGCACCTTCAAACAATTAAGGTCTGGCATACGTTTTGAAACTTTTAAGGGGACATTAATTGTCCCCTTTTTATTTTTGCATGAAATTTTGAAAATGAGGTCTATCCTTTTTACAATTCTCCTCCTGGGATGCATTAGTGGATTCAGCCAGGATGTTGAAGAGAATATAAAATTCCACATCTACTACCTATCTGCAGATAGCCTTGAAGGAAGGCTGACCGGATCAAAAGGTGAGCAGATGGCATATGAATACATTTCTTCTGAGTATCAAAAAGCTGGCCTTGAGCCTTATTTCGGAGAAGAAGGGTTTTTGCATGAGTTCGAGTTTAACTGGGGAAAGAATTACGGACCAAATAATGGGCTTACAATTGATAAGGATATTATTTCGCTAGGAAGCGGATTTAATGTTTTACCAAACTCTCCAGAAGCCCAGGTTAAAGGTTCTTTAATTAGAGTCGGTAGTGGATTGGTAGTTGAAGGAAAAAGAGACGACTATGAAGGTGTTGGTTCTGTTAAGGGCAAAATTGTTCTCATGGACTATCACTTTGAAGAGTTCGATAATCCTCATTCTGATAATGCTCTTGCCGGAGGATTAAAGGACCGAGTTGAGCTGGCTGCTGAGAAAGGTGCTACGGCAGTTATTCTATATGCCAGCAATAGTGAGTTTGACAATCCAGATCTTGATCTAAGTAGAAATGTTCGCGAATGGGACATCCCGATTGTATTTGTCGATCCTTTTAATCCTGCACTTTTAGAGGAGAAAGACAACAAGGCTAGCATCAAGGTAGACTGGACCTACAAGAAAGGGCATGGAAACAATGTTGTAGGAAAGATCGACAATGGGGCTAAGTATGAGATCGTCATTGGCGCCCACTACGACCATCTTGGATGGGGGAAATCTGGAGGCTCACTTTATAGAGGTGATTCAGCAATTCACAACGGTGCTGACGACAATGCTTCTGGTGTTGCCTTAGTGATTGAACTTGCCAGGGAGCTTTCGAAAAGTGCATCAAAGAATTTCAACTACACCTTTATCGCTTTCAGTGGTGAAGAGCTTGGACTTTATGGAAGTAAAAACTGGGTAAAGAGGCAGGGCTTCAATTCAGAAGACATCAACTTCATGATCAACATGGACATGGTTGGTCGTTTAGATTCCAGCACATTTGACCTTTCCATTAGCGGAACCGGAACAAGTCCTGATTTTGATTCTACCCTTCAGGAACTCGCGCCAGATCCTATCAACCCAATTCTTAGCTCTTCAGGAACCGGTCCTTCAGATCACATGAGTTTCTATTTAGAAGACATTCCTGTGCTGCACTTTTTCACCGGAACTCATGAGGACTATCACAAACCCTCAGATGATGCAGAGAAAATAAATTACAGTGGATCCAAATTAGTCTACGACTATGTGCTTGCTGTGGTAATGGAATTGGCTGAGAAAGAAAAGCTTGAATTCACACCAACAAAGGATGAAGACGAAGGAAAGAAGGTAGCAAGGTTTACAGTCACACTCGGTGTGGTTCCCGACTATATGTATCAGGAAGAGGGGATGAGAATTGATGGTGTTACTGCAGGTAAGCCGGGAGAAGCTGCAGGCATGGAAAAAGGAGACATTGTTATTGGCTTTGATGATTTCAAGGTTGGGGATATTTATGATTACATGGAGGGTTTGGCAAAGTACAAACCTGGGGATGATTGTAAGCTCAAAGTGCTTCGTGAAGGAGAAGAGATCGTTCTGGATGTTCATTTTGGCGAGTAGATGTCTCTCATCCTCAACATAGAAACATCTTCTCCAATAGCTTCTGTTTGCCTCGCAGATGGTGAAAAGATCCTTTCTTTAAAATCCATCAGGGACCAACAATCTCATGCTAGCAAGATCACCTTAATGTGTAAGTCGGCCATTGAGGATGCGGGCGTTTCGTTTTCTGATCTTTCTGCTATTGCCTATAGCTGTGGCCCGGGGTCTTATACAGGTTTAAGGATTGGTCTTTCTACTGCAAAGGGTTTTTGTTATGCTTTGGGCATACCTCTTTTATCTGTTCATTCTCTAAAATCCTTGGCCCATGGTTTTCATCTGAACGAGGAAGAAGTTGACTTCATAATTCCCTTAATCGATGCAAGAAGAATGGAGGTGTTCACTGCTGTATATGATAATAGCTTAGAAGAAGTCGCGGAAGCCTGGCCAGAGATCCTAAGTGAAGACAGTTTTAAGACATTTTTTGAAAAGGGTAAAGTGGGGTTCATTGGGACGGGCACAGAGAAGACAGCTAAACTTTTGCAATCTGAGCGTCATTTCTCCATTTCTAATCTTCTCCCTTCGGCTGAGTTTATGACAACCATATCGTTAGATATGTACGGCAACCGTAATGTTTCAGACCTTGCCTATGAAAGTCCTTTCTATTTAAAAGATTTCCACTCATAAGAATTATCCTCATTCAGGTCTTTATGAATTGTTAATGTTACGCATATATCGTAACTTTGTGCAAGCTCGTACTCATTTATTAACCTTAAACTAATTTGATGGCTAACAACAGATTGTCGGAGACAGTTTATATCTCCAAAGAAGAGAACAGCGATAAGATTAAGCTGGACTATGGTGTTTTACGTGGGGCCGTTCTTACACTTCGTGCGATTAACCACCCACTCAGAAAACAAATCATTGAATTGTTGGAAGAAAACGATTCTATGACCGTAACTGAGATTTATGTGAAGTTGAGATTAGAGCAGTCGGTTGCTTCTCAGCATTTGGCTATTCTGCGTAGAGCAGGTGTTCTAAATACTGAGAGAGAAGGGAAGTACATTCACTACTCTTTAAATGTTAATAGACTGGAAGAGATCGCTGATCTTGTTTCTGATCTTGCTTCTTAATTAGAATTTCAAATATCAAATTTTGAAAGCCCACTGCATAGTGGGCTTTTTCTTTGGTAATAATTAACTGAATTATATAAGTACATGATCAAAGTAAGGAAGCAAAAAATGTATGACGATTTTACTCAGGAGCAACTAGAAGAAGCTTCTGCGACTATGAGAGCTATTGCACACCCTTTAAGGTTGCGCATCATTCGTTTTATTGATAAGAATCGCAAAATCAATGTCAATAAGATCTACAACAAATTAAAGCTCGAGCAAAGCATCACAAGCCAGCATCTACGAATTCTTCGTGATTCTGATTTAGTGTTTGCAGAAAGAGATGGAAAATTCATCTACTATTCACTTAACTATGATAAAATGCAATCAGTAGCTAAGTCAGTAGATAAATACTTCAAGAGAAAGAAATAACAGTCAATTAACCTGTCTTTTTTACCTTTCATAAGGTTAAATTGACCTATGGACGGGTTTAATATTTTCTCAGTTCCTTCCATTCTGTCTTCTATTGAGAATAAAGAGTTTGACCTTGTTGTCATTGGGGGAGGAATCACCGGATCCGGTATCGCATTAGACGCTAGTTTGCGGGGTTTAAGTGTGCTTCTTTTAGAGAAGCATGATTTTGCCTGGGGAACCAGTAGTCGATCTACTAAGCTAATTCACGGAGGATTAAGATATCTGGCGCAATTTGAGTTTGGCCTTGTCCGAGAGGTTGGGGTTGAACGCTCAATTGTTTATCAAAATGCCCGGCATATTGTTCGCCCGGAGAAAATGCTATTACCATTCTTTAAAGGAGGTAACCTTGGCAAATTTGCCACTTCAATTGGTTTGAAGATTTACGATTTCCTGGCAGATGTTCCTAAAGTAGAGCATCGAATAATGCTAAAGAAGGAAGAAGTACTGGATCAAGAGCCGCTCTTATCTAAGGAATCCTTATTAGGTGGGGGTAAGTATTTCGAATACAGAACTGATGATGCTCGATTAACTACAGAAGTCTTAAAGGCTGCCGTAAGTAATGGTGCAACATGCCTTAACTATTGCCCTTTTGTAGATTTCGAGTACAAGGAAAATGGAAAAATCGATTCCGTTTTCTTCAAGTCGCTTTCAACAGGTGAAAGCTATCAGGTAAGAACAAAGAAGGTCATAAATGCTGCTGGTCCCTGGGTCGATCAAATTCGAAAGAAGGATGATTCTTTAAAGAACAAAAGACTTCAACTTACAAAGGGTATTCACTTAGTGTTTGACAGGAATAGATTCCCTATTTCTATCGCTACTTACTTTGATGCTCCTGATGGTAGAATGATCTTTGTTATACCTCGTTTTGAAAAGGTTTATGCAGGAACAACTGATACTGTATACAATGATGATATCGACAAGCCTACGGCATCAAAAGAAGATGTTGAATACATTCTAAATAGCTTAAACTCAGTATACCCTAATATTCTCCTTGAGATAGAGGATATTGAGTCAAGTTGGAGTGGCTTAAGACCCTTGATCCATGAAGATGGAAAGTCTCCCAGCGAGCTCTCAAGGAAAGATGAAATCTTTATAAGCGAATCTGGATTAATTTCTATTGCTGGTGGAAAACTGACCGGTTATAGAAAAATGTCGGAGAGAATTGTGGATCTTATATCTAAAGATCTTGGTCAGGTTAATAGCAAAGAATTAAAAGCTAGTAAAACTCTGGATTATAAAATTTCTGGTGGAAATTTCGATTCAGAGGAAAGTCTAAATCAGTATTTAAAAACAAAAATTAGTCAGGGGGAAATTTTAGAAATTCCATCTCAGATAGTTGAGCAGTGGGTTTTTCGTTATGGTACTTCTACTGATGAGATTATAGATAACTGCTTAAATTTCAAAGAAGTAAACTCGAAAATTGATCTTCCTGTATTTGCTGAAATTAAATATTGTATAGACAATGAAATGGTAACCTCTCTTTCAGACTATTATATAAGAAGGACAGGAATGGCGTTTTTTAATTTAAATGAAATTAAAAAAGAACTTCCCACTGCAATTGAGATTTTCAGGAGGTTATTGCCTGAAGCAGATCTTGATAAACAAGAAGAACAACTAAAAGAGGTATTAGACTCCTTAACTAGTTTCCGTTGATATCATTATCCTGATAAAATACATACTTCCCACTGGTTGAGTCTACTTCTATAACGGGTATTCTTTTTTCGTTCTCAAAATAGGTATAAGCCATTTTTATATTATTCCAGAAAGACACTAGCTCGGGTAAGTAATCATTTCCAAAATATAGTTGAGCCATACTTAGATTATCCATCCTTGTCGGAAAAATATGCACCGGTATATCTTCCTGCCCATAATTCTTACTTAAGACACAGAGCAAATAGATCTCCTTTATCATATCATCTGTCATAGGTAAGCAACCTATGGTAGCACAACCTCCATGTATGTATATATCTCCTCCAGGATCTTCATGCGGAGAAATGATGGAGTCTGACTCGTTAGGATAGTTTATTCCTAATGAGAGATGATAATTACTCCATGGATTAAAGATCTCTATCTTATAAAAGCCCTCTGGTATCTGTCTGTCTCCTTGCTTTCTCTTTGGTCCCATCTTCCCGCTTGACATACAGATTGGATAAGTATTAAAGTGCTGAAAGGTGTCTATTATACTATCTCTTATCCATACCTCTAACTCTAAGTCATGTTTAAATGCCCTTAGATAGATCTCATTAGGAGGGAAAGAAAGGTCTTTTGCAGCAAACTCAGATTCAATCTCTGATATCTTTTCACTATACGCTTCGCTTACCCTTTCAAAATTCAGCTGCTCCTTTAGAAAATCTTCACTTGCCATAAGATGTCCTGTTCCATGGAATATTATAAGAAAGACTATGATCCAAAATTTCCTCATTTCAAGAAATCCACAAGCTTTAATAAGAGATAAAATTTTTCAAAAAGTAAACATTCATTATTAAGTGTGTTTAATCGGGGACAAGAAAATCAGTTTTCCTTTGGTATTGATTAGTGAACGTTTTTTCTAACAGTTTCCACACAGGGATTTTAGCTTTAATTTGTTGAATTTAAAGAAGTATCAAAGTACATTCCACAATTGTTGATTGTCTCGTTAACATTCAATTGTGATTAAAGAATTCATTGTTTCCTGTTAACTCCACTGTTGATTAAGGCAAGGTTAAGAACAAAATCTTCCAATTTTCCTCGGTAATCCTTCTTTCCCTAAAGTTTTGCTCTAATTATCCATAGTAATCCACCAGAAATTAACTTCTAGTGTTAATATGCTGTAAACTAATCGTTTACTTATAATAGCCCATCTCATTGATGTATTCTAGTGTATTATCCGGGATCAAATACTTTACTGAGATACCGGATTTAATACACTTTCTAATGAAGGAAGCAGAGATATGTAACAGAGGAACATCCTTTATTATAACACTTGGATGTCCTTCTAATTCTGCACCTGCTGCTCCTGCTCTGTTATAGACATATACACTATAATCTCTGAGAATTACCTCGTAGTTTTTCCATCGGGGAAGACTCTTTAGATTATCTCCACCCATGATAAGAGAAAACTCATGTTGGGGGAATTTATCTTTTAACTGGACTAGCGTGTCTATTGTATATGAAGGCCTCGGTAAAGAAAATTCAAAGTTTGAGGCTCTTAGCTTTTCGTTATCCTTTATTGCTAATTCAACCAGGTGTAATCGATCATACTCGTTGAGGAGAGATGCCTTCTGTTTAAAAGGATTCTGTGGGGAAACCATAAACCACACCTCATCTAACTCAGCAATATCTGCCATGAAATTGGCTATGATGAGATGTCCTACATGAACGGGATTAAAAGTGCCGAAGAATAATCCAATTTTCACAGTTGCTCTTTAGGTAAAATTACAATAAGGAATTGATGGACAAATGGTTTCAAACACACTTATCCCATGTCAAAGGTCCAGTAATAATTTGCAGTGAAGTTCCAGGCGAAAAAGAAGCACATTGCTAGAGATTTAGCCCAATAGTATTTGATTTTCATTCTATCATTGAAGATGTATAGAAAGAAGTTTACAATCCCTAGTCCAACAACAGCTATTGCCATGAACTTCAGGAATTGAAGCAATATCTGCGGGTCGTCGCTTTCGAAGGTCCAGATCCGATTTGCCACATATCTGAAAGCCATTCCTATTCCAAAACCTATACTATTTGATAAGTACTTGTTGAGGTTTAGTTTGTCTTTGAAGATGAAGGTGCTTAGCATGTCAACACCAAAGCCTAAACCACCTACAGTAAAGAACTTAAAGAAGACCTGCCAGAAGCCTGAAGAAAGAATCATAAAAGGTTAGTCGATTATAAACTTACCATTCTGATAAACCTTCTCTCCATCGACGAATATTTCTCCGCCATCTTTCATGTCTGTGATCATATCCCAATGAACAGAGCTTTTGTTCTTTCCACCACACTGACCGTATGATTGACCAATAGCCATGTGAATTGTGCCTCCTATCTTCTCATCAAACAGGATGTTATTGGTCATCTTCTGGATATTCATGTTCGTACCTACTGCAGCTTCTCCAAATCTTCTCGCACCCGGAATTGAGAAAATAGTATCAAGAAGATCCATTCCTTTATCTGCTTTATAGTTGGTCACCTCACCGTCCTTGACCTCGAGTTCAACACCTTCAACAGATTTACCATTGTAAATACTGGGATAGGAGAACTTTACATGTCCATTTACAGAATCCTCAATTGGGGCAGTGAAAACTTCACCACTTGGCATGTTAGACTTACCATCAGAGTTGATCCAGGTTCTGCCCTCTGTTTTGAACCTGATATCGATGTTTGGTCCCTTGTAGTGAACATCTTTCTTGCCGTTCAGGTGATCCACAATCACTTGCTGGTAGTCATGAACAGATTGCCAGGCTTTTATTGGATCATCCTCAAATAAGTAACATGATTGAAATACGAATTTTTCATACTCCTTTAATGACATTCCTGCCTCCTGAGCAGAAGCCTGGGTAGGGAATTGGCATAATGACCTTCTCATATCACCCGATGCTGTTCTTGCAAAGTATTTCTCCATACTCGGCCGCATAGCCGCCTGAGCAGCTTTCCTTTTCTCCGGATCTACTGAATTTGTATCTCTTAAATTAAATGGAGCTCTTAAGGCTAAATAACATTCAAACTCCTCAAAAACATTCTGAACCAGAGGGTTCACAAAGCTTAGCTGCTCGATAGTGCTGTTATCCATTTTGATCATTTCCTGATCCTGGATTCCAACATTCATGACAGCATGGCCACCTGCAGATGAGATTTCCTTAATTAGCTCCTGCAGCAAGGGCTCGGCCAGATAAGTTGAACTGATGTAAACCCTGTCTCCTTTGCCAACTCCCAGGCAATATTCTGTTAGGAGCTTAGCATACTTTTCATAGATAGATATCATACGCTAAATGTAATAAAGCCTCGAGTACCCAATTTCTTTTTTGAGAGTTTTTAAGTCTTATAAATAGCAGAATCTTCATCTTTTTGTCACGAACAACGGCAATTATGACCCATTATAAATTGAACACCATTGTTCAATTTGATTATAAAACAATGCTATTGACTTAAAAAACCCTATGTCATGTAAAACTTACATTCTTTGACCTGAGGAGAGCCAATAAAACCAAGAGAGGGAATCGTTGTTATAGGACAAAGCTGTGAAAAGAGTGGCAATTTACTTTTGGCACGGCAATTGTTCTAAGAGTACCGACGTTGATCGTCAAAAGAATAAAATGGTCTCACCTGTGGGTTGTAGAACCCTCCTTAAAAAACTTAAAGCCATGATTGAACTACTTGTAATGAATCGTTTTAACAAACTTCTTCAGCAATACCTAAGACTGAAAGAAGAAGCAAAGTCACTACTAGCAAATGGGCATTTGGATGCTTATGCTCCTAAGCTAATTGAGCTACAAAGAGTAAAAGCCCAACTAAACGAAGCTGCTACTTCTGACCTTCACTAAGGACAACTTAGAAGGTTTCTCTATATATAGTCCCGCATTTGCGGGACTTTTTTTATGCCATGAGATATCTTAGAGGAAAATCCTCCTCCTGAGAAAGCTACTATACATAGCCATTTTCACATTGATCCCGCTGTTTATCAATGCTTCAGAGCCTTCTGAAGCAAACAGCTCCAATGAAAAGAAGGAGTATAAAGGAGTGCGAAAGCTTGTTTATCAGTTCCTAAACCCTGACCCAAACAAGAATCTCCGCGTTATTCCCATGATTTCTGCTAGCTACGATCCCGATAACGGTTTTGGTGCAGGAGCATTTGTAGATTTCTACTTTCGATTGAACCAGGACAGCACCACACCACTGAGTTACGTTAGTGTACCGTTTTATATGTCGATGAACCGCCAAATGGTAGTTGGTGCTACTGCTGACCTTTACTTTGGCAGCAAATACCGGCTGTTCACCAGCTTCAGATACATTCAGAATCCAACTCCTTATTACGGAGTCTATTCAAGAGATCCGGTTCAGGAAAAGGAGATCTTTCAGCATAATTATTACAAGATTCAGATCAATGCTTTAAGAGAGGTAAAAAATGGATTTTACCTGGGAGGAAATTATTTCTTCCAAAAATCCCAGGACATTGAATTCCTTGCAGGAGGATCAATTGACTTTTCAGATGCAACAGGAAAGGAAGGCTACACCTATTCTGGGGCAGGCCTAAGCGCCCAATATGATACGAGAGATAAGATTACCAGTCCTTACTCAGGAGTGAATCTAACTTTTAGAAGCACTTTCTTCGCGCCATTTCTGGGTTCTGACAACTTCAATACCGGGCTTTCATTCTCAATTAGCAATTACCAGCAGATCAAGAAGAGTGAACACATCATCGCTCTACAACTTGGTGGAGATTTCTTCACATCTGAACCACCATTTGCCTTGATGAACACCTTTGGTAACGGCAGATTGATGAGAGGTTATCGAAGCGGAAAGTATCTTGACAGAAACAGAGTTTATACCCAGGCAGAATATAGATTCCCAATATTCTGGAGATTCAGAGGTGCCATCTTTGGAGGGCTTGCCACGGTAAACTCAAATTTTCAGGACTTTCAGTTCAACGACCTAAAATTCGCTGGCGGCGGAGGTCTTCGTCTTGTTGTGGATGAGAAAGAAAGGCTTTCCCTTAGGTTCGATGTTGCCTCTTCATTCGATGGAGGTTATGGTTTCTACTTTTCTGTAAATGAGGCCTTTTAGTAGATATTGATTCTCCTCATTAGCTAAAACTTTCTGAGTATCACGGTGTTTTCTTATCGTGGACAATGCAAGTATCTTAAACTTATTCATTCAGCAACACTCAAGGTCTCCAAGATCATTTAGTGAGCTTAAGGAATTCCTTGCCGGGAACGACCTTCAGATGGAAGGCAATGAGATCACAATGAAAGACTTTGAGCAGAATGCCTGGGCTCAGGTAATTGCTGAAGTCATTGCCGATATTAGTTCTCAGGAAGTTTATCAGGAATATGCTGTGAGAGAGCGCTTTCTAGCATTCTTTTATACTCTTATTGAGTCGCTGACTGATCATAAAGATTTTGCTCAGTATTACTTATCCTCTTCACTCTGGCCCGGATGGAGCCCGCAGAGTCTTGATAAAGCTTCTAAAGTATTCCAGGCCTACGCAACGGAACTCTTTAGCCTGGCAAATGAGAGCGGTGAGGTGATCGAAAGGATGAAGATCAGTGAAAATTATCCTGAAGCTTCCTGGAGATTATGTCTGGTTATCATGGAATTCTGGAGGCAGAACGAGAATGATGAGGAAGAGCAAGTAGATGTCTTCATCGAGAAAAGCGTTAATGCTTTTTTTGACCTGACAGGTCCACTGGCAATTGATTCGATATTGGATTTTGGAAAATTCGTTTGGCAAAGTAGGAAATGAAAGAGCAGAGAAAAATCCCAACAGGGAAAGTAGAAAGGGCTTCCAAGTTTGCAAAAGCAGGCCTTAAAGTCGGTAGAAACTATATTAAGCACTACTCCAAGAAAGCTGTAGGTATTAAGTCTGACAAAGATGACCTGGATTCTGATAATGCCGAGGTGCTTTATGACTCATTAAGTGAGCTTAAGGGAAGTGCATTAAAGGTGGCTCAGATGCTGAGCATGGATAAGCAATTACTTCCAACCGCTTACCTCGATAAGTTTTCAATGGCTCAGTATAACGCTCCACCACTCTCTTATCCTTTGGTGGTAAAGACTTTTAAAGAGCAGTTTGGTAAGCGTCCTGATGAGATGTTTGAATCCTTTACTACAGAAGCTGTTAATGCTGCTAGTATTGGACAGGTGCATAAGGCCACTCTTGAGGGCAAGAATCTCGCTGTGAAGGTTCAATATCCCGGAGTAGCTAATAGCGTTCAATCGGACCTCAACATGGTTAAGCCAATTGCGCTCAGACTATTCAATGTAAAGGAGAAAGATGTTGAGCAATACATCAATGAGGTTGAAGAAAGATTACTTGAAGAGACCGATTACGAATTAGAGGTAAGAAGATCAATCCATATTTCTGATGCCGCAAGAGGCAGAGAGAACCTCACTTTTCCAGGGTACTATCCAGAGCTGTCCAGCCCAAGAGTGATAACGATGGATTGGATCCCCGGGAAACCAATTCGTGCCTTCTTGGAGGACAATCCAAGTCAGGAAGTAAGAAATAGAGTAGGTCAAACGCTTTGGGATTTCGTTGACTTTCAAATTCATAATCTAAGAATGCTCCACGCCGATCCTCATCCAGGAAACTTTCTGATTCAGGATGATGGAACTGTTGGTGTTATTGACTTTGGCTGTGTAAAGGAGATTCCAGAAGACTTCTATAGGAATTACTTTGCCATTGTTAGAGGAGATGTTTTGGACAAACCAGAAGAGCTTCACTCGATTCTCGAAGAATTAGAGTTCTTCAAAGCCAACGATAGTGAAGAGAAGAAGGAATTCTACAAGAGTATGTTGCTAGAAAGTATTGAACTGGTAACCAAGCCCTTCAAAACAGAGAACTTTGATTTCGGTGACGATACCTTCTTCCAGGAGCTACATGCATATGGTGAGAAGATGCAAAAAGATAAAAGTCTTCGAAACTCAGATTCTGCCAGAGGATCAGCGCATGGAATTTATATTAACCGCACCTACTTTGGTCTTTACAACATTTTGAATCAGCTGAAAGCTAAAGTCAATACGGGCCTTGCACTTGAAGAGTTAGTCTAATGCCGGCATATCTATAAGTATGCTGGTCCCAAGACTGGGTTCAGATTCCATCCATATTTTTCCACCTGCCTTCTTTATGATCTTGGCACAAATCGCCAAACCAACACCTGTACCTTCTTTTGAGGAGTTATCTGCTTTTGTAAAAAGCTGGAAAACCTTCTTGTGAAACCTCTCCTCAACCCCAATACCATTGTCTTTCACGCTTATCCTGACAAAGTCACCAACTCGTTCTGACTTGATCTCGATATTAGGCTGTTCATTTTCCTTGCTATACCTTATTGCATTATGGATCAGGTTTTGAAAAACCAGGACCATGCTTGAAAAGTGGCCTTTTACCTTTGGCAGCTCTTCAATGTTAATCTCAGCTTTTGACTCAAGGATTTGATCACCCAAATGCTGAATGGCCTCTTTGACGCATTGATTGAGGTTTATCTCTGTGTTTGCTTTTCCATCCTCCCCTAATCTTGCATAAGAGTAGATATCCTCAATCAGAGCCTTCAGTTTCACTGTACTATCTGAAATGAAGCCAAGATATTTCCTGGCATCATCCGACATTTCAGATCCAAGATTATCGGAGAAAAGCTGGCTGAATCCAATGATGGATCTCAAAGGAGCCTTAAGATCATGGGTTATCACATAGGTGAATTGCGTAAGCTCTTCGTTTTGATCCTTGATCTTTTCGTTCTGCTCGAGTAGCTGTTCATTCAATTCATTGATCTTCTTAAGCTTTTCAATCTCTCTCTGCTTTTCTACTACCTTAAGCTTCGTTAGATAGGCATTGATCATCGAGCTTTTCCTCTCTTCAAAAAGCTCATTAGAGATCTTTTGATGCTCTTGTAACCTATCATAAGCCTCTTCAAGATTTCCTATCTCGCGTAAATACAAATGATATTCTGCCAGTACGCTAAGCCTTGAACGTTTGTAGGTGGTTTTTAGAGCTTGTTTAAAGTACTTGGCCGCCTGTTCCTGATCTCCGGTCTTTCTGTATACATCTGCCTTTTTTCTCAAAATATTAGGCAGGTATAGAGAGAAGTTTTTCTCTACAGATAAAGTCTCTGCCAGCTGAAATTTCTCGAGAGCGTCATCATACTTTTCTTCCTTGACATCTAAATGACCCAGGAGCTCGAATACGAACATCCTCACGAATTCATTTCCACCTAGTCTATCAAGGATGTCAAGAACCTCGTAAAGCATTGCTTTTGAATCATCATTCCTATCCAAAGAGGATAAGAGATCAGCTCTGTTGGTCATTAATCCAGCAAGGTTCGCCTCATCTTCTTCAGAAACCCTTATGTCTATTGCTTTCTGGTTGTAGTATAGTGCATCTTCATACTCACCCCTACTAGCATGTATAGTGCTTAGGTTATTATAGATAGTAGATTTTAAGGGATCTGGTGCCTTGCTTTCTAATTCCTGCAGAATTGCAAGAGACTCCGAATAAAAGCCCTGCATTCTGTAAGCAACACCTTTGTAGACTTTGGTGTGAAGAATCACTGATTCATCTCCAAGCTCTTCGCCAATCTCCACTGCAGAATCAAATGAAATGTGCGCGGCATCAATATCTGTACTTAGAACCTGAGATTGACCTATAATGGTGTAGGCTTGAATAATAGACTCCTTTTCCCCAAGCTCAGATGCGATTGAAAGTGCTTCCTTGGCAAGCTTTAGGGAATTTACATTGCTACTCAGCACATTTTCCCTGGCCTCTTCGATTAGCCTGCTTAGCACCTCTTTCTTTGCTGTTACTGTCTGTTCCATTACCCTTTATGGTACACTCCTTAAGATAATTATATTGAGGTCTATTCTGGATTACCATTCCATCAATTAGAGCACTTGCCCAAGAAACACGATAACGACGCTTTAGGCCTTGCCCTCCTGGATTTCATGGACGGGAATGAATCTGAAGATATTCTCATTCAAAGTCAAATAGATGGTAGAGATCGATGGCCTGTTGCATTGTTCTTTAGAGATCTGGAAAGGATGCCAGAAATAGAAAAACAGGCACTTACTTATTGCCAGCAAAGAGTATTGGAAATTGGCGCAGGAGCTGGCAGTCATGCCCTTGTTTTAAGAGATCTTGGACACGAGGTCAGCTGTTTGGATAGCAGTAAAGGTGCCTGTGAAGTAATGAAGAAAAGAGGCTTAAAATCTGTTCTTTGGCAAAATGCATTCGATGCAATAGAAGGGGAGTATGATACTATTCTCCTGCTTATGAATGGAATAGGCCTGGCGGCCGATTTAGAAGGTTACAGCCGTCTGGTAAACCACCTTTCAAAATCTTTAAGCCCTGGCGGGCAGATAATTTTTGACTCTGCCAATATTCTGGAAGTCATGCCACAAGAAGCGGGATATCCGGGAATGGTTGAGTATAGATTTTCTTATAAAGACCAGGTATCAATTCCCTTCTTTTGGCTATACCTCGATGAGAAAGAGGCAGAAGTAAGGGCAAATGCAGAGGGCTTTAGCTTTGAAATTGTATTTAGGGACTACGAGTACAGCTACCTGGCTGTTTTAACCAAAGAATAGCTACTTAACTACTTCAAATCCGGCTTCTTCCCATTTTTTGAAACCACCCTCCAGATCGTAGATGTTCTCATATCCGAGCGAAGCGAGTTTCTTAGCTGCAAGTGGACTTCTATGCATAGACTGGCAGTAGATGTAAATGTCTTTGGTGAGGTCGAGTTTCTCCATTCTCTTTTTGAAGCCAAAGCCAAGATAAGACACGTTTACAGCGCCCTTGATATGACCTTTTTTATACTCCATTGAAGTACGAACATCAACAATCAAAGGGTTCTCACTGGAGTCCACCAAAGATTTGAATTGATGCACGGGCTGCTGGTAATACAAAGTGTAATCGTTTTGAGCCTGGAGACTAAGAGCCCCAAGTAGAATGAATATCCAACTACCAAGGATTTTGGAAGGCTGTATCATTGATAAATGTTGAATCGACCATAGTAAGCAGTAGATCCTTCAAAGCCTTCTTTTCATAAGCGTTGAAGTCTCCGATATAATCAGCCGCCATATTAGGATCAATGTTATAGTTATCGGCGGGGTCAATGTGCACTCCATCCGAATAGAAATTGATCAAACTATCAAGGTTGGGGATTCTGCCATCATGCATATATGGGTAAGACATAGTCAGGTTCCTTAACTCTGGAACTTTGAAACGTCCATACCAGGAAAGGTTAGCAGGGTTTAGAATTCCAAAACCAATATCATCGTAATAGGTATAATCAGGCGCAAACTGAAGTCCATTATTTCTTGGAAGAATAGTAGAAGTAATAGCAGCAGGGAAAGTCTGATGGCAGTGGAAGCAATCTCCTTTAGGAGTGAGAAAAATTGAGTCTATTGCAAATTGCTCATCCACAGTAAATGAAGCTTCACCCCTGATTACGCGATCATATTTAGAGTTGTAGCTCACCATAGTTCTTAAAAACTGCGAGATCGCATAAACCACCTGTTGTTCAGTAATAGTGGTGTCTCCAAATGCTTCATAGAACCACTTCCTGTATTCAGTTATATTCTCAAGCTTGGCAACTTCATTAATTGCATCGAAGTGTTGCTCATTTTCTAGCGCGTCAAGAACCCCATCTTCCAGAGTCTCTGATCTGAAATCCCACATAAACCTCTGGTGCCATTGCAGATTTATAAGTGGCATTGAGTTTCTGGTAGTTGGTCCAGCAATGTTGTCACTGAACAGCTTTCCGTTGTCAGTGAAATTGAAAGCAGGTGAATGACAGGTTCCACAAGACAGGCTGCTATCAGTGGAAAGGATTGGATCGTAAAACAACCTTCTTCCAAGATTTACTCCCTGAACAGTTGTGGGATTGTAGTTCACTGGAGGAATAGGTGGAAAATAGGTCAGGATATCCTGATCCCACATATATGGTTGCGGGTCGTAAACCCAGGTTGAATCAATTGGATCTACAGGTCCTCCTCCACCTAAATGAGGATCGGTCTTACAAGCCTGAATCATCAGGGCTAGTGCACCAATCAATACAAAAGCTAGTAGTACTTGTCTTTTCAATGGACCTAGTTTGAGATTGAATTTACAAGGTTATCCATTATGTCAGCTGCTAGAGCAATCTGTGCAGGAGTAGCACAATGTGTACTTCTATTAGCCACCATGTCCACAGGCGCATTTGCATCTTCAAGCATTCCCAAAATGTCGAGTTCAATGCTTGCTGACCCTCCATTTTTATCAATAGAGATCGGAGTGAAAATCATTTTTTGTCGATACTGCTCATTCAATCCTGGATGATAAGAGAAAGTCATATCGAATTGGGTGCCTGTACCTGTTGAATCAAACTGCCCTTCCGACATAGTGAAACGATACATGGTTCTCCAATCCCAATAAGTTCCCTGAAGAATACTCAGCGGATGATCTATTGGATATGTGTTTGGATCGCTCATGTTTTTCGCAGAGTCTAAACCAAGGCCAAAGGCAACTCCCAGGTAAATCCCTGTTGGAACATCCTTTGCATCAATTACATAACTTGGACCAGTAGGAAAGTTTACAAGCTCGACCTCAGAGATCAGGGTTAGTGAACTATCCAGGCCGATCAGAGAAACATTATCGATATAAAGGTTGAAGAGAGAATACTTGATCACATGTCCATTGCTCATAGCCAGAGGTTGATCCATGACAAAGTCAGCAGACCCCGCTTTGGCATTGATGGTTAATGTGAAATCTCCATTAGATGAGTCCTTGTCACAGGAGGAAAGAACCAGAGAAATAAATAGCCCCAGAATATAAAATGAACCTCTTTTCATATCTCTCAAATATTAATCTTTAGACGTAGCTATAAAGCCTTTCGTTGCTACAAGTTCGCAAAGATTTAACAGCTAATCCGTGATTTTGATCACTGTTGAAGCCTGTGCATTGAAAGATCAGCCTTATATTTCACAAATACCTCATTTATAGCACAATCCAAACTCCTATGTCGAACAGTAGTCAATCAAATCAAGAGAAAAGACCAATCCCCTGGTCCCTAATACTTGCAGCTGCTATCATCCTTTTAGTTTTCCTCTTCATTTTCCAGAACGCGGCAAAAGTGCAAGTGAAGTTTATCCTCTCTGCATTAACTGTGGAGGTCAGTGTGGCAATGCTGATCATTTTTAACCTTGCCCTTGGAGCTCTGATATGCTACCTGGTCCTATTGCCAAAGATCTTCAACAAACGCTACTCGGTGAAGCAGCTGGAGAAGGATATCAATTATCACAAGGAGAAGGAGAGTGAGCTCAAACGCCAGATTGCCGAGCTTAAAAAGAACCCTCCCAATCAGTCATAAGGATTCTGGAAGTGCTTATCACAGTCCAATTCGAAAGCCAGATCATTTGGCTTCGAAAAGTCTTTACTCCAATCGTAGTTCATATCTGAATCGGCTTGAAGTTGCTTGAAGAACCAGGCCCAAACTGGAAGTGCAGCATTTGCTCCCTGCCCCATTGCAGTAGTAGCAAAACTCACACTAGGGTTATCGCATCCAACCCAAACACCAGCGACAAGGTTTGGTGTCATTCCAATAAACCATCCATCAGCATTACCCTGAGTAGTTCCCGTCTTTCCCGCTATTGGGCTCGTAAATCCTCCATATTCCTTATAAGTGCCTCTTAATCTTCTTGCAGTTCCTTCATCTACAACCTTCTTCAGCATGTGAATAGTTGTGTAAGCCACGTCCTGGTCAAGAACCTCCTCTCTTTCGGGGCGATTCTCATAGATGATGTTCCCATCCTTATCAGTGATCTTCTTAATAAAATATGGCCTTGAGTAAATTCCCTGATTGACAAATGTCCCATAAGCACCTACCATCTCATAAACAGAGATGTCTCTGGTCCCTAGCGCAATCGCCGGCCCGTAATCCGGATTTGCTGCAGTCAGTGCCATATTCTCTAATCCTAACTCAGTGCTGTTCCTGATGAAATTGTCAATGCCGATGGTCTTAACTACCTGTGCGGTTCCCCGATTACTTGAATTAGCAAGGTAATCCTCCAGTCTAACCAACTCTCCTTCTGCCCATTCATCATGAGGTTTTGGATTCCAGCTTTCAAAACCGGGAATCTTCGGTGCTTCGTAAGGAAGCATGAAACAGGGCGACAATCCGCTTTGAAGTGCTGTGGCATAAAGGATAGGCTTGATCGTAGACCCAACCTGGCGCTTAGTAGACTTCCTTACGTGATCGTACTTGAAGTAGCGGAAATCAGTACCACCCACCCAGGCTTTGATCGACCCGTCAACCGGATCCATGACCATAAAACCTACCTGAAGAATCGAATTGTAATACTTAATGGAATCTAGAGGAGTCATCATGGTATCCTTATCCCCATTCCAGGTGAAAATGGTCATCCCGGTTGGTGTGTTAAAGACCTGATCGATCTCTCCATCAGATTTACCCTGGTCTTTTAAGCCCTTGTATCTAGGGGTTTTGACCATACATTCTTCAATAAAATCAGGATTGGCCCTGGCTCCAACTTCCCATGGCTCTGCATTTCGAACCGACCATTCCTTGAAGAAGGTTTCCTGTAAGTCTGGAAGATGATTCTTTACTGCTTGCTCAGCATAGGTCTGCATGGTGTAATCCAATGTGGTATAAACCTTCAATCCATCTCTATAGACATTGTATGGCTCCCCATTTGGCCGGTAGTAAGTTGGGTTGTTGAGAATTGATTTGATCTCCTCACCGAGGACCGACCTGAAGTAAGGCGCAACTCCTGCTGTGTGGTAAGAGCTCTGGAAGTTCAATTCGATCTCAGTATTCTGAAGAGAGTCCTTTAAGTCTGAATCGAGGAATCCATACTTAGACATTTGAGCCAGAACCACATTCCTTCTGGTCTTTGCGATCTCATAATTTGTCTTTGGATTATAGAGTGAAGGCCCCTTCAACATTCCTACCATCAAGGCAGACTCCTGAATATTAAGCTCCCAGGGTTCTTTATTGAAGTAAGTGATACTTGCAGCCTTAAGACCATAAGCATTGTAGTTGTAAGGTATAGTGTTGAAGTAGATTGCGATGATCTCCTCCTTGGTGAAGTTCTTTTCCAACTGTACGGCAATGACCCACTCCTTGAATTTCTGCTTTATCCTGTCAACCTCTGAGTCTGCGGATTCGTGATATAGATTCTTTGCCAACTGTTGTGTAATGGTACTCGCTCCACCGGCATCCTGCCCAATCGCCTTCTTTACAACTGCTCTTGTCAAACCTCTTGGATCGATCCCTGAATGATCATAAAATCGCACATCTTCTGTAGCTATCAAGGCATGAACCAAATGTGGTGGTAAGACGG
>CAXDOZ010000011.1:0-39176 GCA_963991145.1 uncultured Chitinophagales bacterium | reverse complement strand
ACACCTCTCTATTCGTCGGCAGCGTCAGATGTGTATAAGAGACAGGTATGAGCCGGGAGCAGAGGAATTTCTGAAGTCAGCCGCTTACAGCTATCCTGTTGAATGCCTTTCAAACTATAAGAGCTATTCAAGAAGACCATATGCAGAGGAAGTGGTCATTATCGCGGGCCGACAATCACCTGAAGGTCTGCGAACATACCTTGGCACCAATAGCCCCATCGCAGATATCGCTGAGGAAAGTGATGATCCCGCCATTGATGCAATTGTGAGGCTTTTCAAAGTCTTCAAGGGAAAGACCAGAGCTTATGCGATGATCGAGTTGATCGTAAATGATGATATGCCTTTGGGACTGGCAGATGAGCTTTCCATTGAGGATCACAGCTTTTTCCAACATTTGATCGCCATCAAGGAGATCCCAGATGCTTTAGGTGCACATACTGTTGATCGGGAGTTGAATCGCCTATCGCTGAAAGTGGTTCGACTGGTTAATGAAGATCACGACAACACAAATCTTTCGCAGCGATTCTCACCGGTAAATGGTTACTCGCCCGAGGAAATTTACACTCTCTGTGTTTACACTCATACCGAGATCTTCACCTCCACCTTCAATGGTTTCTTTGATCGCATGATGGATGGTTTGGGAGATCGCTCAGCATATGAGATGGTCGATAGCCTAAACTGGAACCAGTTCAGAATATTCGTAAAAATGGCTGCCGGGTACAACAAGCTCGAGCCATTCCTTGCTACAATGACTTATCCCGAGCGGAGAGAAGCACTTGAAATTTTCGCCTCTGATCTGGAGCAATCGAGTGGGGATCTTGAAGCTGCCGTTTATGTTGCTGATGCCCTTGGAAGCATCGAGGATAGCATTACTAAGCTCATCATCACCCAAACTTTACGCTCTGAATTGAATAGGGTTTATATGGAGGGAAACACAGAAGGGGTAGTGATCTATAGTCTCTTAAGCGGGCTCTTTCTCGATACTGCCATCTTTGATACAAATTGGGTGAACAAGCTTGCCGATAGTTATGACATCCCGCAGATCGATCGAGTACCAAAACCCGGACTTTTCAATGAGGACTCCATCCATATTCAGTGGCATTTCTTCTATGATGATAAAGACGGAGTAGCATCATTCGCCACTTTTCGCTCAACTTTTGGAAGTGGAAACTGGAAGGTGATCGATAGAGAGCTCTTCATTCAAATTGAGTCTACGAGAGGTGAGCGGGTAGTAATCTTTGCAAACAAGCCGGAGCATGAATACGATGGTCAGGATGCAATTGCCGCTTTACTGTCAGACTCGGCCTGGATTCCTCAGATGATCGTTCACCGCGGACATTCTTACTACGCTAACCTTACCATAGAGCAAATTCCCTCAGATGCAAAGGTGGTTGTGCTTGGCTCTTGCGGGAGCTATCACAATTTAAGTGAGGTGCTGGAGCGCGCTCCGAATATCCATATTATCAGCTCAAAGCAGATTGGTAGAATGGCGGTGAATAATCCGCTTTTAAAGTCAATTGCCGAAACGGTGCGAGAAGGCGAAGAGCTCTACTGGCCGGGTGTTTGGGAAGGAGTAGAAGCAAACTTCGAGGAGGGCTCAAAGAACTATCTGACATTCAAAGATTACATTCCTCCTCACAAGAATCTGGGAGCGATCTTCATTCGCGCTTATAGGAATATTATGCTTTCGAGAGGCTAGACAAGCCCTTTTGCAATAAGGTACTCAGCTATCTGCACTGCATTTGTAGCTGCACCCTTTCTAAGATTATCAGAAACGATCCAAAGGTTTAAGCTCTTTTCTGCCGACTGATCTTTTCGAATCCTCCCAACAAAAACATCATCCTTATCCTCCGCGATCACAGGCATTGGATAATGATTGTTCTTTGGGTCATCCTGAACAGTGATGCCAGGCATGATGTCGAGGATATCTTTAACCTCTTTTACACTGAAATCACTTTCAAACTCGGCATTCACGCTTTCTGAATGTCCGCCAAAAACAGGTACACGAACCACTGTAGCTGTGACCTTCAGATCGGGATGTGAAAGGATTTTTCTACTTTCTTTTACCAGCTTGATCTCCTCTGTTGTATAGCCATCATCGTCGAAATCACCTCCATGAGGAAGCACATTCAAATCGATTGAATGCGGGTAAACCTTCTCCCCATCGGAGCCAAATCGCTCTGAATTCAGTTGCTCTACTCCAGCAACTCCTGTTCCGGTGACCGCCTGATAAGTTGAAATGATCATTCGCTTAAGACCAAGTGCTTCGTGAAGCGGGTACATCGCCACCATCAGTTGAATGGTGGAGCAATTTGGATTGGCAATGATCTTAGTCTCAGGAGTAATGGCTTTTGCATTTACCTCGGGAACAACAAGGGGAACCAGAGGGTCCATTCTCCAGGCAGATGAGTTGTCAATCACGAACACTCCTGCTTCAGCAAATTTTGGAGCCCACTCTTTTGATGCACCTGAGCCAGCAGAAAAGATGGCAATAGATGGTTTTGAATCAAGCGCCTCCTGAACAGTCACACATTCGATCTCCGTTCCGGCGAAGGGAAGCATTTTCCCCTTAGATCTTTCCGATGCCGCAGGAATTATCTGACTGGCATTGAAGCCTCTCTCTTCAAGAACCTGCAACATTTTACGTCCGACTAAACCTGTGGACCCAACTACAGCAATTTTCAAACTCATTCTAACAGTTACCAATTAGTGGTCGAGCCGTAAAGGTCGGGATTCTACCTTTCAAGCGTGAAAAAAATCACTGTCCTTTTATTCATGTTAATGTCGATTGTTGGCTCATGTCAGCTTATTGATTCTTTTGATTCTATTCATTGGCCTAACCGGCCGATTTGGATAGGCGAAAAGTCCAAATTCCAGCGCTTGCATAACGAGATCCAGCTTGATGACACTGCAGCAGGATCAAGTAATAGTGCAGTGCTTTTGACACCTGTTTCTCTTCCAGACACCTTTGAATGGGAAGCGAGCTGCAAAATGGATTTCAATCCAAGCAGTTCGAACTACTCGGAATTGATTGTTCTTTCATCTGGTTTAAGTCTGAATGAGAGTGATTATGCACTGTGGTTTCGAATCGGTGGTCAGTCGGGTAGTGTAGACGATGTAAGATTATACTCAAGGAAAGCCAGCGAGGATAGTCTGCTCTTTCAGTCATTTGAAGGCCTTGCTGCTGAGGAGCCGGAAATTCGAATCAGACTTCGCATAGATGGAGATGGTTTCCATGTTGAGGTAGATACTTTCAATTCACTTGCAGATGTCTTCACAGGTGAATACGACTTTTGTTTTTCCGATGGCTTCTCGGGATATTCCTGTCGCTACAGTAGCTCAAGAGCGGATAAGATCAGATTTGGTCCAATCTTCCTTAGTCCTCGGGTGTTAGATGAAAAGCCTCCCATTGTTTCTTCTCTTGCCTGGAATGAGCTTGGCGAGATTGACATCCAATTCTCTGAAGTAATAGTGTCGGAGCGACTAAAGATTAGAGTCAATGAAGAGAGAATTGATTCTATTCAATGGGAAAGTGAAGATCGTATACATTTCATAAGTCCTGGCACTGGGAATCTTGGAATACGGATTGACAGTCTTTTCGATTTCTGGGAGAACTCATCGGACACGGTAATTCAGCTGGAATTGTATGAAGCTCTGGCATATGATATCCTGATCACAGAGATCCATGCTCGTCCGGATGAGTGGATGGGAAGCCTCCCAAATGCTGAATTCGTTGAGATCTGGAATCGCTCCGATAAGACCATCAGTTTGGAGGGCTATATGTTTCAGGATGCGAGTCTGGAAGCTTCCAATGAATGGGAAGAAATAGGAGAGTTTTATCTGCAGGCAAACGAGGTTGCCATTCTTTGCGATGACTCCAAAGTCGAGCTTTTTGAGACGTTTTGCCAGATCATTCCCCTTTCTTCTTTCCCAAGCCTGAATAACACTGAGGATCTCATCATACTGCGAAATCCAGGGAAAGAGCTTATCGCCAAAGCAAGGTATAATTCAAGGAGTTTTGGGTCTGGTATCTCATCGGCCGGAGGCTATTCTCTACAAAGGCAAAGCTGGAGCAGATGTGACCTTAGTTCAGAGTTTTCAATCATTGAAGGTCTACAAACGGGAAGCCCCGGGCTTGTTGCTGATTTCACTGTGAGCTCATTTGACAGCATCCCGCTCAGGCCCAGAGCAATTCGCCTGAATGAGGATTCAAGTCTGATAATCACCTGGCCACTTTCTTTGGATGATGAGACCCCGGGTCTGATCGATAGCATTTGGTTCAGATCCTGCTCATACCAGCCCGATGAGCTAGTGGCACTTAGGTTTTGTGATGACAGAGTAATTCCGGAATTCAGAATTGGGTCATTCACATGGAGTACAGAGCTTAGGGCTAAGCTTGTAATAAACGAGGTGCTCTTTAATCCCTATTCTGGCTCGGATGATTTTATCGAATTGAAGAACATCTCTGACGACTATTTGATTCTCGGTAAACTGACCGTGGCAGAGGGAACCCTCAGCAAACCTCTTGAAATCGAGGATTGGGTTGAGCTTGACTTCGAATCCCTGGTTTTAGCTCCTGATAGTGTTTTGTATATCAGCACCAATTGCAGAAAGACATTCACTGATTATCCAGTTTCAGATTCCTTCAATTGCCTCCAGGTAAAATCATTCGTGAATCTGCCTGACAAGGGCGCCTGGATTGCTTTACTGGATTCTTTAAACCTCTCACAGATAATAGATAGCGTGAGTCTTTCCTCAGATCTTCACCATCCATTGATCAGAAATGAGGATGGAATTTCTTTAAGGCGAATCAATGATCACTGGAATGGCTCAAATGCAGAAAACTGGGCATCCTCACCAGTAGCTGAGGGAGGGGCCAGCCCAGGGAAAGTCAGCGAGGGAAATTCTCAAACTGGAGCTGAAGAATCGATGCTTTCTGTTTCGCCCTCATGTATTTCATATAGCTATCCTGAAAATCGATTTGAGTATAGTATTGAACTAGAAGAGACTCTCTCTACCGTTTTTCTCGAGGTCTGGTCTGAGAAGGGATATCGAGTTAAAACCTTGCTAAATAACTCATTAACAGGACATTCTTTTCAGGGTAGTTGGAATGGCTTCGGTGAAAATGAACAGGTCCTTCCGAGCGGGAATTATATGCTCATTCTGCAGGTAATTGGAGAGTCGGGTAAGGTGAAAAAAACACGAGAAACTGTTTGCCTCAGATACTGATATAGCATTTGAAATTTGTTAGATTTATTAAGTGAACAACCCTCTACTTCAGAGTTTTACCCTCATTTTACTGCTTTCATTGGCCATATTGACCGATGCCCAATTGCTGTATAATAATGGTCAAATCATCGTGGTAAATGCCGGTCCGGAGGGCATTCTGTTTGTTGGAGACAACTCTCTCCAGAATGACGGTCAGGGATATATTCGAAATGAGGGATTGATCTGGATAGAAGAAGATCTGGTCAATTCAGATGGTACTATCGACAATGCTGGATTGGTAGATATCGACCGGGACATGATCAATAACGATACCATCACAGGATTCGGATCAGCAAACGGGATCTACAGGGTTAACCGCAATTGGGTCAACAACAATGTGTTTAGAGCAGATCAAGGTGCGGTGGAGTTAGACGGACTTAGTCAGTTCATTTCAGGCTCAGTTTCTTCCAGATTTTATAATCTGCGTTGCCAGGGCGGTGGGATTAAGACCCTACAGCTTGTAGATGCCTTTACCATTAATGAGCTTGATCTTACATCTGTGGAGCTTGCTACCGACATCTATACGATGCATGTCACGAATCCCAACCCAAATGCGATTGTAAGGTCTTCAGGATTTGTGAGCAGCCTTGGAGCTGGCAGATTGAACCGAACAACAAACTCGACCAGTGTTTATCTCTTTCCCACTGGTTCAAGCCTTGGAACTCAGCGCTATCGTCCTATTACCATGCGCCCCTCAAACGCTCTCACGCAGATCTATGGAGCCAGATTGGCAAACACAGATGCTACTAATGAATTCTACGATCGGGAAATGAAGGAGGAAGTTCTCTGTGCGATCAATCCAAACTTCTATCATAGGCTGTATGGTAATGCACCCGTGGATTTAAGAATGTTCTTTGACCCATCAACTGATGGAAGCTGGACGAATATGGCGCATTGGCAAACTGTTCCTCAATGGGAGGATATGGGTAATGTGCAAACTGGTAGTGGTTCCGGATTCTCCACACTTGCAGTAAATGGCTGGGCTAATTTCACGCAGCCAGCCTTTGTTCTTGCTAGTGAAAGACCTTTCCTTGAATTAGGTCCTGATCTGGAGATAGTCACAGGCCAGAGCATTGATCTAAATATGGTTTACAATGGAAGTCCCAACAGCACATTTGCATGGACACCAGAAGAGGGACTTGATTGTATTGATTGTCCCGAGCCAACAGCTACCCCAATGGAATCTACTCAGTATCTGGTTACTGTTTCAGATGAGTACGGATGCGTAGTTCAGGATTCCTTATTGGTTTATGTTTTCACCGACAGGCTGCTTATCCCAACTGCTTTTAGTCCAAATAGTGATGGGGCAAATGATGTCTTCCGTCCTTTAAATCCGAATCTTCAATCCTTTACAATGATCATCTATAATAGGTGGGGTCAGAAGGTATTCGAATCTAGCGATCCAGATATTGGCTGGGATGGAAGATATAAAGGTCTGCTTCAGAATATTGGGGTATTCACCTATTACGCTCAATATCGCTTCAATGGGGAAAATGAGACCCGAAATCAATCGGGAACGGTTACCCTAATTCATTAAATAGTCAATCAATTTGTCCTTAGTCTTGTTGGAGAACTATGCAGGAAAGGGACTTCATCTCAATTTTGATCAAGAACAGGAATAAGTAATTCCTGTACTCCCTATGTTTAGTGCTGATCGGGCTGGGCTTTATGATCATCCCTCAATCCTATCATCAAAATATACTTATCCTGTTTGATGCACTTGGGGCTTTAATGCTGATTACCGGCCTTTACATTGGAATTCAGAATGCCAGGCTATTAGATATAAAGAACTCGAAAGCTTACAAGCTATATAACAGTCCGGAACAGGTGGTGTGGATCTACCATTCAATCGTGATCTCTATGCCTTTTGGAGTAAAGACCTTTAGCAGAGGAACGGTATACCTGAATACGATGGATGGGAAGTATGACTTCATTCAGGCATCTCCCAAAAACTGTGAGGAATTGATGAACTTCTTTAGAATGCGTTTTACCTCAGCCACATTTGGTCACAGCACTGAGAAGGAGCAATTGTATAGAGCAAATCCTGAGCTCCTTAGAAAGTAATTACTGGTTCTTATGGTAATCTATTAGCTGTTGGGCGGCTTCTTTGGAACCCTCTTCGGTAAATGCCTGCCCTTCGCCATCCTCACTAACATTGCAGGAACTATTGTACATAGCATCTGCTAGAGCTTCCGGATCCATTTCTTTAATTGCAGAGCTTGGGAATTTAACTTCGACATCCTCAAAGCAATTGAGCTTTTCTTCAGGCTCCATTTGATCGCACTTACACATTGCTTCAACCAACTTCTGCTCTTCACTTGAACAAGCGAACAGAAACACAGATATCAAACTCAAAAAGACTAATCGCTTCATAAATCAGATTTAAGACCGAATCTACAAAATGAAAAAAGCCCGAACCAATTGGCTCGGGCTTTCTCTTTGCTTTGTCAAAAGATTACTCTTCAGAACCTTCTTCTTCAGAAGACTCAGCTTCTTTCTTAGCAGCCTCGATGATGAATTTAGCCGCTTCTTTAGCGTCATCTTCAGTCATTTCAGCTTCGCCTTCGTCGTTCTTGTTACACTCAGAACCTACAAGTGCGTCAGCAAGTTTAGCTTCGTCGAATGCAGCGATAGTAGCAGCGTCATAATCAGCTTCTACACCTTCCATACACTCACTGTAAGCGTCAAAGTCGTCCTTGTTTTCTTCACAAGCACACATTGCTTCAACCATTGCAGTTTCTTTAGAACCACATCCAATGATGAATGCGAAACCTAGGATACTAAGGATCAATGTTACCTTTTTCATGTTTTTATTCTTTTTGGTTTTTAAATTCTGTTCAAGGTGAATACAGGGGGCGAATTTAGGTAATAACCAATCTAGCCCGCCAAAAAAAATTGCTGTATTGGGCTGACAATCTGCACCAATCGGGAATAACTATGGCGAATCGGTAATTACGGTTGAACTTGAGGGCTTTCGCTTCAAATAAAGGAACATTACCAGGTCATAAACAAAGTGGGCTACCATTGCAGAGATAATGCCCATTCCAAGGGTTAAATACCCAAATCCGGCGACAGCCAGGATCAAATAGATAGAAAAGGCCAACATGCTTTTATCAAAGGGATTTACGTAGCCGTGCAGAGAAACAAATATGAAGGCAGTAGGCCAAATTCCTATGTAATATTGAGATAAACCCCTGAATAACAACTCTTCACCAATACCCGCACAAAGAGAGATCCATATGATCTCTAGCGTTGAGGGATTGATTTCAAGAATCATCTTCCTGAAGCTGTCCTCAGTTTCAGCGAATAATGGCTGTCTTACTAATGCAATGCCCAGAAAAGCTATCAAAAGACCATAACCGGTTCCCCAGAGCATTTGCTGCCAAACGGGAGTATATAAAAAGAGCTCCTTCCAACTTTCAGGTTCCAGATAAATGATTGCAGCAAGACTTACTCCGCCCATTCCAAACAGAGTAGCCATACTCAACCAAAACAACATGCGTCTATTTCCCTTCATCGGCGGAGATAAATTAGCGAATTAAGCTGAGGCTATACCTATCTTTGCAGCATGAATGAAAATGGCGAGAAGCGAACAGAAGTTCATCAGCTAGGTGAATTTGGCTTGATTGAAAGAATCACCGGTGATTTTAAGAATAAGCACGAATCCACACAATTTGGTATTGGTGATGATGCGGCTGTTCTTAAAGGAGATGATAAGCTTACCGTGGTGAGCACAGATCTATTGATCGAAGGAGTGCACTTCGATCTTATGTATGCTCCGATGAAGCATTTAGGATACAAAGCTGTGGTAGTAAACCTATCTGACATCTATGCCATGAATGGAAAGCCCGAGCAGATCACGGTTTCCCTTGGTCTGTCGAATCGCTTCCCTGTTGAAGCGGTGGAGGAACTTTATGAAGGAGTTAAAGCTGCCTGTGACTTTTATAATGTTGACCTTGTTGGAGGTGATACCACTTCATCTAATAAAGGCCTGGTAATCTCTGTAACTGCAATTGGTGTTGTTTCTGAAGAAGACATCACCTTCCGTAATGGAGCTAAGGAAAATGACCTGATCTGCGTTTCCGGAGATCTTGGCGCAGCCTATCTGGGTCTGCAATTGTTAGAGAGGGAGAAAATGGTCTATTTGAAGAATCCCGGCGTTCAGCCTGATTTCTCTGGCAAAGATTACCTCGTTGGAAGACAATTGAAGCCAGAGGCTAGAATGGATGTTGTTGCAAAATTGCAGGAGCTGGATATTCAGCCCAGTTCAATGATGGACCTTTCAGATGGCCTTTCAAGTGACTTGCGACATATCGCGAAAGCTTCCGAAGTAGGAGCAAGGATCTTTGAAGCTCAGCTTCCTATTGCTCAAGACACATATAATCAGGCGCTCGACTTCAATATAGATCCAACTACCTGTGCATTGCATGGGGGAGAGGATTACGAGCTACTCTTTACCATCCATCCGAAGGATGCCGGAAAGATCACAGATGCCGACTCCAACATCTCCATTATTGGAGAAGTGACCAATAAAGATGTAGGCTTAGTCCTTGAAACCAAAGGTGGGAGAACAGTAGACCTGATCGCCGATGGTTGGACTCACTTTAGTGATGAGGAATAATTAGAATGGCAGGTCGTCTTCGCCTGGATCGGCGGAGTTGATCTCTGCATTGATATCATCTACTCCAGGATCCTGATTGAAGTTCTCATTTGGCACTTCCTGAGTTTCGCCTTCTACCTTCCAGGCGACCAGATTGTTGTAGTACTTTCCATTGTACTCGCTGCCACGAACATCAAAGCTCACTTTCACATCAGAACCAGTAGAGAAGGGTTCAATTAAGGAAACCTTATCCTTTAGGAGTTCAAATTTGATATCCTGAGGGTAATCCCCTTCAGTAGTAATTACGAATTCACGCTTGTAAAATCCACTTGCAAAATCCTGTCTATCGAATAGGACCTTGATCTTTCCTGATAACTCAAAACTCATAATGCTAATCTCCGGAATTCTCTGTTTCTAAAGCCTTGATTTCTTCCCACACCTGTTGGAATAATTCGTTTAGTCTGTAGGGGACTGTTGACTCGCCTACTGCCCATGTATAAGTCCTTCCCTCATCTTCATCGTCAAGGTTATGGCCAAGAATTCTGCTGAGGTTTCCAGGACGATCATACTCCTTCACTTTCTTGTTTACTTTTTTAAGCTTCTTGTAGATCGATTTAAGCACTTTGTTGTCTTCGATGACTCCAATATCATTTCGGTACTTCCCTTCAGGTCCAAGGTCGTAAACCTCCCCTTCTCGATTTATCTCATAGTACTTGTACTCTCCTGTAAATCCGCCACCTTCAGCAACCATGATGGTGCCTCCTGCGCAGCTGCCAAGAAATGCAACAATGATCAGAAATGACAGCTTACTTAGAATTCCTGCTATTTCTTCCACCTTTTCTTTGACTTTTCTTCCCATGGTTTCGTTTGCCATTTCGGCCTTTTGATTTCTTCTTAAATGGCTCGTAGGCCGGCCCTTCAGAAATTCCTTCGGGCAATGGAGGTTTCATGATCTCCTTTTCAATCAGATCCTCAATGCGGGCGAATTTATATTGGTCCTCATCATTGATCAATGTTAAAGCCACACCTGTTGAGTCTGCTCTGGCTGTTCTACCTACACGGTGCACATAGTCTTCAGCATCCTGAGGCACATCAAAGTTAATCACAAGGTTAACCTCTTTAATATCTATACCTCTGGAAATTACATCAGTAGCAACTAAAGCCTGAAATTTTCGAGCACGAAATTTATTGAGAACATCCTGTCTTTCGCTTTGCTCCAGATCAGAAGAGATTGCATGAGCGTCAATTTTCACCTCCTTTAAGCCCTTCACAATGTTCCTTACCGAAGATTTCGTTGAGCCGAAAATGATGATGCTTTGATAGTTCTCTTTCCCCTGAATAAGCTGTTTGATTAGGGAGATCTTATCCTTGTCGTAGACGAGATATGCTGCCTGCAAAACACCTTCTGCCGGTTTACTGATCGCGATCTTGACCTCGGCCGGATCTTTCAATATACTATCTGCCATTTTGCGGATCCGCGGAGGCATTGTCGCAGAAAAAAGTAGAGTTTGTCTGTCGGATGGAGTTTCTTTTATGATTCTCATGATATCCTCATAGAATCCCATATCGAGCATTCTATCTGCTTCATCCAGAACGAGAAACTTCATGCCATCAAACTTCACATAACCCAGGTTGATATGGGCCAACATGCGTCCTGGAGTGGCAACCACGATATGTACACCCTCTGAAAGCGCTCGTTTCTCTCTTTCAAAATCAGGACCTGCTCCTCCACCATAGACTGCAATTGAAGAAAGTCCTGCGAAATATGCCATTCCCTGAACCTGTTGCTCAATTTGCACCGCTAATTCCCTGGTGGGGGCGATGATCAGACACTGAATTGACTTAGGGTCCGGATCAGTGAGCTTATCGATTATCGGAAGAAGAAAGGCGGCTGTTTTCCCTGTACCTGTTTGAGCGCAGCCTACAAGATCTTTTCCGTCCATGACGTAAGGAATTGCCTGTTGCTGAATAGGGGTGGGTTCTTTAAAACCCATGTAATCAAGGGCTTCCTGTAAGTCAGAGCGGAAGTTGAAATCTTTAAATTCAGGCATGTAAAGGGAGTAGGTATTTTGCCCTACGGGCAGATAAGGATGTGTTGCACAAATTACAATTACTATTTTTAACTAAGACAAAATAAACCCCCACTTATGAAAGCCCTTAAGATTATTGGAATCGCTCTCTTTGCGATCGTAGGTATTTATCTAATTCTTTGTTTGATCGGCCCTAAGGATTTCGATGTAACCAGAACAGTTACAATCAATGCTCCGGGCGATGTTGTTTTTGAGCAAGTTGCAGAATTACAGAATTGGAATAATTGGTCTCCATGGCATGAGAAGGATCCTAACATGACCTTCGAATGGGGTGAGGTTACTCGCGGACAGGGAGCATCATACTCATGGGAAAGTGAGACCATGGGATCAGGTAGTTTGGAAGTCATCGAGTTTGAAGAAGGAAGTTTCATCAAGAATGAACTAGACTTTGGTTTTTTTGGCAGTCCGCAAAGCGACTGGTCATTTGTTCCTGTTGACGGTGGAGTTGAAGTGAGTTGGCACATGGCTGGTACAAATCCATTTATTACCAGAGGTATGGGAGTGTTCATGGATATGGAAACCGCAATTGGTGAAGACTTTGATGCTGGTTTAAAGAACCTAAAGACCTATTCTGAAGAAGGAAATAGTGCATCTTCAGATGGAGGAGCCAACAGCAGACATAGTGAGCCTGAAATCGTTGAAATGGAAGCAGTTCACTGCCTATGTATTAATGACACTACAGACCAGGCGGGATTGTCTGCGACATTCTCAGCTGCTTTCCCTGAAATCGCAATTCATCTAGGAATGAATGGCCAGGAAATGATGGGGCAACCTTTAGCAGTTTATTACGGAGACTGGGACCCGAACCGGATCATTGTTAGTGCTTGCTGCCCGGTAGCTGAAGGAACTGAAGGAAAGGAAAACATGAGCTCTCAAATTCTACCAGCCGGGAAGTATGTTAAGATCAGCCACTTTGGAGATTATGAGTATCTGAATGAATCACATGATGCGATGGAGGCCTACGTTGAGGCAAACAACATCATTCGATCAGAGTGGGTTTACGAGCAGTATGTCAGTGATCCAATGACGGATTCTGATCCTGCAAATTGGCAAACGGATATATACTATCCGATAAAGGAAGCACTGTAATATCGATCATAGCTGCATCGATCTTGATCGGTTCATTGCTAAGCCATACTTTGATCAGTTCGCTTGATCCGGAAATGGAGCCCAGAGTTCTGTTTTTCGATTGAGCAATGATCTTTGAATTCTCCAGGTCTTCCTTAACCACACAAAATGGGTTAGTAGGTGAGGCGTGAAGGAATTTCCTTTGTCCTCCCTGAAGAGACACAAATCCAATGTGTGAATCAAGAGCAAGAAGGTACAAGCCATCTCCCTTTTGATTCAATTCTTGCAGGAAAGAGATCATAGAGATATTGTCGTAGTGAAAGATGTTTCTGTCAAAAAGAAGAATCTCAACCAGATCGATCGGTTTAGGATTGAATTCAGGATCCACTTTAACCTGCAGGCCGGCATCTAAAAACAATTGAATTACAAAATGCTCTGGTGACACTAATCCAATCCCTGGATACTTGGTGTTCCCGGTTTTTGAAAATTTGGTGCCCAACCAATAGGGTGCAAGACTGTCATAGATAGACGAAGAAATAAATCGAAGAGCTTCTCGCTCGATCAGTTCCTCGGTGCCCTCTGATGAAGGATACTGATACTGTTGGATCAGAATTCCCTGGCGTTGCGTAATAAAGGATTTCGTTGCTCTGTAATTCTCGTCTGATACAAGCAAGGTTCTAGGTGGTCTCCAAATAGTAAACTCATCGTAATAGCTCGCACGACGATTAAAACCACCTGTCTTCAGGATCTGAATTACAAAGAAAGCCAGGAGAACGAAAATCAATCCTACTCGCCACCGGCGCCAAAACTTCTTTTGATTCTTATCTGAATCCATTCATTCGCAATATAAGGAGGAATGAAATTCAATCATTCAGAGAAAAATAGACTGATCATCAGAGAGGAAACTTTTGGGCAGGTCATAGTGTTCTTCCTACTCAATTGGATTTTTTATGAATAAGCAAAGGCAAAAAATAGCTTGTATAGGTGCTAAGTTGAAGCGCTCTAAAAGCTGTACCTTTGCACTTTCCAGCGATCGATGAGCGACTTTATCAAACACGAGTGCGGAATTGCATTCATCCGACTTAGAAAACCACTCCAATACTATATTGATAAATACGGCACGCCAAACTACGGCCTGAACAAACTCTACCTGCTTATGGAAAAGCAGCACAACAGAGGACAGGACGGCGCAGGTGTGGCAACGGTAAAGCTCAATCCAACCCCAGGTACTCCATTCATTGATAGGACAAGAAGTGCCTCACAAAAGCCAATTGCAAAGGTTTTCAAGAACATTTTTGATGGCTTCTACAAAGCTGAAGAGACCAATTCCAAAGCACTACAAAGCGAAGAATACCTGAAGGACCATGTTCCTTTTGCAGGAGAGGTAATGCTTGGTCATGTTCGTTATGGAACACATGGGAAGAATGATGTTTCTATGTGCCATCCCTTCCTAAGGAGCAATAACTGGATGACGAGAAATCTGGTTGTGGCTGGAAACTTCAATATGACCAATAATGATCAGCTCTTTAATCAGCTCGTAGAGCTAGGTCAGCACCCAAGAGAAAATAAGGACACAGTAACTGTACTTGAAAAGATTGGCCACTTCCTCGACGAAGAAGTTCAATCTGTATTCGATAAATACAACCAGCAGGGTTATTCAAATCGAGAGATAACCAATTTCATCGCAGAGGAGATTGATGTACATAATATCCTAAGTAGATCTGCGAAGGATTTTGATGGTGGTTATGTTATGGCGGGCCTGATTGGAAATGGAGATGCCTTCATTCTCAGAGATCCATCGGGAATCAGACCAGTTCATTACTATATGGATGATGAGATCATTGTAGTTACATCAGAGCGACCAGCGATTCAAACAGCATTTAATGTGCCTGCTGAAAAGGTTAAGGAGTTTGGTCCTGGGAATGCTTTGATCGTATCAAGAGATGGTGATCTAAGAGAGGTGAATGTCCTCGAGCCAAGAGAGCGTAAGTCTTGTTCTTTTGAGCGTATCTACTTCTCCAGAGGTACCGATAAAGACATTTATAAGGAGAGAAAGCAACTTGGATTTCAGCTTACTGAGAGGGTTCTGAAGGCTGTTGATCACGATTGGGAAAACACGGTATTCTCATTCATTCCAAACACTGCAGAAGTTGCCTTTTACGGCATGATGCATGGCCTGGAGCAATATGTCAACGAGTATAAGAGAGAGGAGATCAGGAATAATCCTGACATGAGTGAAGAACGCCTCGATCACCTACTCAAGTTGAAGCCGAGAGCGGAAAAGGTAGCAGTAAAGGATGTCAAACTGAGAACCTTTATTACTGAAGATTCTGCCAGGGATGAAATGGTTTCTCACGTCTACGACATCTCCTATGGCACGATCAATAAAGGTGTCGACAATCTTGTTGTATTGGATGATTCCATCGTTCGAGGAACTACTTTGGAAAAGAGTATTCTAAGCATACTAGATCGTCTTGGACCAAAGAAGATCGTTGTTGTTTCCAGCGCTCCTCAGATCAGATTCCCGGATTGTTACGGGATTGATATGTCGAAGTTCAAGGACTTTATCGCCTTCAGAGCAGTTATTGATCTCGTAAAAGAACGCGGCATGGATGATCTTCTTCGCAAAGTCTACAATGACTGTATCGAAATGGAGAAGAGGCCAATGGAAGAAGTTGAGAACTGTGTGAATCAACTATATGCCACCTTCACTGAAGATGAGGTCTCAGCAAAGATCTCTGAGATCGTTAAGCCAAAGCATATCTTCTCAGAGGTTGAGGTGATCTTCCAAAGTGTAAATGACCTTCACAAAGCCATTCCAAACTACAGAGGTGATTGGTATTTCACTGGTAACTTCCCTACTCCGGGAGGAAATCGAGTAGCGAATCGCGCCTTCATCAACTATATCGAAGGGCGAGACGAAAGAGCTTATTAGTCTACTTCTTATAAGGATACTTCCCAATCTGGAATTCTCTTGAGATCAGGAATCCGAGTCTAAATCCACCATCAACCCATGCCTTCTGAGTATATGGGATGAAGTCATTGGGCAAAATTCCTTCTGCGTTAGTGAGGTTCAATGCAAAGATGTGCTTCCCGGTTTTGATCTCAATTCCCGCTCCAACAGGGATGTAATAAGGGAAATCTACTCCCTGATCCTGCTGATACTGATCATTGAATCTGAATTTTGATACAGGCACATAAGTCTCAAGAATGATAGCTACCGTCTTAGAAAGCTTGATCCGTGTGGCAGCTCCAAAAACAAACTGAGTATTCTCATCTGCATAAGGAACCTTGTTTCTGTGAAGCAATGCTCCTGAGATCTGCAATGAGAACCAATCGTTGAACTTCCTTGCCATGATCAACTCAAGAAAATAGCTGAATCGCTGCGCTCCATTTTCTATATAACCAGCAGATTCCTCTGATCCAGTTTCCTTCTTCATACTGGATACCACAGCATTCCCATAAAGGGTCATGGTGAGAGGCATCTTATTCGATTGAGCTAGAAACTTGTATTTGGCGTGTCCATACCAAAGCTCGCGCTGTTGGCCTGCACCTTTGTTTCTTCCCAGTCCAATAGTAAGATTATTGGTGATCCCGTAATCAAGTCCAATTTGGACATCTGCTGCCTGGTCCAGTCCAAATAGCTCATGGATCACATTACCTTCCTCTGTGTAAACATCCCCGAATCGGTGAGCCACGTAGAACAGCATTGTTCGCCCTTCAAGCGTTTCAACCGACTGATTGTTGATCACTCTCGTGGCTGAGAAAGTGTTGTAAGTGTATGTGATCGGATTCTCCTTTACTTCAGGTCCTTCCTGGGAAAATCCCCATAGGCTGATAAAGCAAAGTAAGATTAGGGGTAAGGATCTTTTCATGGTTAATTATCTAATGCGCCTTGTTCAATCCAACATTCTACTTGCTGAATTTGAGCAGAATCAAGTGGAGGTACAGGAGCTGGAGGCATCAAGATGCAAATTCCTTTAATAGTGCAAAGGAACTTTCCATTATCGGCAATGACTTTCACGTCGGCGTAATCCTCTAAAGAAATCCCACCGGCCATTCCAATATCACTATGACATGAAGAACCTATACAGCTGACATCAAGAATTGGCTTAATATGGTTTTGATAACTGATCGTATCACCCTCACAAATCGAAGGAGAGGCAGGTGGTTGTGCCTGATCTTTGGTGCAAGACACCCCAAACATCACGATCAATCCGATACACAAGACAGACAAATAAATTTTCATACGTCCAATTTTACACAAAAAAACCCGTGAAAAATCAATCTCACGGGTATGTTATAGTTAAGGTGCGACTATTGCACTATTAGTTGCGTTGTAGCCAGTCCTTCAGATGTCTCAACTGTCATGATATACATTCCAGTGCTCATCTCTTTTGGAAGTTCAACATTCTGCAAGGTTCCTTCAAATGATGAAGCAAAAACTCTGGCACCATTAATATTGAAGATCTCCACCTGATAGTCGCTGAATTCATTTGACTCAAGTTGGAAGAACTCCCCAACAACAGGATTAGGATAAACATTGAAGTTGAACTCTTCAAAGCTTGCAATTCCAGTTGATGGTGGAGCTGCATTTGCTTCAAACGTTCTTGAACCCTCTACTACATTATCACCTGAAGAAGATCCGTTACCGTTCGCTCCATTAATGGTGTAATAGAAGGTTACTGGCCCAACATTGTTTGCTGGAGATGCCCAGGTGAAGTCCCAGCTCTTATTAGTGTCTGCATTCTGATGCGCCAGATATTGAAGTCCCATAAAGCTGGTGATAGATGTGTTTGTCAAATTAACAGGGGTCAGAGTTCCAGCTCTGTTATTTGACTGATCTACTGCCGTAAATTGGAATCCATATTCAATCGCTGAAAGTGTGGTAGAGAACTCCACGAAATAGGTTTGTCCAGTGTCGTACTTAAATGAAGTATCAAGATCGACTGTGTTCATTAGGATTGTAATGTCACCAGGCATTTCTGCTGTTGCCGAGGGATTATGACAGCCTACGGATGCACAGCTTCCTTCAAATGGAGCACCTGTTCTTGCAGCTGGTGGAACAGCTGAATTAGTAAAAGCAGGAGTTTGAATAATCATCGCACCCACTGCGAAAATCCCAACAATGAAGAGTATAGTCTTTTTCATATTCAGGTTTTAAGGTTAAGCCCTTCGGGCCGATTAATAAAGCGCCAGGATCTGCTCTGCCGCTTCTTTTGTTTTTACCTTTTCAATTATGTGCTCTATTTCTCCGCTCTCAGAAATCACATATGTCATTCTAAGAATCCCTTCGTACTCTTTACCCATGAACTTCTTTAGGCCCCATGCACCGTAAGCATTGATAACTTCATTATCAGGATCAGAAAGCAGTGGGAAAGGCAAATCATACTTTTCAATGAATTTCTGATGCTTTTCCTCGCTATCTCTGCTTACTCCCAAAATGGCAAAGCCAGCATCTTTAAGACTGCTGTAATGGTCCCTAAAGCTGCACGCTTCCTTGGTACAACCGGGAGTATCATCCTTTGGATAGAAGTAAAGAACCAATTTCTTCCCAGAAAAATCACTGAGGCTCAAGTTGTTACCATTCTGGTCTTTACTCGAAAAATCTGGTGCTTTATCTCCTACTTTAAGGCTTGCCATTCTAGTTCCTATTTAATTTAAAAATTTTCGAGCTGACATTCCCATGACGGTCCGATGCTTCTAGAACAAGCTTGCGTTCACCTTGTTTAAGATTTCCGTCAATTTTATGAGTTAACCTGTTACGTTTTGCATCGTATTCCAGTAAAACCCACTTGCCATCTATCCGAGCAGAATACTCTGCAACACCCGAAAGATTATCACTTACGCTAAACTTGAGCTCAGTACCCGTGCTCACATACATTCCACTACTTACGTTCACAGATGAGAGAACTGGCGCAACTGTATCAGCAAGTAGGTAGAACTGACCAAACTCGCGAACCTCACCAACTATGAAGCCATCCTCATAAATGCTTTCCTTAGCCCTTACTCTTCCATTCTCATCTTTATGTACAAGGGTGATCTTATCCGGATTCACTCTATACTTCCCTTCTTCAAAGTCTATCCCAATTGAGAACCAATCAAAAACACCTGTGTAATGATCACCAATAGTATATACCTCTGAAAGCACCTTGGATGATACCGGCTCATGATTGGAATAGCTCAAATGCATGGTGTCAAACAAAGTCCCCTCCGGTAGATTAATGAAGAATTCATCTGTTTCGATCCGATGGTCCTGATCGTGTGGTAGCACATGATTGTATACCAGGGCATCGTGATCAAAATAATCGGCAGTCTCATCTCTTTGGACAGAAAGCTTTGCTGTGCTTTGATTCCCGGCATAGTCCAATACCCTTATCTCAATCTCATGAAGCTCGCCATCAGAGATGTCAACCATTCCATTATCATCTTTGAATGGATAGGCTGAAAGACCATTCCCCGGAAGGCTAAAGCAACGGTGCATAGATCGACCGTTCTTGTCTCTCTCCTTTGGATCCATATGACAATGCACATGTCTCGTCTCCGAGAAATCAAACCTGTCCATGCGATAATGGTATTTCAACTCACCATTATCATATAGCTCTATGGCGTAGACTCCATTCTTGTTTGAGGCCCCATCCAGCTGATCGTATGTATGAATTCCAAAGCCCAACTTCTCTGAGTTCACCTTTAATACGGATGAACTGATCAAATAGCTGCCTCCTGATTTACTAAGAGCATGAACATTCGGCTCAGAAAGGAATCTGAAGCGATCCATGTTTGCCACAGATACATTGAATAAGGCAGGAGGTCTGTTATCTGGAACTGAGTAACCAAAAAGTAATGGATTCAATGGACGCTCAAGGGAATCCCGAATTTCAAAGTGAAGGTGAGGTCCACCGGAACCGCCAGTGTTTCCACTATATGCAATTACTTCACCTTTTGTTACGGGGTATAGGCCTTCGGCCGGATAATATTCAATTGCAAAAGACTCCTCATCATACTGAACAGACCTGGCAATCGAGGCGATATTATCATTGAAGACCTTGAGGTGGGCATAAACACTTTCATATCCATTTGGATGCTTGATGTAAAGGGCATTTCCATAACCCCATGGAGAGATCTTTATCCTTGAGATATATCCATCCGCAACAGCATAGATCTTTAAGCCTTCTCTTCCCTGGGTTTTAATGTCCAGACCAGAATGGAAATGAGTGCTTCTGGGCTCTCCGAAAGTCCCCGAAAGAATGATCGGAATATCTACCGGAGAGCGAAAGTAGTCTTGTGGAACCTGAGGCTGAGCAATTGCAAACGCAGAAAGCAAAATCGGCCCGAGCAGGGCCAAAAAACTCTTAAAGCTCACGCTAGAAATTAGGTTTAAGACTTGTTTTCAGATAGTGGTTATTAATGATATTCACTACTTCTTCCACATCATCAGTAAGGTGCCAGAGGTCAGTATCGTTTGGGCTGATATTGCCTTCTGCGATCATTTGGTCCTTTACCCAATCAATTAGCCCACTCCAGTATTTGGTGCCAACCAAAATGATCGGAACAGGATCGATCTTACCAGTTTGAACCAAAGTAGTGGACTCAAAAAGCTCGTCTAATGTTCCAAATCCACCAGGTAAGAGAACAAATGCCTGGGCGTACTTCACAAACATCACCTTTCGCACAAAGAAGTAGTAAAAGTGTAGAAGCTTGTCGGGATCTACATAAGGATTGCTCCCCTGCTCATGCGGTAATTCAATGTTCAGCCCAACTGAAGAGCCACCAGCGTTTTGCGCTCCCCGGTTACCGGCTTCCATAATCCCCGGGCCGCCTCCGGTAATGATACCATATCCCTCTTCTGAGAGACGCTCGGCGGTCTTAACTGCAAGCTCATAATATGGGTGATCCGGCTTGGTTCGCGCTGATCCATATATTGAAATACATGGTCCGATCTTACTCATCTTCTCATAGCCATCAACAAACTCGGCCATGATCTTAAAAATGCTCCAGGATGATTCTGCCTGAACTTCGGTCCAGGTTTTAATTCGTTTTGCCATAATCTTCTGTGTTTCCTTCTTGATTTCTATTCTTCACTAATAGCACTAAGCCCAAAAATGTGGCCAAACCATTTAGCAGTAGTAATTCAAATCCGAATTGATAGCCTGCCAGCCACTCCTCCGAATTCATGTTTACGATGTAACAAAGTATGGGTGAAGCGATACAAACTATTGGCACCCACTTATCTCTAACTCTCCAATTCGTTAGCAAACCAAAGGCAAATAGGCCGAGCAAGGGCCCATAAGTGTAGCCCGCTGCTTTAAAAACGGCGGATATTACTCCTTTACCATCATCGAACTCTCTAAAGACGAGAATTACGACTACAAGGATTACTGAGAAACCGATATGCACTATCCTTCTGGTTGACTTGCGATCGTTTCCTTCTTTCATGCCCAGGAAATCGACGCAAAAAGCAGTGGTGAGAGCTGTTAATGCAGAATCTGCACTTGAATAAGCAGCGGCGGTCAATCCTAAAAGGAATACAACTCCACCGAGTGCAGGCAAATGGTTGATTGCAACTTCAGGGAAGATAAGATCAGAAGAAAAGATCTTCTCTCCAGCGACCATCATGTAGGGGCGTTCAATATTCATCTCCCCGATGTAGATGTAGAGCAATGCCCCTAATGCCAGGAAGATCAGGTTTACGAAGATCAAAGTTGAACTGAACCAGACCATGTTCTTCTGGGCGTCTTTGAGATTTCTGCAGCTAAGATTCTTCTGCATCATATCCTGATCGAGGCCGGTCATTACAATTGCGATCAGTGCTCCGCTTAGGAATTGCTTGAAGAAGTTCTTTGAGTCGGACCAGCCATCTTCAAAGAAGAACATTTGACTGTACTCGCTTTGCTTGACTGTGCTTACAATCCCGCTAAGATTTAGATCGAGTTCCTTCCCAATGAAAATGACTGAGATCACAACAGCCAGAAGCATGAAAGCAGTTTGTAGTGTGTCTGTCCAAACGATGGTCTTGATCCCGCCTCTAAAAGTGTATACATAGATCAGAGCAATCGCAATGATCACTGTTAATGCAAATGGAATTCCCCATCCCAGCTTAACGAATACAAAGTTCTGCAGAATGAGAGCTACTAGATAGAGCCTGAAAGAAGCCCCTATAACTCTGCTCAGCAAGAAAAATGCAGAACCGGTCTTGTAACTGGTTTTGCCAAATCGCTCTTCGAGATACGTATAGATTGAGGTGAGTCGGAGCCTGTAATAGAGAGGCATCAGAACAAAGGCTATAAAGAAATAGCCGGGCAAATAGCCAAACACCATTTGCATATAGGAGAACTGTGATCCTTCGACCCAGCCGGGGATGGATATGAAGGTCACTCCTGAAAGGCTAGCGCCAATCATGCCAAAGGCAACCAAATACCAGGGGGAATCACGGTTACCAATGAAGAAGGTTTCATTATCAGCTCCTCTGGAGGTCCAGTAAGAGATGAACATGAGCAGACCAAAATAGGCCGCGATAATCAGCACAATGTAAATTGGATTCCAATCTCCCATAAGGAATAGGGCAAAGAAAGCTTAAGCGGGAATTAGCTGTACACGCAATTATACACAGCTTTTGGCCTAATTGGCCTCTGCGTTCCTTTCTGAATACAGTTTTGACTCCCAGGCCCAGGCTGTTTTGACCATATCATGAAGATCGAACTTGCATCGCCATCCCAGATTGTCCTGAGCCTTTAGGCTGTTTGAATAGATTGCGGTCACATCCCCCGGTCTTCTGGGGCCTATCTCGTAGCTCATGTCAACCTTATTTGCTTCAATGAAGGCATCGAGCATTTCTTTAACCGATTGCCCCTCTCCAGAACCTAGATTTACAATATCGATCTCCCCGTCTTCGAGCTGCGTGTCCATATACTTGAGAGCCAAAGTATGAGCATGAGCAATATCCATAACATGGACATAGTCTCTGATGCATGTCCCATCTCGGGTTGGATAGTCATTTCCCGCAATCACAAAAGTTCCAAGCTCGCCGAGTGCAGACCTCGCAATCCTTGGAAGCAAATTTTGCGGGGAACCAAATGGCTTTTCACCGATCAAATTTGATGGATGGGCTCCAACCGGATTGAAGTATCGAAGGATAACTGCTTTTTGCTTTGTGGCTGAGATCGTATCATCAATGATCTGCTCACCGATCTGCTTGGTTCTGGCATAAGGCGAGGCAGCCACCCCAAGCGGAGTGAACTCCTGTACCGGTAGTTCTTCTACATCTCCATAAACAGAACAAGATGAGCTAAAGACCAAATGAGGAACGTCGAATTCCTTCATGCATTCAATGATATTCAAAAGGGATCCGAGATTGTTCTTGTGATAGTCAACCGGTCGCTCAACCGATTCATTTACGTACTTAAGTGCAGCAAAATGGATGACTCCAATGATTGGACCTTCTTGTTTGAAAACCGCTTTTGTAGCATCAAGATCGCAGAGATCAACATTATGGTTCCTGATCTTCTTGCCGGTGATCTTTTCGATTCCGCTTAAGAGACTACCATCTGAGTTGCTCAGGTTATCTGCCGAAACAACATCATAACCATTCTCCAGAAGGTCAACCACAGTGTGGGAACCAATATAACCGCAACCTCCTGTGACAAGTACCTTTTTCATTGGCTTAGAGGAAGATCCCTTTGTCTATAGTTTCCTTGATACCTTCTTCTAGAGGAGTCAGGTCTCGTCCGAGTAGCTTTCTCATGTTAGAGATATCTGGCTTTCTCCTTTTCATGTCTCCTTCTTTCAGAGGAGGAAGGAAAACGATGTTCGAGCTGGAATTGGTCAGACGAATGATCGTCTCCGCCAGCTCCAGAATTGTTATTTCCTGATCGTTTCCGATGTTGACGGTATCGTTCACGAACATGTCTTTGGTGTAGGCATTCACGCAGGCCTCGACATTGTCTTTATAGAAGCAGAAGGTACGTGTTTGAGAGCCGTCACCGTAGATGGTAATGTCTTTTCCTTTTATCGCTGCGCGGATGAATTTCGACATTACGAAATCCGTACTTTGCTTTGGTCCATAGGTATTGAAGAACCTGAAAATGGTATAGTCGAGATCGTATTCTCGCTGATAGGATCTTAGAAAAGCCTCCCCCACATTCTTAACTACCGCGTAAGGTAATCTCGAGTTCAACGGAGTGGTGTTTTCGTTTTGAGGATGTTCGAATGGCTCTCCGTAAACCTCAGAAGATGAGCTAAAGAAAACACGCTGAACTCCACTATTCTTGCAGAGATCCAATACGTTTCTGATTCCCTGAATATCACCGAGAACCATTACCGGGTTTTCTGTAGTTCGCTTTACTCCAACAACAGCTGCATAATGATATAAGCAATCAAAGTTGTAAGCCATCATTACGGATGAGATATCTCTAAAATCATTGACATCTGCCTTGATGAACTTCCAGTTCTTCTTAGAGCTATCAGGCAATTTATCAGCTGAGCCAGTAAGTAGATTATCTACTATGACCACGTAATTATTAGGATCCTCGATTAGCTTTTCAGCAAGACAGCTGGCAATAAACCCAGACCCACCAGTTACTAAAATCTTTCTCATTGCCATATTACTTAGAGATTAGGTTCATAAGGTATTGTCCATAACCACTCTTAAGCAATGGCTTTGCAAGTTCTTCTAACTGGGCATCGTTTATGAAGCCTCTTTGATAGGCGACTTCCTCAATACATCCAATCTTAAGACCCTGACGCTCTTCAATGACCTGAACGAATTGAGTTGCCTGCATCAAGCTGTTGAAAGTACCTGTATCTAACCATGCAGTACCTCTATCAAGGACAGCCACTTTTAGCCTCCCCTGTTCCAGATACTCTTTGTTTACATCGGTGATCTCGTATTCACCTCTAGCACTTGGCTGGATATTCTTAGCGATCTCAACCACATCATTGTCATAGAAGTAAAGACCAGGTACTGCGTAGTTTGATTTCGGATTATCAGGCTTCTCCTCGATCGAAACCGCCTTCATATTATCGTCAAACTCTACTACGCCGTAGCGTTCCGGATCGGAGACGTGATATGCGTAGATCACTCCACCATCGGGATCGTTATTCTCTCTCAAGGTTGCGCCAAGGCCAGTTCCGTAGAAGATATTGTCACCCAAAATCAAGGCAGCCTTTTCATTTCCAATAAACTCCTCACCGATCACAAATGCTTGTGCAAGACCATTGGGAACTTCCTGTACGGCATAAGAAAAGTTCATTCCGAGCTGCTCTCCGCTACCTAATAATCTTTCAAAGTTTGGAAGATCGTGCGGGGTTGAGATGATCAGAATATCATTTATTCCAGCTTTCATTAAAACAGATAGTGGGTAATAGATCATAGGCTTATCGTAGATAGGCATGATCTGCTTACTGATAGCGTATGTAATTGGGTGAAGTCTGGTACCAGATCCTCCAGCGAGTATAATTCCTTTCATATAATTCAGTTAGACCTCGTCAAAATGTTGATGGGGTTTGTCTGAGCTGCCAAATATAGTTGAAGGCAGGAATTTTAGCGATAATTACCGGGCTATTCGGTGTGATATTATCCTAAAATCATTGGAAAGGGAAGCTTAGGGATAGGCTATTGAAGCTTCTGAATCTTGTCATTAATACTGAAGACATATTCTCCAATTCGCTCTGCTCGATTGACAAAGTCCATAAAGATCACGCCGGCACGGGTGCTATAAACTCCCTTTTCCAGTCTCTTATAATGAGATTTAAAGATCTTCTTTTGCTGTTTTTCAAGCTTAATTTGAAGTTCCGTAGCAGACTCAAGATTCTCCTTGAAATTATCGTCATTATCAAGGTTTAGTCGCATCACTTTGATAGCTTCTTTGACGATCATCATTAGTTCTGAAAGCTCGGCTTTCGCTTCTTCAGGAAGTTTGATCTCCTTCTTGCGCAGTCGCTCATAATCCAGAGTCATCTCAACGTAGATATCTGCAATACGCTCAAGCTCATCAGCGGCGGCAAGAATGGCTCCTACCTCTTCTGATGCTTCAGTAGTTAATCCCGACTCAGAAATTTTCAACAAATACTCATTCATCTCGATCTCTAAGGTATCAGTGAGATCCTCTCGTCTCTTGATCTTGTCGATCAATAAGTTCGGATTCTTCTGCTCCTCAAATAAAAGAGCATATGTATTATGGAACATTTGATCGATCAGCTTTCCAAAGGTCTTTAGCTCTTTCTTGGCATTCTCAATCGAGATCTGGGCGGTATCCATTATACCTGTTTGGATGTACTTCAAGCTGTACTCCTCATCATCATCTCCCTTGGATGGAACCATCTTAACAACAAGTCGCGACATGGCTGGTACAAATGGCGATAGAATGATCACATTCGTGAGATTGAACATGGTATGGAACAGGGCAAGCGATAATAAATCCCTATCCTGATAAATTTCCGGCTTGTTGAATGTATCTGCAATGAAGCCCAATACGCCTCCAATAGAACTGTCAACCAGCTTAAGGAAGAATGGCATTAAAATAATGATCCAGGTTACCCCTATCAGGTTGAATAGCAGGTGAAATCTTGCCGCTCTTTTTGCATGAACATTAGCTATAATGGCTGCAATATTCGCCGTGATCGTAGTTCCAATATTCTCTCCCAGGATCATTGCCGCTCCCAATTCAAATGGGATCCAACCCTTTGCCACCATGATCAGGGTGATGGTCGAAGAGGCTGAGGAAGACTGGACGATAATTGTCAATATCGTACCAATTAATACAAAGATCAGAGTAGAGATAAATCCTCTGTCAGTAAAGTTTCTGATGAACTCCAGAGCTTCAGGATTCTCCTTTAGGTCAGGAACTGCTTCTTTTAAAAATTGAAGTCCGATAAACAGGATACCAAATCCCACCACGAACTCGGCCATATAGCGAAAACGCTCTCTGCGGCTAAAGAGAAATGGAAAGGAGACTCCGATCAATGCAATAGCAATAGGTGTGATCTTGACCTTGAATCCAAAAATGGTAACCATCCAGGCGGTAATGGTGGTTCCAATATTGGCTCCCATTATCACACCCATCGACTCGGTAAGAGTCAAAAGTCCTGCGTTTACAAAGCTCACAACCATTACGGTGGTTGCTGAAGAGGACTGAATTAGAAAAGTAACCAGGGTACCGGTAAGGATTCCGGTAAAACGGTTGGTGGTCATGCTTCTCAGAATCTGGCGAAGCCTGTCACCAGCGACCTTCTGGAGGCCTTCGCTCATGATCTTCATTCCGTAAATGAAGATTCCTAAGGCACCAATTACTTGTAGAATATCCCAGATTGCTTGCATAAGGGGCTGTATGGCGGGCTAAAGTAAGCCTTACCACTACGGAAGGTAGGTTTGCTAAATTTAAATTATTGTTAAGAAAGCAAGCCCACCTAGCTTTCAGGATTCATTGTAACGCTGAATATCTTACAACTCGCAATGCTCCTGTTGTAGAAGAATTTGTCTAATAATTGGTAGAGATTCTTTGCTCTGAAGTAAGAAGTTTGAAGCTCTCTTTCTCCTTCTGAGATCCATTGAACCGTATATACATCCTCTTCTCGATGGTGCTCGGTAATGTAATCGTGCATCTTCGAAAGAGCGTCCATCTCATCAATACCTTTTACTGAATGGTAGAGAAACTCAAGAGTGTGACGAGGGTTAGAAGTAATGATATCCAGGCGAATGACATTTTCCTCCTCATTGAACTCAAACTTTACCTGATCTGTGTCGAGACCCAAAAGGTCTCTGATTTCTAGTTCGTACTGAGCTCTGGATTGCGGCTTCATGTTCTAGATTTTGCTGGAAATAGAATCTACGATACCGTAGCTCTTTGCCTCCTCTGAATTCATCCAATAATCGCGATCAAAGTCATCCATGATCTTCTCATAGCTCTGACCACAATTATCCGCGAGAATTTGAGCGCTTACCTCTTTGATAATTTCTAGCTGACGAGCAGTGATCTCAATATCAGTTGCCTGACCGTAAGCTCCTCCGATACTCGGCTGGTGTATCATTACACGACCGCTTGGCCAAATCTCACGCTTACCCTTCTCTCCTGCAGAAAGAAGTATTGAACCCATAGAAGCGGCCAATCCCATACAAACAGTCTTTACCGGAGAGCTGATCATTTTCATGGTATCGTAAACGACCATTCCCGAGGTAACCACTCCACCCGGACTGTTAATGAAAAATGTGATCTCCTTCCCTGGATCTTCTGCTTCTAGAAAAAGAAGTCTGTTCACTATTGCCTTTGCAGAATCATCGTGTACGGGTCCCCAAAGGAAAACTCTTCGCTGCTCAAGGAATTTCTTGTCGAACTTATTGCCGCCAAGTTTCTCCATCATTTCTTCAGGATTCTTCTCTTTATCGTCTTGTGTTGGTTGAAAACCGAAATTCATCTCCATGTCCATTATATTGCTAGGTAAATGCCTTGGGCCGCAAATTAGTTTAAAAAATGGTCAATAAACAAGGTCAAAATTTGGCCCTCCCGGGCCGATTAAGGGGAAAGGATAATGTGGACATTATTTGGAAAGGAAAGTGGGAGTAAGAAGTTGGAAAGGCCAATCGAATGGCACCTTGATTGGTTAGGGAATCAGTATCCTGTTAGGTTAACCATTGAGAGAAGAAAGAACTCCAGAGTCAGCTTTGGAAAAACTGCCTTGAATATTCGATTATCCTCCTATCTCTCAGAGGCTCAAAGACAAAATCAACTGGAAAAGTTTCTTCGCTGGGCACAAAAACACGTGGAGGAAAATGGGATCCAAATCGGTAGAAAGATCAGAGATTATGAAAGCCTTGAGACTCTGATTTTATGTGAAAGAGAGTACGAGATCAACTTTGCTTTTAAAGAGCGTAAGACCTTAGGAGTAAAGGTTGAATCTGAATTGATCTCAATTGCATGTCCACTCGACTTTGAAACGGGAATGGACAAGGAGATCAGCTCGGCAGTTAGCAGAGCAGTGGGCAGGCATTTTCAACCGGAGATCAAAGAGCGTCTGCTAGATTTCAATTATCAATTCATCAATAGAGAGATCAAGGAGCTAAGGCTAAAGCAGAATCATACAAATTGGGGTAGTTGCTCAAACATGGGAAATATCAATATCTCAACAAAGCTCTTACAGGCTCCAAACTGGGTTATTGATTATGTGCTCATTCATGAGCTATGCCATTTGATCCACCCAAATCACAGTAAGAACTTTTGGAATGAAGTGGAATCCATCGATCCCAATTATCTGGAATCAGAGAAGTGGCTGAAAGAAAATGGACCTAATTGCTATTACTGATAATCGTATTGGTATTCTACAATTCCTTCTAAGCTGTCTCCCACTCCAATAAGCCACTTGTAGGTCTTTAAGCCGGCATCATTATACTGGTAATAGGTTCTAGCGTAAACTCTGCCATCTGATACGAGCAGGTCTTCAATCAACCAACCTTGCTCATTGTATTGAAAGTACTGAGAGAACTCCTGGTCGTTTCGACTAAAATTTGACTCCTCAAATCTTCCTTCTTCATTCACTTTATATCGAAGGTTTGAGATCAATGTACTGTCCTCAGTATATAGGTTCTGATGAACCTGACGCTCATCGGGCAAATATGAGACTCGCATAAATACCGGGCTGGATTGATCCGGGCCAATGTATCTAACCACTTCTGCCGGACGACCCCACTCGTCATAAGTGTAAAAAGCAGTTCCCCTGGTTACGCCTGTAGATCCAATGGTTTCACTGGTTATTCTCTTGCCGCTTTCATCATACTGAGTTGCAGTATTCTGAAGCATCATCCCATCAATCCTGTATTCGGCAGACTTTAACTCCCGTCCAAGACTATCAATAATGGTGTATCGGATCAAAAATGAGGTGTCGGTTTGAGCAGTATCCGGATAGATCTGAAGGTATTCTCTAATTCCAACAACATTATTTGCTGCAAAGATCTCTTGCTCTTCAAGCTTGGAATCAACAATTACTAAAGCCGGGCCGGATTGCTCAGATTCAATTTCATTAACATTTGTATTACAAGCAGTTACAAAGATTAATGAAAGCAATAAAAAAGGAAGGTATTTCATTATTCAGTTTCGGCAACTACTTCTTTAACTTCTGGAATCATCCTGGTTAAAAGACCTTCGATTCCAGCTTTTAGGGTAACAGTAGAAGATGGGCATCCTGCACATGCTCCCTGCATGCTTAAAGTGACTACTCCATCATCAAATGATTTGAATCCAATATGCCCTCCATCTGTTTCAACGGCCGGACGAACATATTTATCGAGGTACATTTTGATCTGACCTTCAATTCCCTCTCCGTAATCCTCTTCTGTTTTCTCTGCAGGTTGATCCTTGAAGAAATCTTCAGAAAGGACACTCTTGCCACTTAGGATGAAATTCTTGATCGACTCTTTTATCTCAGGAGCAATTTCATACCATTCATATTCTGCTCCTTTTGTAACCGTCACAAAATTGCCTGCAATAAAAACTGCCTTCACAAATGGAAGCTTAAAAAGTTCCTCAGCAAGAGGACTGTCTTTTGCTTCTTCTGCATTTGTGAAATCGGCATGATTCTGCTCCAGAAGTTTTCTGTTACTCACAAATTTTTGACTCTCAGGATTGGGAGTCATCTCCGTATATATCTCAACAGCGATTTGATTCATCTCTTCAATTTGTCCTTCAACAATGAGCGGCAAAGATAAGTTGCTAAAAATTGGATTTATAGATCCTGGTAGACCATTCTTACAGAGCGAAAATCTTAAAAATCAGCCCGAATAGGGCTAAAATGAAAAGTTTAAAATTATACAAGCATGTATAATTTAGTTATCGTAATTAGATTTCAGGTGCTCCCATACCATTTCTGGCTCGTATCCCTTCCTGATAAGAAAAGCAGCTGCTTTTGCCCTTTTCTTAAAAATGTCTTCCTCCTTCAGGCTTGCCATTTTCTCTTTTGCAAACTTTTCCAGGCTCTCTTCGTACTCCTCTTCTGGAATAAATCCCAGTGCATCATTGATCTCTGAATCGGAAAATCCTTTAAAAGAGAGTTCCTGCCTGATGCGATTAGCTCCCCATTTTCTGCCGTTAAATTTTCCCTGAACAAAGGCTTGAAGGAAGCGTGCATGGTTCAAAAAATCATCTGCATATAGCTTCTTGATGATCATTTCAGATTGCTTTTCAGAAGCATTCAGCTCCTGAAGTTTTCTACTTACCTCAAACTCACATCTCTCCTGAAATGCGCAGTATCTTCCAAGCTTCTTAAGAAGCTCCTCATCATTGAATTTCCTTAGATTTGCCGCCACGTTTCAAGATACCTATTGAAGAATAAATCAGCCATAATCAAGCTCTTTGTAGCAAACACCATCTCGGGCTGTGCGCAGGGTATCAGTATGATCTCTATTCCATGGTATTTCATGGACAAGCTCAATAAGCCCTCTGAGTTTGGTCAATACTATCTGATCATTGGTTTTATCACATTGTTTTGGGGACTATATGCAGGTACAATTGTAGATAGATTCAACAGAAAGCGCGTATTCCTCGGGCTCACCGGAGCTGGAGCACTTGTCATTGGTAGTATAACAGCTATTGGCTACTATCTCAATGGGCTTCCCGAGCTGCTCGTGGTTTGTGTATTTGCTACCACATTCTTCATTTACAATCTACATTACCCTTCGCTCTATGCCTTTATGCAGGAGATCACTGAACGCAGGCTATACGGGAAGATCACGTCATATCTTGAAGTACAGGGCCAGTTCACCTCGATGCTTGCAGGTGCTTGTGCTGTGATTCTACTGGAAGGGACTCCCGGAGGGACATTTGAGCTTTTTGGCGTTTCTCTGAATATTGGATTCACCCTGGAGCCCTGGCCTCTGCGAAAGATCTTTCTCCTTGACACCATTACTTATGTGCTATCATTCCTGATAGTCAGCACGATTGTTTTTGTACCCCTGGTTCAGAGAAATATTGATAGCAGTGGACTTGTGCAAAGGATCAAGAACGGAGTTGAATACCTGAAGAAGAACCCTTTGGTCTTCATCTTTGGCAATGCCTCTTACTTTGTTTTTGTGACCACTCTCATCATCGGATTCTATCTGATGGCTGTATATGTAAGCGATGTACTGAAAGCAGAGGGGAATGTATATGCTACAGGTGAGATGCTATTCGCCTTTGGGTCATTAATGGCTGGGGTGGCTTCTGCTCAATTATTTAAGCGATTTGAGGCTGTTGACACAATAGCAGGCCTTGCCACAATCACCACTTCTGTATTCGTGGCTCTATTTATAAGCACAGATGTGAACGTCTTTTATCTGGGGGCTTTTCTTCTTGGTTTCTCAAATGCTAGCATCAGAATTCAACGAGTCACTTTCCTTTTCAGGATCGTTCCAAACGACGTAATTGGTCGCGCTTCAAGCGTCTTCTTCATATTCAATACCCTGTTTCGATTGATCTTCATCGGAATGATCTTCAAATTCTTTACCGAGCCGGATAAGGTGCCTTATGCCATGTTGATGTTGGCAATTTTCGTTTCTATCGGGGTACTTATACTTCTTAGCTTTAAGAGTCCTTTGATCGCGCTTGGCAGAGAAGAAGATGCAAAGGCGGCAAGTGAGAATAATAATGCAGGATAGCTGGTACACCATAATCAACCCCAATGCCGGAAGTGGCAGAGCTAATAAGGATTGGCCAAAGATCGAAGAGGAATTAAAGAGGTCGAGATTTGAATTCAGACCAATAAAGACAGAGCATCCCAGGCATTCAGAAGAGCTTGTTCAAAGAGCGATCAAGGAGGGATATCGAAAGATTCTATGCATTGGCGGCGATGGCACTCTTCACAATATTGTAAATGGAATCCTGAAGCAGAATTCAGTTCCCAGCACTGAGATCACACTTGCCCATATCTCCGTTGGAACGGGCAATGATTGGGTTCGCACCTATGGCATCCCAAAAGGTTACAAAGAGAACATCAGAAGCATCAAGCTAGGCCAGCCATTTATACAGGATGCAGGAATTGCAAGGTTCGAGGATGGCAAGGAGTCGAGATTCTTCCTCAATCTGTGCGGCATAGGTTTCGATGGAGAGGTTGTTAAGCAAACCGGAAAGAAGCTGGGCAAGATCTCATATATGCTTGGTTCACTGAAAGCACTTTTGACCTACAATAGCAGCCAATTTGAAATCCAGATGGATCAGGAAGAAGTGAGTGGTAAGCACTATATGGTCCTGGCCGGAATAGGCCAGTACGGTGGCGGTGGAATGCGACTAGTTCCAGATGCCATCACAAATGATGGCTATTTTGATCTAACTCTGGCAGGAAATCTTGGCAAATGGGAGATCATTTCAAGATTAGGTCAACTATACAGTGGGAAGTTCGTTGAGCATCCTAAAGTTCAGCAAGCAAAAGCACAAAGAGTCAAAGTGAAAGCTGCCAGAAAAAAGCAAGTATACATGGAAGCAGACGGGGAATTAATGGGTACCGGAGATTTCGAAATGGAAGTGATTCCAGCAGCTCTGAGGGTTCTCGTTCCTTCTCATAACTTCAAGGATTAAATTATGAAGCGATATCTCCTTATAGCTTTAGATGCCTTACTTCCGGCTATAGCACTTGTTCTAGCTACACTGGATGTTATTCCTGAGTTCCGGACTGCCAGAAACCTTGCAGTTATTGGGCTTGTGCTGGGTTCACTCTTTTTGACATTCTATCTGATCAGAGTATTCTATTACGAGATCCTGCTTCCGGAGCCTACAAAATCCAATAGGAACAAGGTCTACCTGATCTCGGTTCTTGTAGTTGGTCTGGTTTTCACTCTAAGCTTTGTGTCGCTCTTTAGAATTCTAATTCCTCAATCATATGCTGAAAAGGAAGGAGTAAGAGAGCTGGTAGAGGTTATTGAAGGCGTTAATTCTCCCTATAGATACTATATCTATGAATACACCACCAAGCCAAAGGCCAGAAGGGTATTTGTTCTGTTAAAGAGCGAGAAAGGTGGCTTTGTAATGGAATTGCACGGTATAGCAGATTTCCCTGCGGATACAGTTTATGTTGAAGACAATGTGATGGTAGTTGAGCAGTTCAGCAATGGAACCAGTCAGCGCTTCGAAATGGACTAATCGTCCAATCCTTTAGAGACATTCTTCTCGTAGATCTTGTGATCGAAAGCCTTGAAATCTTCAAGTTTCTTGCGTAGGTAGTTCTTGCGTTCTGTATCCTCTACGAGCTCCTCAATAGGATTGCTTCCTTTCTCCATCTTCACAAACTCCGACTCATAGTCTTTACCCTGTGTGATAGGAGCAGCATACCAATCTCCCTGTTTGAGCTTGAAACGGTTTCCGCTATCAACAAAAGCGAGCTGGTTGTACTTGAATTTCTTTCTGGTCTTTCCCTGAAGGTTGTACCAGTAGCTTGAAAGGATTGGAAGGTTCTGAGCCGTCTCATCAAAGAGATTTCCTTCATCACTCTTTTCTCCGGTAGCTTCCAAAATGGAATGGAAGAGGAATCGAGACGATACAGGACGATCTACATTTCCGGCTTTTGGACCTTCATGACCCAGCCACATAATTGGAACCCTGTTTCCGGCGTCATTCACATTTGAGAAGTGATAAGCCCAATTCATCTCACCAAAATTATCTCCGTGATCTGAGCAGAATGCTACAAGATTCTCCTTGCCCTCGTGCATTTCGCGGCAAAACTCGTCTACACCATTCTTTATTATATCCCAGCTTTCCTGTTGACGCTTCTGCAAAAGCTGCATCATCTTAGGCGGAGCAAGCATATCATCGCTTTTCAGGAAAGACTGATTCACGAAGTGATACATGTGATAGCTCTCCTTAAGCTTTGCGATCAGATTAGATCCAGAGAATCTAAACGTTGGAGCAATATGGTAAGGGAAATGAGACTCCATCAGGTTGATGAAGATGAAAGAGCCTTCATTCTTCTTTTCATTCTCTTCAATGATCTCTCTGGCGAAATCAAAGACATCCGGGTAGGTGCTTTGAGCCCAAACGTTACCAACTTCAAGGTCATCGGTAAGCTGAGTCATTACTTTATCCTTCGATCTAAGTGCCTTTCTAACACGGGCCTTCCCCATCATCAGACCTAGTCTAACCAAACGATTAAACCTTGGGTCAACCTCCTGCCAGATCTTGATCACTTTGTCAAAACCTCTCTCAAGACCAAAAACCTCGGTCGTTGCAACATTTGCTGTTACCTGATAAGTGTTATAACCCTGAGCTTTAAGCTTCTCTGCGAGCGTAGGAACATCGTCTGAGATTCTTCTACTTTGACTGGTGGCGCCGTGCTCATGAGGAACCTTTCCTGAAAACATGCATGAAGTCGCCGGCAAAGTCCAACAACCAGATGATCTAGCCTGATGAAACTGAATGGAGTTTTGTTCCAGGTATGGAACTCCGGGGGATCCATTATTGTAAGCGGAGTCATAGCGCAAACTATCGGCTACGACTAAAATGATGTTTCTAGGCTTGGGCAAAGGCTCAAAAATTTAAGCGATAAAGCTACAAAAATTAGGTATTGAGAATGCCCCTGAACGACATGATGAAACTCACGATCTGGAATGTTCTATTTGCCAATCACTGATGTATATACCTCCATCATATTTGAGGCAAATTTTGCCCTTGTAAATTGCCCGGAACGCTCCTTTCCTATTTCTACTTTTTGAGATGTTCGATCCTGATCACTTAGGATAGAATCAATGCCTGATGCGATGCTCTCAACAGAATATGGATCGCAATATGTCGCTGCTCCCTGAGCAATTTCTTCAAAGACTCCTCCGGTTGAAGTCAAAATTGGGGTGCCGCAAGCCATTGCCTCTGCAAGAGGAATCCCAAAACCTTCATGTAGTGAAGGGTAAGCCAGCAAGGCAGCTTTCCTATAAACTTGAGCAAGTTGAGCGTTATTGATTCCTTCCAGGTGTAGAAGTTTATTCAGTAGCCCATTCTTCTTTGCCCAGAACTTGATATCCTTTAAATATGATTTACCACTACCCACCAAAACCAAAGAGAGTTCTGGTCTGATCTTACTAATTGCCTTAAAGACAGAAAGCTGATTCTTTCTCTCTTCGATCGAGCCTACGCATAACACGAATTCTGTCGGAAGTTCTGGAATCTCCACATCCTGGCTTTCAAAAAAGGTAGGATCAGCACATTGATAAACCGTCTTGTAATTCGCCTTTATCTCCGGGAAGAACTGCTTTATATCGGCAGTGGTTTGATCACTGGTGGTAACAACAACATCCGCCCGTTTAAGGGCGCTCTTCACTTTAGCTTTATAGATGTTCCTATCAATAATTGGGTAAAGGTGTGGCTGCTGAAGGAAGATGACATCGTGAATGGTAACCACAGATCGTAATCCAGAGGGAATAAGCGGAATCTCATTTGATAGGCCATGATAGATTTGAGCACCACTATTCAATGCTACATTTCCCGCCTTTCTGCTGCTCCAAAGACTTTGGAAGAATGGCCAGGAAGATCTGATAGTGCGTAAGTTGCTTTCGTTGAAATCCGGCAGGATCGCTCCCTTTCCTGTTGTTATAAGGTCCAGATCTGGAGCGTTCTCTATTTCGTGCAAGCCTGCGATCAACTGACGAGAGTACTGGCCTAAGCCGCGGTAGTTGTTATAAGCGCGTTTTGCGTCAAGAGCAATTCTCACCTTTTACCTCCTTTTATCAGGCCAAGGCCGATTCCGTATTTCAGCCAGACCTCATAGCTCGTGATCGCTGCGATTGAAAATCCTCTCCAGCCATCCAGAAAGCCCAGACGAAGGAAAAACATCTTAAAGAATCTGTAGGAAGGACTAAAGATCCATTTGAAGAGAAGAAAAATCTTATTCCTTTCCTGAAGCATTGTCCCCCCTATCCTGCCAAATTTTACTGCTTGCTTAAAATGATCGGAAGACGAAGCAAATGTGTAATGGAGCAAATCGCCTTTTAGCTGTTTTTCAGTAGAGGTTTCTATTAAGACGACTTTATCATGTGGGTTGACGCCTTGCCAGGAACCGCACTTTCTATTCCAGAGTCGGATCTTTCGGTCTGGATACCAATCTGAATATCGGATCCATTTTCCAGCGTAGAAATTCTTTCGGTTAAAGCTAAATCCATCAGCTCCATTGAAGCCATTCTCCTTAGCACTGAGTATGCTCTCCTTTAGGTCTTCAGAAAGCCTTTCATCTGCATCAAGGCTTAGCACCCAGTCATTAGAACTTAGGCCTACGGCCCGATTCTTTTGTTCCACGTGACCATCAAAATTGTGCTGCTCAAATCTTAGCTCGTATTCCTGGCAGATCTCTTTGGTTTGATCTTTACTAAAGGAATCAAGAACGATAACCTCATCCGCCACACCTGAGATCGATTCAATACAATCTCTGATATTCCTTTCCTCATTAAAGGTTATGATCAGTGCGGATAGCTTTACGGACATTGAGGGCTAGTGTAATGAAAACTAAAAATAAGGCAACTCCCAATTGCCTGTCAAAGGTAGCTTCGGTAAGCAAGGAGCTTCCTATTACAAGATAAGTGCAGAGTATCATCGAGTCTTTGAAAGCTGCCCGATGAAACAGAGGGAGGAAAAAGGAAATACAAAAGAACACAAGACCTATGAGGCCTGTAGCTGCAAAAAACCACACAAACTCATTGTGGGGCAATTGCCATTCGTAAGACTCGGTAAGCTCGGGATAATGCTCCTGATAATAACTATTGGTTTCTTCTCTTAAAGAGCCTACACCAACTCCGGTAAGCATATCAGACCTTCCGAGTTCAAGGCCCACTCTTATGGAAGTCATCCTGCGTGCATCGCTAAGGCCTGTGATGTTTCCACTCTCAGCTTGCTGTAGGTCGTAGAGCGTGTAACGGACTTTATTCTCAACGCTTTCAATTGAGTAATAAGCCAGAAATGGTCCACCGATCAAGGCTATTGCAAAGACTGCTCCCAGGGCCCAGTTCTTTCGCACCAGGAGATATCTAATAAGGAAATAAAGTCCAACCAGATATAAAGCCAGCCAGCCACTTCTAACCGAGATCACGTGAATCAGTACAACCAGGAAAACAATGCATAACCAGGCAATGACCTTAGTGGTCTTCTTTTCAAAAAAGCCTCGAATCATTAAAACTGACCAGCAACAAAGGCCCATTACCAGCATCAAAGAATAGCGGATATGCTGATTTACCGGATTGGGAAAGCCTCTCCCTTTTAGCATTTCTTCATGTATGCTCTCCATATTGATGAGGTAGTTGCCCAGAGTATAAATCCCGGTAGCTACAGCAAGTGAGCCAAATACAAGAAGTATCCTGTTAAACTGCTTCTCTTCCAGGGATGGTAAAGCAAAGAGGGCCAGAGACATTGAAAAGAAAGGAAGTTTGAGAACCAGATGTTTGAACCAGAACTGGCTATCGCCTCCTTTGATTCCACTAAAAAGAATTATAAAGAATGTGACGCTAAGAGCAGCAAAACCAAGGAACGCGTTCTTGTTAAACTTGAACTTGTTAAGTACGATCCAAAGAATAGATATTCCAAAAAGCCCGATAAAAGAGACACTCAGAACTACTCTACTGAGAAACATCCCAAAGGCTGCAAAAAGGAAAAGGCCGTATGTAAATTGACGGAAAAGGTCCGATCGATGTTCCATATACGCGTAGCAACGAAGATAGCATTCAATAAAGCATATTGAAAAGAAGGCTTTTAATGGAGAGTCGGTGTACAAACATATTAGACCGAATTTCTATTTTTAGAATATGGGCAAAGAGCAGGGGCAAATCGATGTATTCGAATCGGAATTCTATCCGCATGCAGAAGCTCTTTACAACTTTGCCTATCACCTAACCTTAGAAGAAGCGGATGCCAGAGATCTGGTTCAAGAAACTTTTTTGAAAGCCTTTAGGTTTATTGATTCATACGAGCAAGGGACAAACTCAAAGGCCTGGCTCTTTCGGATTTTGAAGAATGCCTTCATCAATGAGTATAGGAAGAAGGCAAAACGACCCGCCAAAGTAGACTATGAGGACTACCTGGGTTTTCATGAATCTGAGGATACGCCTTATGTTGGTAGCCTTGACACAAGCCACGACATTTTCAAGGAGATGTTGGGCGATGAAGTCACCAAAGCTCTCAATGAGTTGCCGGTAGATTTCAGAACAACTATTATTTTGTGCGATGTAGAGG
>CAXDOZ010000010.1:0-40921 GCA_963991145.1 uncultured Chitinophagales bacterium | reverse complement strand
CAGTGAGATCTCAAATGATCGCGATGCTTTATTGGGTGCTGGGACCTATCAACTTGAAGTGGAAGCCGGTCGGGTATGGGGCTTTGTTCGTGATTCAGAAACTGGCGACCCGCTTGTTGGAGCAACTGTAGTTGGATCTGAAGGTCAGGGAGGAGTTGCTGACGCCAATGGATACTACGAACTTCCTGCAAGTGCTGGTCAGGAAACAGTAACTGTTGAATATCTTGGATACAAGAGTTATACTGGGGAGATCACGGTTTTTGACGGTCGTTCATCAAACCTCGACATCGGACTTGTCCAAAATATGTCTGAAATGAGTGAAGTAGTCGTGGCTTCTAAAAGTCTGGATAATCAGTCTAGTGCTTATGACGAATACTTTGCAGGGAACTTCAAGACTGCAGCTTCCCGCTTTAATGAAGAAGTAAAGAAGGATCCAAATGACATGGAGGCCTATTATTACCTCGGATTGTCAAACTTCAATTCCAACAAATTCAATAAGGCAATCGACGCTTTTGATATCATCATTAATAATGGTGACAATCTTTACACCGACGGTGCAATCTGGTATAAGTCACAAGCTCTCCTTAAGAAAGGTAAGACCACCGAAGCAACTACCTTATTGAAGGAGCTCTCAAGTCGAGAAAATAGTTATCAGGAAGGAGCCGAAAAGATGCTTCTGGATCTTGACGAATAATTATTTCCCCGTTCCCTTAAATCCTTGCTCCTTACTTTGAAACAGCACATTGAATGTTGTCAAACTTCCATATGCTCTTGTGATATACTGTTGAAGATGAATTCTATCCTCGTTGTCTAGCTTCTCGTGATTGTTGATGTTCTGCTCCAGGACTCTTAGCCTTTCCCGAACCATCACAATTTTATTGAAGAAAGTATCAATGGGAATTTCTTTTGATGATAGATCCGGGTCGCCCGGATTTAAAGTAACTGTCCCTCTGATCCATTTTGCTCCCATACCAATCATTGGTTTCGGATCGATATACTCAGCGAGCAACTTTCTCATTGACCTTTCAAAGTCTTCCAGATCGATCGGAGGTGCCTCAGCCTCAACTCCTTCTATCGTTTCTAATCCTTCAAAGATGATGGCTATCGCTCTGGCCTTATCTTCTGAATGAAAGTAAATTTTGTAGAATTCGCGGTCTACACCTACTACCACCCCCTCTCCAAATGTTGGGTGTTTTACTTGAGATCCTATTCCTAACATTATTCAAATTTTGAAGGAAAATAGTAAATGGCTGTCGTTTTCAAATAACAAAGAGACTTACTGAATTAACTAGTTTTGAGAAATGATTGATTTTAAGCTTCTTCCAATTCTGCTTTGCATGATGATTTTTGCAGGATGTGGAAGTAATGGATGTGAGGGTGTTGTTTGTGGCTCCAGATCAAATTGCGTCAATGGCAGATGCTTTTGTTGGGATGGATACGAAGGTGATAATTGTGAAGACCTTGCCGCCGATAAGTACATTGGCACCTGGCAGGTTTCTCCGGGTTGCGTGCAAGGTTTTGTGCCAAGCCATGTTTCTCAGATCACAGCAGATCCATTTGGTGACCCATCAATCATTGTGATCAATAACTTCATGAATTCAGGGCTCCCTCTAAATGCCAATATCTTTACAGATAGGACGAATCGGGGAAATCTAATTCAATTTCAGGGCCAGGTAGTTGGAGCAAATACTGTTGACGGACAGGGATTCTACAATCCTGCTTCAAACCAGATCAGCCTGGATATTCAATATTTCGGATTCAATGGAGGTGGGCAATGCACCTTCATCTACTTTAAATAAAGAGTCATGAAAACCAACCTTCTTTTTTTAAGCCTATTGGGCTTCACACTGATCTTTTCCTCTTGCGGAAACAAAAGCAATGACGAGGAAGGAGAGTCAAGTATTGATCTCAATGCAGAACTCGAGCTTAACCCACTTGTAAGAACGGGAGAGCTTGAGAATGGGATGAAGTACTATTTAATGTATAACCAGAAACCAGAGAACAGAGCAGAGTTCCGCCTGGCAATCAATGCCGGGTCCATTCTGGAAGCAGAAGACCAACTTGGTCTCGCTCACTTTGTTGAGCACATGTGCTTCAACGGTTCAGCGAACTTTGAAAAAAATGAACTGGTTGATTATCTGGAATCCATTGGGGTGAACTTTGGGGCACACCTCAATGCCTACACAAGCTTCGATGAAACGGTTTACATGCTAAAGCTGCCAACTGATTCAGCAGAGATCCTTGACAATGGACTTCAGGTTCTTGAAGATTGGGCCCATCTCGTAAGCTTCGAACCTGAGATGATCGATGATGAAAGAGGCGTAGTGATCGAAGAGTGGCGTTCTTCCTTAGGTCCGGATATGAGAATGACCTACGAGTACCTTCCGGTAGTTCTTGAAGGTTCTCAATATGCGGAAAGACTTCCAATCGGAGATCCAATCTTACTTGACACCTTCCATTATGAATCTCTTACAAGATTCTACAATGACTGGTATCGCCCGGATCTAATGGGTTTGATCGTGGTTGGAGACTTCGATATGGATGAGATGGAGCAACGCATCATCGACCAATTTTCGGGAATGCCGGCAACAGAAGGACCTGAAAGAGTCGATTATGGTATTCCGGATTATGAAGGAACCAAGGTCGCTATCATAACTGATCCTGAAGCAAGCAGCACCGATATTGAATTGCTTTATAAGCACCCGGCAAAAGAGATGATTACAATTGGAGACTTCCGCGATGAGCTAGTTGCCGATATGTATGCCTCAATGCTTTACCAAAGATTTGAAGAGATCAAATTGCAGGAAGATCCTCCATTTGCCAGCGCTTATGGCGGCTATTCTGAATTCCTCGGAGGCCAGGATGCCTACTCAGTTTCACTTACTGTTTCAGAAGAAAAGGTCAATGCGGGATTAATGACGGCATTGATAGAGAATGAAAGAATTCTTCGTCATGGCTTCAATCAAAGCGAGCTCGACAGAGTGAAGGAGGAAATGCTAAGCGACTATGAGAAGTCATACAATGAAAGAGATAAGATCAATTCAGGAACATTAGTTTGGCCTTTGGTTAGCCATTTCCTAGAGGGATCTGCTGCTCCTGGGGTAGAAAGATCTTATGAATTGGCAAATGCGCTTATTCCAGATATCACTCTTGATGATGTTAATGCCCTGGCGGGCGAATGGATCTCAGAAGACAACGCAGCCGTGATCATTACCGGCCCTTCTGATGCTGAATCCATGTTCCCTAATGAAGAGGATGTACTTGCAATGATCTCTGAGGTCAAGACTCTCGACATTGATCCATACGAAGATTCATTTGTAGGAGGTGACCTTCTTACTGAGATTCCAGAGCCTGGTGTGATCACCAGCACTTCGACTATCGATGAGCTTGGAATCACTGTTTGGGAATATTCAAACGGAGCTACAGTGGTATTGAAACCAACCGATTTTAAGAATGATGAGATCTTATTCTCAAGCTACAGCATGGGAGGAAGTTCATTATATGCAGATGATGAGTACTGGTCTGCTACATGGGCCAGCGATATCATCTATGAAAGTGGACTTGGTGAAATGTCACCAACAGATATGCAAAAATGGATTGCAGGTAAGCAGGTGCAGGTAGCTCCTTTTATCGACGATTACACTGAGGGGATCTCGGGCTCATCTACTCCCGATGATTTTGAGACTGCTCTTCAGATGATCTATATGTATCACACTGCTCCAAGAAAAGATGAAACGGCATTCAGCTCTTTAATGAGCCAGGTCAATATCATGATGGGAAGTCTCGCTTCCAATCCTGATTTCTACTTCTATCTCGAAGCTGCCAAGATCACCTCTGACGGTAGCATTAGAGGGCAACTACTTCCCGATGAAGATCAAATGGGTGCTATCGACCTTGACATGGCAATGGAGGCATATAATGAGCGATTCGGTGATGCGGACTTTACCTACCTCTTCGTAGGAAGTTTTGATCCCAACGAGATCGAGCCAATGGTGAGCATGTACATTGGAGGTCTTCCAGAGGCAAAAGAAGAAGACTTTGGACCATACACTTATGGACCACCAAATGGCAATGCTCAATTTCAGCTAAATAAAGGAACTGAGCCTAAGAGCCAGGTTATGCTGGTTTATCATGGAGACATGACCTATGATTTCAGCAATCGATATGCTCTTTATAGCACCATGGATATCTTGGATATTATGCTTCGCGAGTCAATGCGAGAAGATATGGGAGGTGTTTACGGAGTGCAGGTTTACCCTGATGTTCAGATGTTCCCAAGCGGAAAATATATGTGTAACATCATGTGGAGTTGCAGTCCTGATAACGTTGACGAGCTAATTGCAACTGCCGAAGCAGAGATTGCCAAACTAAAATCTGAAGGTCCTTCATCGGATAACATCCTCAAGATCCAGGAAACTCAACGCCGTCAAAGAGAAACTGATCTTGAGGAGAACAGCTGGTGGCTGAGTGCACTAAGCCAATATTATATGGCAGGAGAAGATCCGCTCCAGATCCTGGATTACGGAAGCTATGTTGACGGAGTCACTCCTGAAATGGTGCAGCAAACGGCAAACAGCTTCTTCAATAGTGGACAAAGGATTCAGATCGTAATGTATCCAGAAGGGACTTAAGAATAGAGATATAGTCTGATCGCCATAAAGACGATCACCACCAACATAAAGATCCGGATGTACTTATCTCCGATCTTAACTGACCAGCGGCTGGCAAAATATCCTCCTATGGAATTGCCGGCCGCTAGTGTTAAACCATATAGCCAATCAACCTTTCCATTGAAGATGAAGATACCAAGAGCAACAAAAGTGTAGATCAATACAGTACTCACTTTTGCAGCATTAGCATAAACCAGATTGAAGGAATTAATGATAAGCAGAGCTGAGACGATCAGGAAACCAACTCCAGCCTGAATAAATCCTCCATAGACTCCAATCAGAAAAAATGTAGGGAGCGTGAATGGAAGCTTATCCTTACTGAACATTAGGTCTGGATTTGCCTCGTACTTCTTCATGGGCTGAAAAAAGAGAAGCAGACCCACACTGACCAGCACAACTGCAAGGATCTTATTGAAGTACTCATCGGGAATTTCTACCGCCAGGATCGCACCTGGAATTGCACCTAGTAAAGCTGCTCCACCAAGCCACCAGGCGAAGGGGAAAACATTGATTCCCTTGCTTTTGAATCCTTTTAAAGCGAAGATATTTTGAAGGAAAATGGCAACCCTGTTTGTACCATTTGCTGTTGCTGATGGGAGCCCGATATCCTGAATAAGAACAGGTAATGTGAGAAGTGAACCTCCAGCCGCGAGGATGTTTACAAATCCGGCCGCCAGGCCGACACCAAAAACAATAAAGGCCTGATGAATTTCCACTGCGTCAAAATAGTGCTTTTCCCAAAGCCCCTTCAGGAACATATTTGACAATGCCTCGTATATTCTCAGAGCAGATATTGGCTAGCTTTGTCTTATGCAAACTCAAACCGCTGTTCTATTAGGAGCCTCCGGGCTGATTGGTTCAGAGTTGCTTCAATTACTTCTTGCTGATTCCTATTTCGAAGAAGTAAGAGCTTTAGTAAGAAGACCATTAGAAGTAAAAGACCCTAAGCTGAATCAGATCATTGTGGATTTTTCCGATGATGATTCTCTTAAAGAAGCAATTAAAGGTGATGTGATATTCTGTTGTCTTGGCACCACGATAAGGAATGCCGGGAGCAAGGCAGCTTTTAAACTGGTGGATCGAGAATATCCGCTAAAAGCAGCAAGGATTGGAATTGAGAATGGAGTTCAGATCTTTTCCATTGTAACTGCCCTGGGCTCGGATTCCGGCTCAATGGTTTTTTACAATAAAGTAAAAGGTGAGGTCGAGCAGGAATTAAAAGCAATGAGATACCCATCTCTTCAGATCTTTCAACCGTCATTATTATTGGGCGAGAGAAAAGAGTACCGAAGCGGTGAGGAAATGGCAAAGCTTTTCATGGGTGTTTTTAGCCCATTGATGATTGGTCCATTTAAAAAATACAGAGCTATTCAAGGTAAAACAGTTGCAAAGGCAATGCTGCTGTCAGCGAAGGAGAGCAGTGAACAGTTAAAAGTTTATCAATCAGATGAGATTGAGGCATTGGTTAGTTAGTTTTTTCATTTTCCTTGTCACACCTCTTGTGGCACAGGAGACCTTCAAGATCCAGTTGGTCGGTGATCTGATGCAACATCGGGAGCAACTGGACGCCGCCTACAATCCTGCAACAAATAGCTACGATTATTCAGATTGCTTTCAGGCCATTCAGCCTATCCTAAACCTAGGAGATCTTACCATTGGAAATCTGGAAACTACCCTTGCAGGAACCGAGTATAGCCAATACCGTGGCTGGCCAAGATTCAATTCTCCAGATGAGTTTGCCCTGGCATTAAAGAGAGCAGGTTTTAACTTATTGATTACAGCAAATAATCATTCTGTGGATCATTTCGGTCATGGAATGGAGCGCACGATCAAGGTGCTTGATTCTTTTGGAATCGACCACACTGGTACCTTTCTCAATCAAGAGTCCAGAGATTTAACTTATCCCTATATCGTAAATGAGAAGGGTTTTAGGATTGCGGTTCTTGCCTATACCGACATAGTTAATATCCTTCCGGTCCCGGCACCTTACATTTTGAACAGGGCTTTTGAAGATCAGATCAAAGCAGATCTTGAGAAGGCAAAAGAAATGGAGCCGGATTTCATTATCACTTATATGCACTGGGGAAACGAGTACAAGAATTACCCTTCTAGCAGACAGAGGATCTTAGCAGAGTTCCTTTACGATAATGGAGCGGATTTCGTGGTAGGCGCCCATCCGCACGTAGTGCAAACAATTGATAAAAGAGGCTATCTGGGCCCAGTGAAGAATAATCCCGGATTAATAGTCTACTCACTTGGAAACTTCATCTCTGATTTCTCGGGTAAGTACACTCAGGGAGGTTTGATCTTCGAGATCGTGCTTGAAAGAACCGGCAATGGTGATGTGGCTATTCAGGATTATGGCTTCCTTCCAACCTGGGTCGACAGGGAAGAAGCTGAGCGATATGTGATTCTTCCGGTTTCTGAAATTGAGGCTGATAGAATCACTTATGCCCTTGCCGATGTTGACCGCACTAAGCTGGAACTGCATGGAGCAAATACTCGATTGCAATTGAATAATGGTAGCTACGAGATCCAATATTACCTAAGCGACGAAACGCTGGCTGATTTTGAAGAGCACCTTCAGATTGCTGAGCGAAGAGTGACCAAAGCGACCTTAACTCATGACCCTCCTATTGCGGCAGATCCTTTGGCAGTTAGTGAAATAGAGTCGGAAGAGATCGACCCTGAGTTCACAGGAGAGCCGGTAGAAATGCAGATCGCTGCTGAAGAAGAACAAAGACCTAATGAAGAAATTCTTGGTTATGATAACAAGGGGAATCCAATTTACCGTCAAAAGAGGTTCCTGAAGATCGAGCAGGTAAGAACTCCGCCGGAGCCAATTGCAATGGACGTTATGCGTGAGTTTAGGCCTATCGGCCAGATTGGTCTTGACGGCAAGAAGATCTATATGTCTAATGATCAACTTTACCAGCCAAGTTACGAAGCTGATGCAGGAGTGCCTCCTCCAAAGGGCTACTACGATGATATGATCGTGGCTGTTCCTGCAAAGGAGCGCTCAATAGATACTGTGATGCTACCTCTGCCCACAAGTACCCCAAAGATCTTTGATACCATTTACAGAGTACAGTTTATGGCTGCTAACAAGAAGATTGATGTAAATACAGCAGTAAACACCCATCTCCAGGGATATGAAGTTGTTAAAGAGAATGGCTTTTTCAAGTATGTGCTTGGGGAAACTCCAAGTTTAGAGGAGATCAAAAGGACCTGCGCCAATGTCAGAGCAGGAGGAAACAAAGATGCCTTTATAGTTATGTATGTTCAGGGAGAGCGGATTAAGAATATCTTTGAGCTCTAGTTGAATCTTGCAATTGACATAGGAAACACCCGCTTGAAAGCAGCTCTCTTTGAAGGTAATGAGATAAGAGAGCAAGAGGTCTTTATCGGAATTGACGACCTGAACTTTCACGATTGGCTAAGCAGCTCGAGGTTTGATCGAGCGATATCTTTGAGTGTTTCACAATCCGGTCTATCTGAAAAATTAAGGGGATTCATCTCAGTAGAGCTTTTGAAATTGGATAAGGAAACAGCTCTGCCATTTTCAAATGAATACTCCTCAAAAGAAACCCTGGGAATGGACCGAATCGCTGCCATTGCCGGCGCTTATTCAAGGTTTCCTTCTAAGCCAATTCTCGTTATAGATGCCGGGACTGCAATTACTTATGATTTTTTAACAGCTGATGCCAGATACCTTGGAGGAGCTATTAGTCCCGGAGTACAAATGAGATATCGTTCTCTGCATGAATTCACTGCCCGTTTACCCTTGCTACAATCTTCCGAAAGTGCTGTCAGCACTGAGCTTATCGGTCATGACACCGTCAATTCTATTCATTCAGGAGTGTTAAATGGAACAGCCAGTGAAATTGCCGGACAAATCGAGCGTTTTCGCCATCAGTATCCAGAATGTCTTGTGTTTCTTACAGGTGGAGATGCTCCACTGTTTGATGGTAGTTTCAAAAGTGAGATATTTGCCGCTCCAAATCTGGTACTGGAAGGTTTAAACACAATCCTGAATTATAATGCCGAGAAGCATAGCTAAGCTTTTAAGCTTGCTCTTATTACTATTGACCGGGCTCACACTTGAGGCTCAAGTCAACTCGCCTTACACGCGATATGGGATTGGTACGCTGCTTCCTCAGGACTTCGCCATACCAAGAAGTATGGGTATTTCCTCAGCATACAGAAGCAATATTCACCTAAACTTCAGAAACCCTGCTGCTCTTTCAGCTTTGAATTTTACTGCTTTTGATATTTCAGTAGAATGGCAGGGAGTGACACTTCGAAGCAGTGATACTCTATATAAAATGAATGATGGAACCATTGGCTATATAGCTCTTGGATTTCCGATCATCGAGAACAAGTGGGGTCTGAGTGTAGGGCTGGTTCCTTTTTCCAGGGTAAACTATGAGTATATCAGGTCGGTCACAGATACCGTGAATGGACCATATGCAGAGCTTTTTGATGGAGATGGTACACTTTATCAATTCTATATAGGGAATGGAGTCCGTTTCGGAGATTTCAGTGTTGGCTTGAACGCCGGCTTTGTCTTTGGGACGCTTACCTACAGAGGAAGTGTTGTATTTGAACCCGGATCAGGGGCATTGAACGTGAGGAACTTCCAGGCGATGAATGTCCAGGACTTTACTTACAGTCTTGGAGCCCAGTACCACAAACGATTCACTGTAAGAGACGAGGATCTTGATAATCAGAATGACCGTACTTATGAATTCACTGCTGGAATCTACGGTAATTCGAGAGTCAGTCTAAAGAGCTTTGTGGATGATGTTTGGCAGACCTATACATTAAGTAATGTGGGATTACCAATTGTTCAGGACACTCTTAGATTCGTAAATAATCAGCAAGGAGCTCTGGTTATTCCGGCTACTGTTGGATTAGGTTTTTCCTTTAGCTTCTTTGATATAGAAAAGACGAGAAGAGCTACTCTTGGTATGGACTTCAGCTATACCAGATGGTCGAAGATCAAATCACCTCTCGAGAATGTAAACAACATCACCGATGCATGGAAACTGAGCTTTGGTGGTGAGTTTATCACTAAGCACCCGAAGTACAACAACTTTGTAAATCTGCTCGAACTCCGCATGGGATTTTACCTTGGCCAGACATATTACACCTTCCGTGGGGAGGATTTACCTCAACTTGGTATGACTTTTGGAATTGGAATGCCTATAAAGAAAGTTAGAGGTGCTTTTACTAAAATCAACTTTCTTGTAGACCTTGGTCGAACTGGAACGCAAAGCCAGGGTTTATTCGAGGAGAGTTACGCAAAAATCAGCTTTAACTTCACTTTTAACGATAAATGGTTCATAAGACGAAAATTCGATTAATCATGAAAAGACAAATCCTTACTCTGACAATTGCCCTATCAGCAATCTTTTCATTGAACGCTCAAAGTGGTCAGTGGGATGGTACTGATTTCGACATGGGAGAAGAGCGTATAGATGTGATTCAGGATGCTGTGATGGCAAATGCCCATCCAAAATGGGGAAAGACTCCTGATGACAGTGCTCGTCACATTGAGTTAGTTTCAGTAAACGAGCAGGATTTCAAGCAATTGGATAAGAATGCGACCTTCGAAGATTATAAGCCTCTATTAGCTACATGGAGAATTTTGTTCTTCAACGCTCCTGCAGCAAGACAAACTACATTCCTTAACGGAGCTAAGGCTTATTCTCAAGCTATTAAAGAATTGAAAGGAGCAGAAGATGAGGAGTCTAAGGCTCTGCAGTCTGCATACTTTGATACTCTTATGGCCATCTATCAGACTCGTAGAGATATCTTCCCAGAGTTTGAAGGTTCTATTCTTGAGCGAAGCACTCTATTATACTTCTCTTATAGGAATGATGAGCTTCCAGCTATCATGGATATGTTCGAAAGAACTTATGAGCTAAGAGGAAATGAGATGTACTTCACTCTTATCTATCCATGGGTTCAGGGAGCATGGGTTCTCTCTAAGAAAGACACTACTTACACTACTGAGTATATCCTTAGTGTTTACAATAGAATTTCTGAAGTAGCTGACCACAATATCGAAAATGAGTCTAAGTACGCCGACTATTATGCTCAATACAAAGAGAAGGCTACTCAACTTGTTATCTCTGAAGGAATTCTTAGCTGTGCTTCAATTGTAGAGATCTACAAAGAAAAGCTTGCTGAGAAGCCAGGTGATCCTGAGCTTTTAAAGAAAGCATACGGAATCATGCTATCACTTAACTGCCATAAGGATACCCTTTATGCAGCTGACTTCCTGAACATCGCACAAGAGCTATTGAAAGTTGACCCAACTGCCGCTAGAGCGAGATATGTTGCAAATAGCTACAGCACTAAGAAGGATTACAACACTGCAATTGGCTTTTATCAGCAGGCATCAGAATTAGAAGAAGATGCGAGCAAGAAAGCTCAGGATCTGATCTCTATCGCCGGAATCTACCAGCGTCAGGGTAACTTCAGCAAGTCAAGAGAGACTGCTCTTCAAGCTGCTGAGCTTCGTCCGGATTGGGGTGAGCCTTATATCCAGATCGCTAACCTTTACCTAAACTCAGGTAAGCTTTGTGGTCCTGGAACAGGATGGGATTCTCAGGTTGTAGTGTGGCCAGCGATCGACATGCTTCAAAAAGCTAAATCTGTAGATCCTGAGGTTTCTGAGAAGGCTCAAAGTCTGATCAATAAGTACTGGGGATTCATGCCAACTAAGGAAGATATCTTCTTCAAAAATCTTAGTATTGGCGGCTCCTATACTGTCCCATGTTGGATCAACAGAACTACTTCCATCAGAGCTTCTGATGGATAGAAAGGAATTAAATTTTTGTCAACCCCATCCCGAATCTTCGGGATCGGGGTTTTTTTATGTCTCTCCGTATCTTTAGGGAAATAATGACGAATCTCAAATTGACATTCTGTTTACTGGCCATCCTGCTGATCTGCTCTTGCAGCAATGATCTGGAGGAGGTAGAGAAGCTCAAGGTTGATACAACCGGAAATGTTGAGGTAGGATACAATGTTGAGTTGATCTACAATGAAGACCTTGAGCTGCGAGCAAGATTGCTTACTCCTACAATGATCACTTATGTAGATAAGCAAAACTCAGTTGAACTTCCTGAAGGCCTGGAGATCCTTGTTTATGATAAACAGGAGGTGGTAGAGAACCATATTTGGGCCGATTACGGTTTTGTAATCAGAGATGAGCGTAAAATTCTGCTTAAGGAGAATGTTAGACTTGAGAATAGCGCTGGGGAGCAGATGGAGACAGAAGAGATCACATGGGACAGACAGAACAAAATTCTGTTCACGGATCCTAATACCTTTGTAACTTATTACACCGGAGAAGAAGTGATTGAAGGATATGGGATGATAGCCGATGAGGATTTTACAAATGTTGAAGTAACGAACGTAACCGGCATCCTACAGGTAAACGACGATTTAGAGATGGGAAGATAAATTCAAATGATTCAAACAATTTGAATGCTTTTCTCTTTAACAAGCAGTCTGATGAAGAAGATCTATAACATATTTGAATACGCCTGGCTGGTTGCAGCAATTGCATCCTTTGGTACTGGTCTGTTCAATCTTATCAGGTTTTCATCCATATTGAATACTGCTAGCTATTTCCCGCTTCTAATCGGCGTAATGTGCACAATTGTGTACCTTATGATTCGAAACCACCGCCGCTTTTTGGAAAAGCAAGAGAAGCAGGTTCAGCAGTAAATGGAAGACTCCAGCATTTTAGCAATCATCATTACTCTTTTGCTTTCCGGTCTATTCTCCGGAGTCGAAATTGCCTTTCTTTCAGTAAACAAGTTAAAGGTCGAAATCAGCAAGAATAGCGGTTCACTTGCTGGAAATATCCTTAGCGAGTTTCATCAGAATCCATCCCGCTTCATTACCACTCTTCTTATAGGTAACAATATCGCCTTAGTTGTACTTGGTAATCTGATGGCTACAGCTCTCAATTTTGATATTCCATCAAAAGGACTAAATCTATTGGCCCAAACTCTGGTAACTACAATAGTGGTCCTATTCTTTGGAGAATTCTTCCCCAAGATCCTATTTAGAATCAACTCATTTGGGATAATGAAGGCGGTAGCGATTCCAATGCGCTATTTGATCTATATGCCCTTGTATCCAATGACCAGTTCCATAGTCTGGCTTTCAAAATGGTTTATCAAGCTTTTTCAGGGTGGAGAGCATGAAGACACGCAGCAGGATTTCACTATTGTTGATCTTGAGCACTTCGTCAAAGACCTATCTGGAAACTCAAAGGGAGAAGAAGATGATGAAGCAGATGATATTAATGCCGAGATTCTTGAAAAGGCGATCATTCTGAGAGATGTGAAGATCAGGGAATGTATGATCCCGCGGATGGAAGTAGAGGCAGTTGAGGTAAATACCAGTATTGAAGATCTTAAGGAGAAGTTCATCGAAACCAAGCTTAGTAAGCTAATTATCTATGAAGGAACACTAGATAATGTAGTGGGCTACACACACCATTTTGAGTTGCTGAAGAACCCAAAAAATCTTCGCGACATTATGTACGATGTTATGGTAGTTCCCGAGACCATGAAGGCAAGAGACTTGCTTACACAGCTAAGTTCAAAGAGACGAAGCCTTGCCTGGGTTGTAGATGAGTATGGAGGAACAGCAGGAATCGTGACAATAGAAGATATCATCGAGGAGATCTTTGGTGAGATCAAGGATGAGCACGATGATGAAGACCTTATCGAAAGAAGCCTGGCTGAAGATACCTTTGTGTTCTCAGGCCGCCTTGAAGTAGACTACCTTAATGATAAGTATGACCTACAGATCCCTGAAGGCGATTATGAGACTCTAAGTGGCTATATCGTTTCAGAATTAGAAGATATTCCAGAGCAGGGAGAAGAGGTTGAGATCGACCATTTTAAGGTTAGAATTCTCAATAGTATCGATACCAGAATAGAGACAATTCGCCTCAAGAGACTTCCTTCCAATTAGGCACTCCATCACAATGTTCTGAAAGCCTTATGCGCCAAGCGCTTTTAATTTTGTAATTCGTATTTAATGACTTTATTTTGCAGTCCTTTTTGAGATGCGAAACCCTTGTGGTTCAAGAGTATCATATAACTTATGGCAGTAATAGGAAAAATTAGAAAGCACTCGAGCTTGCTTGTAATCGTAATCGCTCTTGCGATTGTAGGATTCCTCTTCATGGATTCAACCCAAAATAACGCCGGCGTATTCGGCGGAAATGATGAAACCATTATTGGAGAAGTCAATGGTGAGGAGATCACCATGAACGATTACAATCAGCTTTATCAGGTTAATGAAGGACAGTATAGAGCCCTTCAAACAAGAGGACCTGAAGTTTACAGAGTTAACGAGTACGATCAGGAACAGATCGGACGTCAAACCTGGTTAGAGATCACAACTCAGCAAGTAATGGCTGAGGCTTATGAGGATCTTGGAATCGGAATCACCGATAAGGAATTGGCTGCAGTTATGATGGCACCAAGTCCAAATTCAAGAGTTCAGCAAGTGGTTCTTTCAAATCTATTTGTAGAAACTGGAAGCACTCAACCTTTCAATCCTTCATTGGTATCTGATTTCGTAAATAATCTCGATATCCCAGTAATGCCGGGTGAGGATCTAGAATTCGGAAGAAAAAGAAAGCTATACGAGTACCTGAAGAAGTTCCTAATTGAGGATCGTCAGAAAGAGAAGTATAACAGTCTGGTTGAAAAAGCCTTTTACCCATCTTCATGGATGGCAGAAATGGTTTATGAGGAGCAGGGAAGAACGATCAACTTCGACTATCTGTATTTCCCATATGCTGAGATCTCTGCCACTGAGCTAGAGATCACCGATAAAGATATCGAAGGCTTCATGATGGATAGCCCAGCACGTTTCGAAACCGACGAGTATCGCAAAGTTCGTTACCTGATCTATGACATAGTTGCCTCAGCTGATGATTCAGCAGCAGCAAGAGATGAGGTTATGACCTATTACGATGGTCTTCAGAATCCTCCAAAAACGGATTCGATCTTCGTAAATCAGAACTCAAACATCCCATTCAATTTCGGATACTATACTCAGACTGAGTATCAGAATCCTGAGATCAACAGATTCTTCAGCACTGATTCAACATCAGCTGAATTAGATACTGGAGATATCGTAGGTCCATATTTTGAGCTTGGTTCATATAAGCTAAGCAAGCTAAATGACAAGGTCTTGATCCCAGATTCAGTTAGAGTGAGTCAGATCGTGATCACATTTGACCAGGTAACTACACAAGAAGAGTTTGTTGCCAGATATAGATTGGCAGATAGCCTTTTCCGTCAGATAGACTCATTTGGAGCAAACTTCGCTCAGGTAGCTGCTATTTATTCAAATGACCAAACAACAGCTCCACTTGGAGGAGACATGGGCTACTTGAAGAAAGGTGAATTGAACGATGTATATCTCGACAATAACATCTTTGTGAAAGGTGGGAGAGACTCTGTTTTCATGGGATTCCTTGATGCAGCTCAGCAATCTGTTTATTATATCATGAAGATCACTGATTACCCAGAGCCAACTACTGAGGCAATCAGACTGGCTACTATTTCTAAGCCTATGTTCATCAGTGAGGAGACAGATCAGTATTTGTTTTCAAAGGCAGACAGATTTGCTTACATCCATAATTCTGGAGAGAAGTTCATGGCTGCATTTGAGTCAGATACATTCTCAACTCCAAACACCAGAATGCTAACTGCTGAAAGAGTTACGCCAAACGATTTCAACTTTGGTGAATTCAGGAATGCAAGATCAATCCTTTCAACAATCTTCAATAATGAAGAAGGATTTGTAAGCACAGTTATTCGTCGTGATAACAAGCTAATGGTTCTTTACATTGAAAAGGCTGTAGAAGAAGGTATGATGGATATTGAAGAAGCCAGATTGAGATTTGAAGCTGAGGTGCTTAAAGAAAAGCAAGGAGATGCTCTTATAGAAAGAATCGGCAGCTATTCAAGTCTTCCTGAGTTAGCTAGTGCGCAGGGCAAAGCCACTGCAAGTGCAATCGGTCTGACTTTTAACGATCAGTCAATGAACGGTTTGTTTGAGCCATTGGTTATTGCTTCAGCGGCAGGATTGGAAACCGGGCAAACGTCTAAACCGATCAGAGGTAATGATGGAGTATATGTGCTAGCAGTAACTAATACCACTAGCCCAGCTACAACCAGCGACCTTACACCATACATCCAGGAAGTGAAGCTCCGCTACCGCAGTTTGATGACGAGAAGCGACGGTACAAACGGAAAGATCATTGACGCGGTTGTTAAGGATGCTAATATCGAGGACAAGCGTCTGGCAAACCAGCTTTAATCCCTGCCGGATTGAAGTATGAACACAGAGCCAAAAAAGAAGGAGAATAAGAACATTGAGACACTTGATATGTCTCAATGGCTCCCCTCCAATTCTCAAAAATCCAGTTTTGACCTACAAGCATATCTCTTTCAGGGATTGATCCTGAAAGAGAAAGATTTTAGAGATGATCTAAAAGACTTTGACTGGTCCCAGCTTACTGGTCATTTCGTTGCAGTTTACTGCAGTTCTGATGCTATCATACCAATGTGGGCATACATGTTGGTCTCCGCTTACCTTGAAAGCGTTAATGCCAAAGCATTCTTTTGCAGTCCCGATGAGCTCAACACCCGAATTATTCTAGAGCAAATAGAAGAGCTTGATCCATCAAATTATTCCGGCTCCAGAATTGTAGTGAAAGGTTGTGGGGAGGAAGACATCAGGCCGGAGGCCTATGTAGCTTTAACAAGAAAGTTAACACCCGTAACTAGAGCTTTTTCCTTTGGCGAAGCCTGCTCCACAGTTCCAATTTGGAGACAAAGCTCTTAACTTAGGATTATACAGCTAAACGGATTGCTATGAAGAGAAGTCAGCTTTACATGATGATTGGAGGAATTGCTTTTATAAGCCTTTTGGTAACTACTGTGCTTTGGGCAAGTCCTGGTAATTCAGATAGTCTGACTGAGGATGGATTACAACCTCTTGAAGGATTAAATTCTTCCCTGTCTGAAGTTGTAGATAGAGATCCAATCAATGAAGAGGAAGCTGGCAGAGGGAGTGTGTTCTCAAGCAATGTCCCGTCTAACGTTGTATATGTTGAGCAAGAGATCTCAGGAGTTCAGTTTCCTGAGCAAATGCAATTTGCCGGGGAGACAGTTCCTTTAGACATTCAGGATGTTGCTGAAAGACTCGATAGAGAAATGCTGGTAAATAGTTACTGGCACAGTAATACGATCCTAACCCTCAAGCTTGCAAACAAATACCTTCCTGAGATCGAGGCGGTACTTGCAGAAAAAGGCGTTCCGGCTGATTTCAAATATTTAGCAATTGCTGAGAGCGGATTAAGGAATCTCGTTAGTCCTGCCAAAGCAGTTGGGTTTTGGCAGATCCTTAGCTCAACAGGAAAGTCCTACGGATTAGAAGTTACAGATCAGGTTGATGAGCGCTATGACTATGTGAAGTCTACCGAGGCTGCATGTGATTACCTGCTTGAAGCCTATGAGAAATTTGGCAACTGGACACTTGCTGCAGCTTCTTATAATATGGGGATGGGAGGTGTTTCTTCAAGATTGAAAGAACAGCAGGTAGAGAACTACTACGATCTTTATCTCAATACAGAGACCAGTCGCTATGTATTTAGAATTCTTGCCTTAAAGCACCTGTTTGAGAATCAGGAGCTATATGGATTCAGTATTACTGAGGATCAGTTGTATCAGCAAGAGGAGTTTCACGAAGTGGAGGTGTCTACCTCAATCAGTTCACTTGCTACTTATGCAAAAGAGCAGGGCACTAATTACAAGACTTTGAAATTATTGAATCCATGGTTGAGAAGCTCGGGCTTAACTGTTTCATCTGGTAATTCCTATACCTTAAGATTACCCGGCTCAGCACCTGCAAATTAGGGCTCCAGGGCTAGATTTTTTCCTAAAAAGATATACCTTTGCACCTCCATGAGCGGTACGGTAGCTCAGTTGGTAGAGCACAGGACTGAAAATCCTGGTGTCGGCAGTTCGACCCTGCCCCGTACCACTTTCAGAGCCGATCAATTTGATCGGCTTTTTTTATGTCCCAAACTGTGCTTTCACAGCTTACGATTTACATTACATTTATTCGCAATTCAGATCAAATGGGAAAATTGATTGCCAGATTTATTTTTTGGATCACTGGATGGAAAGTAGATGAGAACTTTCCCAAGGATCAAAAGAAGTACGTGATCGCTGCGGCTCCCCACACGAGTAATTGGGATTTCCTATATGCAATGTGTGCTTTCAAGATCATTGGAATTAACATGCGATTTACCATCAAGAAGGAGTGGCTCAAATTTCCCTTCAAAGGCTTGATGTTGAGCATGGGGGCAATTCCAATTGATCGCAGGCCAAAGAAAGAAGGTGAGGAAAGACCTAGTATGACTCAGGTAATGACCGACCTGTTTGAAAAGTATGATGAGCTGGCGCTGCTTGTCACACCAGAAGGAACCAGATCTCCTGTCAGCAAATGGAAGACTGGCTTCTACTATGTAGCCTTGAATGCCGGAGTACCTATTTACCTTGGATATGGGGATTACAAGCGCAAAGTAGCCGGAGTAGGAAAGATCATCTATCCCACTGGTGATTTTGAAAAAGACATGGGAGAATTTATGGACTTCTATATGCAGATCGGTGCGAAGCACCCAGAGAAGTTTCTACCTGATGAGAGGTTTGTTTAGGAGAAGGTAGAAGGTAGAAAGTAGAGGGTAGAAGGACCAGTAGGGGTGGGTTAAAGAACTATTGTGCCACCTCCCCGGGCACCAAAATCGTGCTTCTTCCCCAGATATGCATCAACGAATTAATACTTGCATGACCTGAGTTTTTCAACGGTCGAGCTTAGTTAGTTTCTGAGAATAGTCGATAATTGGGATGAAGGTTAAAATTAAGGTCTCTCCTTAGTTCTCTCTGTGACCTCAGTGTCCTCTGTGGTTTTAAATCAAACAGATCACGAAATAGACACTGATCGCTAAACTTACCACAAGTTTCCCCAAAGTACCCGTAAGGATCCCAATACAACTGCCAACAGCTGCTTTGATAGCCCGATCGAAATCGTTCCCCTGATATAGTTCTCCCAGTAACGCTCCGAGGAAGGTCCCAACAAAAATCCCTACAAAGGGAACAAAGAGACCTACGGCTAGACCAATCCCTGCACCCCAGGCACCTGATTTACTACCTCCAAATTTCTTAGTGGCATAAACGGGAACCACATAATCAACTACCGTCATTGCCAAAGCAAGAACTCCAAAGGTCGCTAACCAAACAGTAGATAGTTCAGCGGTTCCTGTGAAATGAATCAATAGCAAAGCCAGATAGCTAATGGGAGGCCCGGGGAGTACCGGTAATACGCAACCCACGAATCCAACCACCAGAATTACTATTCCAAGAATGATCCATAATAGTTCCACGACTTAAAAATAGAAATCACCATCCTAGAATTTACATTTGTAAAAAACCGATGTCGATGAAACCTATAGCATTGTCTATTTCTTCAATCTTTAGCCTTGCATTCCTATTGATTTCATGTGGAGGGGGAGGTGAAGTTGCACCAACAACTGAAGCTTATTCCGACTATAAATCTGATGTCGATGAGATCATTGAGGATTACAAGGCATGTAGAAGCGAAGCTGATAAGCCAATAGAATGTAATGAGTTTACCTTAATGGCTTTGGAAAGGATCTACCAACTTCCAGAGGTAAAGGACGGAGAGAATTTTAAACTTCCTCAAGATCTGGCTGAAGAGATACCTGAATCATTTGATTGGGAGAAGATCGGTCCTGCCGATGTACAAAAGAACCTGGATAGAGCACATGAATTGGCATCGAAAGGATATGCTGTTGTGGCTATAGATGAACCCTTTTCTCACCTTGCCATAATTATCGGTGGGGAAGAGATGATCACATCCGGTTCCTGGGGAATGGATTGTCCTCTTGCAATTAGCATCTTTCACGGTTCAAACTATAACTCCTCCTTTATTGGGAAAGGCTTGAACTATAGTTTCACTTCTCCAGAGGGTCTGACTCTCTATAATCGATTATACAGAGACTTCTAATGGATATCAGGTTTGAGGAAGATGCACATGATTCCAGGAGTGAGCTAAGAGCAAGATTGGATCACTCTAATGAAGCATTTAATCCTCAAAGAGACGGAAGAAAATTTGTAATCAGCTTACATGAAAATGGCAAGCTCAAAGGAGGCCTATCCTTCACTGTTGACTGGTCCTGGATATTTATAACTGAAGTTTGGTTAGATCAAAGCATCCGCTCTCAGGGTTGGGGCGAGAAACTGATCAACGAAATGGAACGCTTCGGGAAAGAAGAAAATCTAAAAGGAGCTTATGTGGAGTCAACCAGTTTTCAGAATTACATGTTCTACGAACAGATGGGCTTTGAGCGTTTCGGGACAATTGAAGAAATGCCCCCAGGCCACACATCCTATTACTACAGGAAATATTTAAAGTGAATAAAGAGCAGATCATATCGGAACTAAAATTTCAAACGAGCAGAAGCTCGGGTGCCGGAGGTCAGCATGTAAATAAGACTGAAACGAAGGTTGCAATTAGCTTTAAGCCATTTGAATCAATGGGATTGACAGAGAAGGAGAAGAGTATTCTAAAAAGCAATTTGAAGCTCGATGATGAGGCAGAGATCAGAATGTCCTGTCAGGAGACAAGATCTCAAACCAGGAACAAAAACCTCGTTGTAGAAAGACTCTTTGCATACCTGGAGGCAAATCTCATTTCAAAACGAAAGAGGAAGAAAACCGCCATACCGGCCGCTGTTAAAGCAAAGCGTGCAATGGATAAGAAACATCGTTCTGAGACAAAATCCCTGAGGAAACCTCCGGGTATTGGAGACAATTGATTGTCTATCGTTTAGGAGGCCAGTTCTATAATCAATCAACAAAGCTTATCCACGAACATGCTGATGAATGTCTGCTATCGCAAGCCTAAAAAAGGCTTAACTTTGCGCATCAAAATGTGATTGTATGGCTCAGGCACAAAAAACATTTGTAAGTAAGAAGGATGAGTCTCCTCGTTTGTTTGAGAATGACTTCATGGACTATTTCAGTAGAGTTTACTGGTGGGTCCCAATGATCATCTTTGTACCTGTAATTGGATATTTTGCCTATTTAGGTATAGCCGAAGACGGACTAGGCTGGTTGAAATTTGGCCTATTAATGGCAGGAGGGATCTTAATGTGGACCTTCTTTGAGTATATGGTTCACAGATTCGTTTTCCATCTACATCCTACTAATGAGGTTCTTAAGAAGATTCACTACGTAGCGCATGGAATACACCATGACTATCCTCAAGATTCTTTAAGACTCGTTATGCCTCCGGCAGTAAGTATTCCATTAGCTCTGATCACTTATTTCCTTACTTCAGTGATCTGTAATGCACTTGGTGCACCTGAAGTAACGAATACACTATTCTCAGGATTCGTTCTTGGTTACCTTGGCTATGATATGCTTCACTACGCTACTCACCACGCTAAATGGCGCAATGCTACATTCCAGTGGTTGAAGGCTTACCATATGAAGCACCATTACGTTGATCCTGATGCCGGTTTTGGCATTACCAATGATCTTTGGGACAGGATTTTCAGAACAGGATTTAAGAAATAATTGAAGGCACGAGAGATCGTGCCTTTTTATCTTTAAGTATGGACTTAAGACCTCTACGCGAACTGGTGGCAATCGATTCGCCATCTGGATTTACCGCTACAGCATGTGATTATATTTTCGACTATCTCAGTGATTTAGGCTGGAAGCCTGAACGCACTAATAAAGGAGCGATCAAATGCTCTTTTGGTGAGAATCCTACACTGGCTATCGCTGCGCACGTCGATACTTTAGGTGGAGTAGTTTCTTATATCAAGCCTGATGGAACTATTGCCCTGAGCAAAGTAGGCGGACCTTCTTTATATGCATATGAAGGAAGTTATTGCAGAGTCTATACCATGAAGGGTAAGGTCTATACCGGAACACTACTTCTTAACAACCCGGCCGTTCATGTTAATCGTGAAGAAAGCAGTTCAAAGAGAACAGAAGATACCATGCACATCAGACTTGATGAGATGGTATCCAATGAGAAAGAAGTTAGAGACCTAGGAATCGAAATAGGTGATTTTATCTGCTTTGAAACACACTACGAAGAGCTTCCCTCTGGTTTCGTGAAATCAAAGTTCATGGATAACAAGGCTGGCTGTATGGTCCTTTTTGAGCTTGCTAGAAAACTGGCAGAAACTGGAGAGACCGCTCCGGTTGAGATCTTCTTCTCTAACTATGAGGAGGTAGGTCATGGTGGAACTGTTGGTTATAGTGAGACGATCAAAGAACTACTGGTTATCGATATGGGTGTGGTTGGAACCAACCGATCAGGGAAAGAGCATCTATGCTCAATTTGCGCCAAGGATAGCTCTGGTCCTTACGATTACGATTTCAGGAAAACACTTACAGAGCTGGCTCAGCAAAATGAGATTCCACATGCAGTAGATATCTACCCCTTCTACGGATCTGACGGATCTGCTGCCTTAAGAGCCGGACAGAACTTTAGGGTTGGATTGATCGGTCCAGGTGTTTCAGCATCACATGGAGTAGAAAGAACTCATATTAAAGGGATTCAGGCCACTGTGAATCTTTGCCTCGCTTACATTAGAAAGGATAATTAACTGTTTGATTATCACCTGATTTGATTGTAAGCTGGATAGCATAACAAGCCCTTTTTCAACAGACTTTAGCCCTGAGACTCCCTAAGCAATAGCAATACTTTGCTAAATTTAGAGAAACGACCACGACTCCTTATGACACGACATTTATACCTGGTGCTATTTCTGGCACTCAGTGTAGGTGGATTTGCGCAACCTCTTGAACAGCAAACAAACGTCTACACGATCCCCAACCAAACTGCTCACTTTGTGAGAATGCCATCGAGAGAAGCTTCAACTGAAATTGATGCAGCTTTTCACAATCCTGCAGGATTGACCTCTATGAAGTATGAAGGTTGGGCGGTAACGATTAACAATCAGGTTCCACGTCAGCAAACCAGGGTAACCTACACAGATCGGGATTCATCTGTTGTTAAATATCCTGGAACGGCGAGCAGCCTTATCTTCCCAAGTATCTTTGCTACTTATAATAAAGGAAAGTGGGCATTCTGGACGGGATTCCATGTTGTTGCAGGTGCAGGTGGTGCCTCTTTCACAGCACTACCATCTACTGAAAATGGTGTAAAAGCAGTGGTAAATCTGATCAACAGTGTAAATCTGTTTGGTCGAATTAACAATCAGGTAGAGAATAACACAGGGGAAGTAGACAAGTACTTCACACCCTCTGAGTACGATTACGATTTCATTTCGGAAGGTTATGCCTTTACACCAGGTGTCTTTGTAGGAGGAACTTATGAGATCAATGATGCAATCGCTTTTGGTCTGGGAGGTCGATGGGTCATGAATCGACTTATTGCAACTAGTACGCTCGATAATATTCAGGTTGCTCCAGATGGCTCAGAAGATTTCGTAAACTATGTAAACTACCTGGATGGTATTGCTACCAATGAACCGGGAATCAATGATCAGCTGAGAAACGAGATCAATAACATTTGGATTCCGGCAATTGAAGGAGCACAAGTTGATATCGACGTGACTCAAACAGCTCATGGCTTCACACCAATTTTTAGTCTGAATCTTAAATTTTCTGAGAAGCTTAATCTAGCGCTTAGGTATGAGCATAGAACCAAAATGACCTATACCATTAAGGTTAATGATGGGAAAGATGGCTCAGGACTTTACTCAGAAGATAATGATTCTACCCGCGCAGACCTTCCCGGATTCCTTTCCATGGGAGTTGCTTATAAACTGACAGATTACTTGAAGTTTCATGCAGGCTCAAGGCTTTTATTCGATAAGGCTGTTAACTGGAACGGAAGAGAGCAGTATATCAATAAGAATTACTACGAGATCTCAACTGGTGTTGAGGGAATAATTGGGGCAAAGAGAAAAGGAGTTATCAGTGGGGGTTATACCTGGAACAAACCAAATGTGGCAGAAGCTTACCAAAACGAAGTGGACTTTAGATTGTCAGGTCACACTTTTGCTATTGGCGGAGGAGTAGACTTTTCAGAATTTGTGAGGCTAAATGCAGGGCTAATGTATACCTACTTCATTGAGGGAGAGAAAACGGTTTGGACTGGAATTAACGAAGATGTATTCAGTAGTAACTCCCAATACTATAAGAATGCTGTTGTATTCGCTATTGGTGTAGATGTCGCCATGGGGAAAGGCCGAACGAACGGCAACGGAACAGAAGAACTTCATCCAGAAGGATTATAAAATAAAAAGAGGCTCGCAAGAGCCTCTTTTTGGTTAAGGTTAGATTGGACTACCACAATCTGCCCAAATCAGTAGTTATTTAAACCAAATCTTCCCCTGACCAATTCTTTGTCCGTTTGAAACTACATTGTAGATGTACAGTCCATCCGGAAGTTCATTTCTATTTACTTCTATTCGCTCAGCTCCTTCAATTGGAATCTCTTTAACGAGCTGACCACTCAGATTGTAAAGAACAACGGATCCTTCATTTTCCATATTCTCTAACTCTATCACTGTAGAGTTCTCAGCCGGATTTGGATAGCTCTTTAGGTCTCTAACCGCTGGTAGGTCCGGAATGCTGTTTACATTCTTGTCGAAGTAGACCACATATTTTGAAGTGTCTCCAAGCTGCCCGGTAGATTCAAAACTTCCACCTACATAGACATCTCCTTGGAACTCTGTGTATGCTCTTACAACAGAATCCATCAATCCGGCACCGTCTAACATTGCCGTGCTGTCGTTTACCCGGTTATAGGTAAGAATGTTTGCTCCAAAAGTTCCAATAATAAAAGGAGAGCTGTTTACCAGGCCACCAACCACGATCAATCCATCATCATTCTTGATCATTTCGATATGACCTATTCCCTGATTGGCATTTGGAGCATGAATAGAGGCATCGATCAATACCTCCCAATCTGCGCCGTCGAATGCAGCCAAACCAAAAGTTGGGCTGTTTTGAGAGTCAAAGAATTTTCCTCCGGCCAACATCTCATCATTAACAACCTCAAGGTCATAAACAACATTATCAAGGCCCGGAACTGCAGATAGAATATTCTGCTGCTTTAGCTCAAGCACCGGTTGAAAAACATAAGGGCTTGTTACCTCTTTTATGTTTCCTCCAATGTAAATTTTGCCTTGAAACTCGCAGATGGTTTCTATCCTCCCATCTACTCTCCAGGTGTTTAAATCAAGAAATGCCTGCTGACGGAACATGCTTCCATCATAAGAAGCTAAGTAGTGCACTCTCCCCGGGAAACCGTCGTAGTATCCTGCCAGCCATAGGCTGTCTCCAACTACTTCAAGTGCAGTAATGCCCGAAAGGGTTCCTGAAAATGGATTGTCGAAAGACCAGTTCGATCCATCCCAAATTCCAATGGTTTGAAAAGCTGAGTTTTGAAGGAATGATCCACACACGATCAGATTTCCTTCAAAGAGAACGGCATCGTAAAGAGTACCACTAATGCCACTATTTAGATTGGTCCAATTGTTTCCATCCCATGCTCCAACCTGATCTATTGATTCTCCATCGGCCTCAGTGAAATCCCCAACCACGTAAAGTAGGTCACGAGCGACATCCTCAACAAGGACATCTACTTCTCCATTCGGACCAGTCCCAAGCATATCCCAGTTAACCATCGGTGAGTATGCCGGCTGAATCCAGGCAAGCTCTGCTTCTGTAAATCCATGAAGTGAACCCCAGATTCCAAGCTCAGGATATTGATAGCTAAGATCTCTTACATAGCCGTAATTGTTCTCCTTCCTGATATTCTCAGCAACATCGGCGTAGCCACTTTCAACCATTAACTGACCAACTGCGCATGCTACACCTCGGTCATCAATAAAATATGGCTGCTGGTTCATATGGTAGTTATTCATTGGAAACTCACCATTCTTCCAGTAGCGGTTCAAATTATCCAGAGACTGCATTCTTAATGCGATCTGCTCCTCTGTTAGCCCTTCGGGCTGATGGCTTCTCAAATACTGCTCAACAAATGATAGGTGAGCCTGAATTCGCTCAATATCATTCTCAAAACTGATCGGACTCTTATTGGTCAAATCCGGATCGATATGATTAATGATATGAGGATTTACCTCAGTTAGGTGATCAAATAATGGTGCTTCCGTTTGGGGACTGAGTAATCCTGCAAATAGATAGATTGGCAGGAGAACAGGAATAAGTAGCAAGTATCTTTTCATAATGCGGTTCTTTTTTGAAGAAATGGTTGGGGGTTTTCTTCATTACGAAAGGCGGGTTGCCATTAGTTGCCTCTTAACACAAAATTGACACATTAAAGCTAATGCTCATTCCTATTGGCTTATGCAATTTTATGTTAAAAGCATCCTTAGAGTAAATCCACGATGATGCAGCCAAACTTCAAAGTTAGAATCCCGGAGCCCTGTCATGAAGACTGGGGAAAGATGACTCCCTCAGAGAAAGGTAGATTTTGCCAATCTTGCTCAAAGGTTGTGCGTGATTTCAGAGATGAATCACCGGAAGAAATTCGCGACTTCCTTCTAAAGAAGCAAAGCGAAGGCAAAAAGACCTGCGGCCGATTCAATAGCTCGCAAGTAGAATTGCCAGACCTGATACAACAGCGAAATGAAAAGCAATTCAGCCGCAAGTGGAGAAGCTATTTTGCAGCTGCCTGTATTCTTGCTTTTGGCACCATGTTATTCTCAGGCTGCAGCGATGTGAAAGCAGACCAATACCTGATTAGCGATTCAGACCAACATCCTACAGCAATAGGAGAGCCAATACCTGTAATAGAAGATAGTGCTCAGCTTGGCGATACCATCATCCTCCCGGAGGGAGATGAAATTTTGGAAACCGTGATCAATGGGAATGTAAGTCTTCCAATACCACCTCCTCCTCCATTGAAAGGAGATGTTGAAGTGATCGTGGTTGGAGAGATTGTACCAGTGAGACAGCCAGATCCATTCCCTGAAATTGTAGAGACAATGGGTGATGTTGACATTGAATACACTGAACCCGAGGTCCCAAATGTATGTGAAGGAAAAGAAGATCCTCCACCACCTCCTCCGCCCAAAGATTACCCGATCATGGGAATTATGATGGCTCCTGAGGATGTCTCAGCTGATGATTAGTCTTCTTTCTTTTCGAAATCCAGGCTCAAGGAGTTAACACAATACCTTTCACCGGTTGGATTTGGGCCGTCGTTAAAAACGTGTCCAAGATGTCCCCCACAGTTTTTGCATAGGATCTCTGTTCTAAGCATGCCGTGACTTTTATCAAGGACATACTCGATCTTCTCCTTATCGGCGGGAGCAAAGAAAGCAGGCCAGCCACAGCCGGAGTCATATTTGGTCTCAGATGAAAATAGTGGAGTGCCACAAGCGGCGCAGCAATACATTCCGTCTTCTTTATGCACATTGTACTTCCCGGTAAACGGGCGCTCAGTGCCTTTTCCTCTTAAGATGCGATACTGTTCAGGTCCTAACTCCTGAAGCCACTCTTCTTCGGTTTTTTGAATCTTCCTTGACATACTTTAGAAACAATTTAAGGGATTCGGGGTTCGAATTTCTGAATCTTTTATGGGCAAATAAGATTGCGATCTTAGGCGTATAATAAATAGTGTCAGGCCCTTGTAAAGAATTGCACATTGTAAGGTTGATATGCAACAGGCACAGTATTTGGTGATGTCTATATAAGCGAATAAATTAACCGTAAATACGAGAGGGATGAAGTACAGAAGGTTGAGTAACGAAGAGCTAAAAAAGCTGAAACAAGAATTCTCAGATTTCCTGCAAACGCTTGATATGGATGAGCGTAAATGGGCAACTCTAAATGAGAGCCAGCCTACTGAGGCAGATACGCTATTGGATAACTTCAGCGAGATGGTTTTTGATAAAGCCCTTCAGGCAATTAGATACCTGGAAAGAAAAGAGCCAGACCAATGGGAGGTCCTAAGGGTTACTGATGAAGGTCTGGAGATCATTACTGTTCAAACTCTCGATACCGATAAATTAGACCTTACAAATCCGGATTGTATTCGCGAGCTATCAACTTATGATCCAGGTGTACAATCTTCTTTGATTCGCATAGCCAAGTCAGAAAGAAAGCTTGAAATGCCATACCGCCAGGAGGTTTTCCTTCTTATGGAGTCTGGATTTCACGCAGTTGATAAGAACGTTTTCCGCTCATTGGAAAGCTTATACCTAGCAAGCATGGGCGTTAAAGAACCCAGCGATTTCTCCTAGTATCCAAATACCCACTTACCAAGAGTAAAGGTGGCTAGCCATATTATTATGGTCGATGCCAAATTGAGCCATATTCCGGTTCGCGCCATATCTGAGATCTTTATCATCTCTGATCCAAATACGATGGTATTTGGAGGAGTTGCCGCAGGAAGCATGAATGCACAGGAAGCTGCAATTGTTACAGGCAAGGTGATCAACATTGGATGAAGACCCAACTCAATTGATAATGCTCCAAGTAGAGGAAGAATTAGAACAGTACTTGAGGTATTTGAGGTGAGCTCGGTAAAGAAGATCATAAAGACGGTCAGAATTAATACAAGTAGTTCAGGAGAGAGGCTTCCCCATTGCTCCACCTGACCGGCGATCCAATCTGCCAGTCCGCTCACTTCTATACCTTTTGCCAAAGCAAAACCGCCACCAAATAAGAAGATCACACCCATCGGTATGCGCTCAACATCCTTCCATTGAAGAAGTCTAGTTTTCTTTTCCGTCTTCGACGGGATGAGGAATAGCAACATGGACATCAGCATGGCTATAGTACTTTCCTTTAGAAATTCTGGCTCAGGGAATAGGTTTGACCAGCCTGGAACCTTTAAACTTCCAAGCTCAATATCTCTCATGAAAAACCAGGCGATCACTGTTGCCAGAAAGACCCATCCAATCACCTTCTCCTCATAGCCGATCTTACCAAGTGCTCTTAATTGATCATTGAAATAATTACCAGGGATAGATGGTGAAGGATACTTTTTCAGGTGCATAAAGTATATGATCGAATAGCAGGCAACGATCATCAACATACTCGTAGGCAAACCAAATATGAACCAGTTGGCAAAGGTTATGGGGTTGCCATTTGCATAGCTCTCATTGAAGAAACCCATAAAATAAGTGTTCGGAGCGGTTCCAATAACAGTAGCTGTACCTCCAATGGATGAGGCAAATGCCAAACCAAGTAAAAGACCCACAGCAAGGCCTTTGCTCTGCACCTTTTCAAAGTTTCTGATTTCGGAAAGTACCGCCAGGATCGCCGGAAGCAACATAGTGGTTGTTGCTGTATTTAAGATCCACATTGATAGCAGATAAGAGGCAAGCATAACTCCTAGCAGTAGTCGCCCGGGAGTATGACCCACTCTGGAGATGACCCACATCGCGATCCTTTTATGTAAGCCCCATTTCTCAAGTGCATATGCCAGAAAGAATCCTCCAATGAAAAGGAATATGATCTGGTGCATATACCAGGGTGCAACAACCTTCATTGATTCGATACCCAACATTGGGAAAAGCACCGCTGGCAGGAGAGCAGTCAGATAAATAGAAACTGCTTCTGTGATCCACCAGGCGGCCATCCAGGCAACGACTAAACCAGCCTTTGCCATGAGAACATCTCCGGTCTTATTTAAGAGCAACAAATAGAACAGATACCCGACCACTGGGCCCGCTATGATCTTGATGGTTTTTCCCACTGACTATTAATGTAGCATTAAGTTATTGGTATTGCTGATATAGGCCTTAGTCTGAATTGGTAAATCTTCTACTTGAATTGGAATTTGAGATTCGCTCAATTTTCAACCACGCATTAATTTTGGTGTTAATACAATAGCATATATCACTACTTGCTAATTAATTATACATTTTCATAATGACGATTGGTATGAGAGGGTCCAATGTTTACAGAGTTATCGTCTTCCTGCTCCTTGCAGCAATCTGCTTTGAATCAAAGGCAGAGATCAATCCTGAGAATGTAACCATCATCCGTGATCATTGGGGAGTACCGCACATTTATGGTAAAACAGATGCAGATGTAGCTTATGGTTTTGCATGGGCTCAGGCAGAAGATGATTTTGCTACTATCCAGCAATTGTACTTACCAATTAGAGGCATGTTAGGAGAGCATCTTGGAAAGCAAGGTGCCATTTTGGATTTCTTAGCCCACCTGATTGGCTTGCCAGGTATTGTCGATAGCGTTTACGAAGAATCATTCAGTCAGGAGTACAAAGTAATTCTTGAAGCCTATGTTCAGGGATTAAATGACTACGCTGATAAGTACCCAAATGAGAGATTAAGAAAGGACCTATTTCCAATCAAGCCATCCGATATTACCTGTGCATCGGTTTTCAGTAATCTCTTTCTGACGAATGCTCACATTGATATCATGGCCATCTTCAATGGAAACATTGGGAAGTATGAAGGCAACCTGCCACAGGGTTCAAATGCATTTGCATACTCTTCTTCAGTAACTGAGGATGGGAAAACATATCTGGTATCTAATACTCACCAGCCAATGGATGGACTGTTCTCCTGGTACGAAGCCCATCTAATTAGTGAGGAAGGATTGAATATTACAGGAGCTACTTTCCATGGTATGCCGCACATTTTGGTTGGGGCAAATCAAAACATCTCCTGGACACATACTTTGAATCATCCCGATCTGATTGATGTCTTTAAACTTGAAATGCACCCCTCAGAAAAGTTGAAGTACCAGTTTGATGGTGAATGGCTGGATCTTGAAGAGCGCAAGAAGAAAATTTCGGTTAAGGTCAAGATGGGAATCCTGAGTTTAAGGCTTCCGGTCTCCAGAACATTCTATTGGAGCGTTTATGGTCCAACCCTCGAGTCAGATAATGGCAGCTATTACTCAGTTAGATTTCCGGCAATGCTCGAGGTTCGCTCAACTTATCAGAATTACCTGATGAATAAAGCTGAGAACTATGAGCAGTTCATGGAGGCAATCAATCTTCAATACTATTCCGGTACCAATGTCATGTATGCCGATAAGGAAGGGAACATCTTCTACCTTTCAAATGCACTTTTGGCTAATAGAAGCCCATCTTACGACTGGACCATGGTACTTCCAGGCGATACGAGTGCAACACTTTGGGGAAAGCAATTCTATCCAATAGAAGCATTGCCTCAAAAGCTGAATCCTGAATGTGGATGGCTATTCAATACGAATGCTTCTCCTTACCACTGTACTTCAAAAGAGGAGGAGCTTAATCCCGACAAGTTCAATCCTACTTTCTCATATCTTGAGGTTGACAATAGCCGAAGCGCCAGAGCAAGGGATCTGCTTAGTCAGCATGAGACATTCTCATTTAAAGACATAAAAGCGATCAAGTACGACTACTCCTGGAATGAGGATATGTATACCTATTTCGGTGAGGATATGATTACCATGGTAAGCTTAAGTGAAGAAAAGTATCCCGATATCGCAGAGGGAATTCAAACCCTAAAAGACTGGGATAAAGGAGCGGGTATATCTAATGAAGAAGCTTCAATGGCCGCTCTTGTTTTCTATTATCTGCTCGATGATCTCAAAGCAAACGGACTTGTTTACAGAGTCAACTCCTTTGGAGAATCAAAGTATGCTGAAGCAGTAGAGTTTGCTCAGAACCATCTGATCAAGCATTACGGAACAACCCGCGTCCCTCTTGGCGAGCTTCAAAGACATAAGAGAGGTGATAAGAGTCTTCCAATCGCTGGAATGACAGGTGTGCTTCAGGCAATCTTTGGTACACTGGAAAAGAGAGGTGAACTGGTCACAGATCTGGGAGAAAGCTACATCGCCTTTTATAGCTATTCAGAAGAAGGACTCGAGGTTCAATCTGTAGTTCCTTATGGTTCTTCCAATAAGGAAGACAGTGAACACTACACAGATCAAATGGAGCTTTTCGCACACCAGGGGCTTAAAGAAGTAATTCTTGATCGCGAGCTTCTTGAACATAATGCTGAAAGGATATATCATCCTGAGTAGTAGCACAATTCCTTTTTTATTTTTGGAGAATGGAAGAACAAATCGATAAGATTCTCAATCTGGCGGTTCAGTTTGGTATGAACCTGCTTGCGGCAGTTGCCGTCTATTTCATTGGTGTCTATGTGATAAAGATCCTTATGAATATTCTTCACAAGGCACTAAAGAAAAACAAGAGGGTTGATCAAACCCTTCAACAGTACATCGGGACAATCGCCAAGACTGTACTGTATGTTATTCTCATAGTTTCCATTATTGGAATACTTGGGGTTGAAACAAGCAGCTTCGCTGCTTTAATTGCAGCAGCAGGCCTTGCAATAGGTTTGAGTCTTCAGGGCTCTCTGGGAAACATCGCTGGTGGATTCCTGATTATTCTGTTCAAGCCATTTAAGGTGGGTGATTTTATTGAGGCTCAGGGTCACAAAGGAGAGGTAAACGATATACAACTATTCGCTACTATCCTTAAAACGGTAGATAACAAAACGGTGATCCTTCCAAATGGCGCTCTTGCCGGAGATGCAATTGTAAACTACTCAACCGAGAAGCATCGTCGCTGTGATATTGTGTTGGGTATCAGCTATAATGACGATATCGATAAAGCGAGAGATATTGTTTCTAAGCTGATTGAAGAAGATGGTCGATACCTTAAAGATCTGGGTTATGAGATCCTGGTCTCTGAACTGGCAGATAGTTCAGTAAATCTATCAGTGAGAACCTGGGTGGAGAATGATGACTTCTGGCCATTCTCATTTAAGCTTAGGGAGGATTCAAAGAAGGCTTTCGATCGTGAAGGTATTTCAATCCCATTCCCTCAAAGAGATATTCATCTGATCAAAGAAGATTAAAAAGAAAAACCCTGACCACCGAACGCTCGGTGTGGGTCAGGGTTTAAGTCTTTGGGATAATTCCCGATACTTCGGGTGCGGCCCCGATACTTCGGGGATTACTTGCCTTCTTTCAGGAGATCCCGGATCTCCCCAAGCAGTACTTCTTCGTTTGAAGGTTTTGGAGGTGCTGCTGGAGCTGCTTCTTTCTTCTTTTTCATTCTCTCAAAAGACTTGATCACCATAAAGATCGCCCAGGCGATGATAAGGAAATCGATCACTGTTTGCAGGAATGAGCCATAAGCAATTACAGGTGCTCCCGCTTCCCGTGCAGCAGCCAGGCTTTCATATGTTGTGCTTCCAAGTTGATAGTACAGGTCACTGAAATTCACATCGCCCATCAGCATTCCGATAGGAGGCATGAGGATGTCATTAACAAAGCTCGTTACGATCTTTCCAAAGGCTGCACCAATAATTACTGCTACAGCTAAGTCGAGGATATTACCTCGCATCACAAAGTTCTTAAAGTCTTTTAGCATGGGGTTTTAGTTTAATGGATAATGCTTTGGTAATTAAACTAATCAATTTTTGCTATCCCCATTTCCATATCCTGCCGAAGGCAGCATGCATAAAAAACAAAAAGCCCTGACAAGCTACGCTTCGTCAGGGCTTTGAATATTATTCTAAATGAGGATTACTTGTACACCTCAACTTGAACTCTACGGTTCTTAGCGTCTTCTTCAGAATCGAATTCTGGATCGTGAGAACCTTTACCGATCAAGGTCATACGCTCACTCTCAACACCTTTGCTTCTCAAGTATAGATATACTTGCTCTGCACGGCGAATTGAAAGTGCCATGTTGCGCTCATCAGTACCGTTAGTAGTTGAAGCGTGACCAACTACGTTAATGTCGTAATCAGGATTGTCTTCAAGGTATTGAGCAACATTGTCAAGCGTTTTCTTCTGCTCAGCAGTTAGGTTGATCGAACCAATTTCGAAGTAAACCTGATCCTTAACCTCTGCATCTCTATCAGCCGGGCAACCAGCGTTTTCTTTAAGACCTGCAGTAGTTGGGCAGTTATCGTCTTTATCAGCAACACCGTCACCATCGCTATCAGGGCAACCGAAGTACTCAGCTGTACCGTAGCTAAATGGACATTCATCTTCATTGTCTGAGATTCCATCACCATCTGCATCAGTAGCTTTTGGCTCTTTTTGCGTCTTACCTTTTCCAAGGTTGAAGTGAGCACCGAAGCTATGCTGAGTGTACTTGTAAGAATTGTCGATATTGAAATTGTAACCGAACTGCATGTTCAAAGTCATCCACTTAGTTGGGCGAATGTTCAAACCGAAACCAACTGGAACAATCGAGTTGAAATCGTCATACAGGTAGTTACCTCCGATCCCTGCAAAAATGTAAGGACCAACAACTGCTTCCTCGCGGAAGATGTAACCATTGTCGAATTTGTATTCAAGAGTTAAGCTGGCAGCATGCATGAACTGAGCTTCGTAAATACCCTCCAAAGTATTTGGGTATCCGTTTACCGGATCTACTACTGGAGCCCAAACCTTACCGAAGTTGTAGTCGAGCTTAGTATTTAATGAAGAGTTCAGATAACGTGAAAAGTAAACTCTACCGATTCCTTTAAACTGGTCGAATTCAAAGAATTCTTTAGTCATAGGTCCCGAGAAGTCAACTACACTAACACCGGCACCAATGGCCCATCTATGATCTCTATTTTGTGCCTTAAGATCCGTACTAAGGATTGCCGTTAGTAGGATTAAGAGGGTTAACAGTCGTTTCATTATAAGTGGTAATTTGATATGAAAGCAAATATATAATATGACCTCTATGAAAGGTCAATGGTTATGCAGTCCCAAATGTGGATTGTTTTTCCTTTAGATACAAGTATTACAGGCATATAGAGTCCTGATTAACCAACAAAAACCCTATTTACGGTCACAACTTAGGACTGTTACGGTGTCTTTCTGAATCTCTCTTGGTTTTCTTCTCAAGGTTGCGCTTCAAAGCTTCCGTGAGATCTACCCCTGTTTGATTGGCCAAACAGATCACAACAAACAGCACATCCGCTAGCTCATCTTCCAGATTTTTCTCCTTATCTGATTCCTTGAAGGACTGCTCTCCGTATTGTCTGGCTATTATTCTAGCCACTTCTCCAACTTCCTCGGTGAGCATGGCCATGTTTGTGAGCTCATTGAAATATCTCACCCCGGTGGTGTTGATCCAATCGTCAACGATCTTTTGTGCTTCTTCAATTGTCATTACTCCTTGTTCTTACTGTCCATATTAATTGTAACCGGCCCATCATTTACCAGGCTAACTTTCATGTGCGCTCCAAACACTCCCGTTTGAACTGGCTTGTCCATCAATTGCTGAACAACATTTATGAAACTCTCATAAAGGCCTTCGGCCCGATTCGGTTTTGCCGCGTTTATATACGATGGCCGGTTTCCTTTCTTGTAACTCGCGTGAAGAGTGAATTGCGAAACGATCAGAACTTCTCCCTCTTCATCCAATAAAGAGCGATTCATCTTTCCTTCTTCATCGTTGAATATCCTTAGAAGCAACATTTTATTTGCGATCCATTCCAGATCTTCAATTTCATCGGCTTCCTCAAAGCCTGCTAAAACAAGCAAGCCCTTTCCAATTTCACCGCTAATTTTTCCTTCTACTTCAACCCTTGCCTCTGTCACTCTTTGAATTGTTACCCTCATCGCTCCCAGTAGTTTTGCTCCTGTATGTCTGTCACGATGTTCACGTAGTTCTTGTACCGCTCAAAGTGAATACTGCCATCAGCTACTCCTTCCAGAACCGCGCAGCCTGGTTCGTTCAAATGCAGGCAATCATTGAACTGGCAATCATTCAGTCTGTCTCGCATCTCAGGATAGTAATGACTCACTTCATTTGCTTCGAAATCCAGCACCCCAAACTCCTTTATTCCCGGAGTATCAATGATGTTGCCTCCAAAAGGCAGTTCATGCATTTCTGCAAATGTGGTAGTGTGTCGACCTTTTTGATATTTCTGGGAAATTTCGGCGGTACGAATTTCAAGATCCGGAACGATGGCATTGATCAGAGTAGACTTTCCAACTCCTGAGTGTCCGGCGATCAAGCTGGTCTTATCTTTTAAAAGATCCTGGAGATTTTCAATTCCTTTCTTCTCAGTTGCAGATACTAGCAAGAATTGATATCCCGCCAATCCATACATCTCAAGAAAATCATTCTGGATCCTGATCTGTTTGTCTTTATAGATATCCTGCTTATTAAAAACCAGCACGGTTGGAATATGGTAGGCTTCGGCAGAGATCAGGAAACGATCGATAAAACCACTTGAAGTTCTTGGAGTAGCCATTGTGACAACCAGAACAGCCTGGTCAAGATTGGCGGCAATAATATGACGCGCCATTTTCTTGTGCGGACTTTGCCGAATGATATAATTGCGTCGGTCATTCACTCCGCTTATCATCCAGGATCCCTTTTCGTCCTTTTCAATTTGGACTATATCGCCAACTGCAACCGGGTTTGTTGTGCGCAATTCTTCAAGACGTAGCTTTCCTTTTATTCGTGCTTCGCACAGATTACCATCCTCTTTTCGAATGGTGTACCAGCTGCCCGTGGATCGAATGACAGTGCCTGTCAAAGGTTGTTTGAGTTTTGGTTTGCAGATAGATATGCCATGGCAAGCTCATTGGAAAAATCACTTTCCTTCTCAAGTGCATTTCCAATTACTACAATATCAGCTCCTGATTCCCAGGCAGCTTCGGCCTGTTCAGCTTTGCGAATTCCTCCACCAACAATCAATGGAAGTTTTCCCTCCTTGCTTGCTGCTCTAATGTGATCCAATCTAATTGGTGCCTGAGCTCCTGATCCGGCATCTAGATAGATGCTCTTGAAGCCAAGGTATTTTGAGGCCAGTGAAGTTGCTCCTGTGATTTCGGCCTTGTCGGCCGGAATAGGCTGAGTCTGCGACATATAAGAAGCAGCTGTAGGCTTGCCACCATCTATTAATATGTATGCGGTAGAGATAGCTTCCATACCATAAGACTTTATGATTGGAGCGGCATGCACATGCTGACCGATCAGAAGTTCAGAATTTCTGCCGGATACTAAGGAGAGGAATAGAATTGCATCAGGTCCTTTTTTTACCTGGCTGATATTCCCAGGGAAAAGAACAATTGGGATATCGCTCTCTCTTCTAATTTGACCAATAACCTTGTCCCAATGATCTGAGTTTACCAGAGATCCTCCCAGGAAAAAGAAGCTCACTCCAATCTTATTCGACCATGAGATCAAATTCGAAAGGTGCTCGTCATTTGCCTTATCCGGATCGATCAGAACTGCAAGTCCTTTTCGGCTATCGGCCCGAAGGGCTTGAATTTTACCTAGTATTTTTTGTCCACAGATCACAGTCACTAAACTATAGGAAATCGCTCATTTGCCCTTTTATGAGGTCTTTAAGAACTACCTGTTAAACTATTGTTAGAGAAAAGTTGGAATATACCTAAACAGTCAAAATCCTGTATAAAAAATTGGGCATGGAAAACCAAGTTTTATGGCCTTGATTTGATGCCCTTTTTCCTTTCAAATTTATCCACAGCGCGCATTTCAGTCTTATCGGTACTTCCGATAACAATGTTAAGCCAATTTTATCTGCCTGTGGAAAAGTGGGATTTACTTCCGTGTGAGGGCCTTCTATATTTGTTTACACAGAGAGACATAGCTCTGTAATTCCACGATTAACATCCTGCAAATCAACTGATTATGACCAAAAAAAGCAACTCTAAAGGATTAAAATTCTCTCGTTATTTCACAAAGGATGGTGTCTCGCCATTCGACCAATACGAATACGAAATTCGTAGTTCAGTCATCAGAAACCCTACTGGTGATGTAGTGTTCGAAATGAACAATGTAGAGGTTCCAAAATCATGGTCGCAAGTCGCGACTGATATTATCGCTCAAAAATACTTCCGTAAAGCCGGGGTTCCTCAAGAAGATGGAAGCCTTGGATCTGAGAATTCGATCAAGCAGGTTGCTCACCGCCTGGCCGGATGTTGGAGACATTGGGGAGAGGAGTACGGATACTTTGCTACCAAGAAAGATGCTCAGGTATTTTACGATGAGTTAGCATATGCCATTACCGGACAGTATGCTGCGCCAAACTCTCCGCAGTGGTTCAATACCGGACTTCACTGGGCATATGGAATTACTGGTAAGCCTCAGGGTCACCACTACGTAGATCCAACCACAGGAAAACTTCGCAAATCAACTTCTGCTTATGAGCGTCCTCAGCCACACGCCTGTTTCATCCTTTCAGTTGCGGATGATCTGGTTAACGAAGGTGGTATCATGGACCTTTGGACTCGTGAAGCAAGAATCTTCAAATACGGTTCAGGTGTAGGAACAAACTTCTCAGCTATTCGTGGAGAAGGAGAAAAACTATCAGGTGGAGGAACTTCTTCAGGATTGATGTCTTTCCTAAAGATCGGTGACAGCGCTGCAGGTGCGATCAAATCAGGTGGTACTACACGTCGTGCTGCAAAAATGGTATGTCTTGACCTTGATCACCCAGAGATCGAAGGTTTCGTGAACTGGAAAGTTAAAGAAGAAGAAAAAGTAGCTGCCCTTATCGCTGCAGGATACGATAGCCACTATGAAGGTGAAGCGTACAGAACAGTATCAGGTCAGAATTCAAATAACTCAGTACGTATTCCAAATGAGTTCTTCCACACTCTTGATCGCAGTGGCGAATGGGAATTGATCGGAAGAACAAACGGAGAGGTTTTCAATACCATTAATGCTGAAAAACTTTGGGGTGATATCGCATATGCTGCATGGCGTTGTGCTGACCCAGGTGTTCAGTATGATTCTACGATCAATGAATGGCACACCTGCCCTGCTGATGGAAGAATCAATGCATCAAACCCATGTTCAGAATACATGTTCCTTGATGACACTGCCTGTAACCTTGCATCGATCAACCTTCGTCAGCTTTTCAATGACGAGACTTTGGTTTTCGATGTGAAAGGATTCGAGCACATGTGCCGTCTTTGGACAACTGTACTTGAGATCTCAGTTTTGATGGCTCAATTCCCATCAAAAGAAGTTGCCCAACTTTCATACGACTACAGAACATTAGGACTAGGCTTCGCTAATCTTGGCTCAATGCTTATGGTAAGCGGTATTCCTTATGATAGTGATAAAGGACGCGCAATCGGAGGATCAATTGCTGCGATCATGACGGGTGTTGCTTACAGAACTTCAGCTGAAATGGCAGCAGTTCAAGGGGCATTCCCTGGTTATGAAAGGAACAAAGAGCATATGCTTCGAGTGATGAGAAATCACCGCTACGCTGCTTACAATGCCGATTCAGAAACTTACGAAGGCATTGAGATCAAGCCTCAGGGAATTGATCCAAAGCATTGTCCTGACTATTTGCTAGAGTCTGCATGTAACGCATGGGACGAAGCAGTTAGACTTGGAGAAGAGCACGGATACAGAAATGCTCAGGCTACGGTTATCGCTCCAACAGGTACCATCGGTCTTGTAATGGATTGTGATACTACCGGTGTTGAGCCTGACTTCGCACTTGTGAAGTTCAAGAAGCTATCTGGTGGTGGTTACTTCAAGATCATCAACCAGTCAATCCCAATTGCTCTAGAGAATCTCGGTTATCAAAATCATGAAGTAGACGCGATCGTAAATTATGCGAAAGGTCATGCTTCATTGGAGAACTGTCCAAACATCAACCTTAACACGCTTAAGGCGAAAGGATTTAGTGATGCAGATATTGAGAAGATCTCAAATCAATTAGGATCTGCCTTTGACATCAGCTTTGTATTCAATGTCTTCACTCTTGGTGAGGCTACGATGAAGAAGCTGGGCTTTGAGGCTGAGCAATACAACAACCCAGGCTTTAACATGCTTAAAGCACTTGGATACAGCAATGCTGAGATCGAAGAAGCAAATGAGTTTGTTTGTGGTACCGGAACAATTGAAGGAGCGCCTTTCCTAAAAGATGAGCACTACTCAATTTTCGATTGCGCAAACAAGTGTGGTAAGAACGGTCAGCGTTACATCCACCCGCACGGTCACATTAAGATGATGGCGGCAACTCAGCCATTCATCTCCGGAGCGATCTCTAAAACGATCAACCTTCCAAATGAGGCAACAGTTGAAGAGATTCAGGATTGTTACCGCCTAAGCTGGGAGCTTGGATTGAAAGCAAATGCACTTTATCGCGACGGCTCTAAGAGCAGTCAGCCATTGTCGAAAGAGAAAGACGAGGATAAAGACGAAGAGCTTGACAATGCAGAAGTGATCGAAGAAGTGAAGAAGGCAATCGATCCGGAAGAAGTGTTCAGCGAACTAACTCCTGAGCAGGTTCTTGAGGCAGCTAGAAAGCTGATGATCGAATCTACTGATACAACTTTCAAGCGTCAGCTTTCAAGAATCGTTGAAAGAAAGCGTCTACCGCATAAGCGTAAAGGATTCACTCAGAAAGCCAAAGTTGGCGGACAAACAGTTTTCGTTCGCACCGGTGAATACAATGATGGCACTTTGGGTGAGATCTTCGTAGACATGCACAAAGAGGGAGCAACTGTTCGCTCATTGATGAACTGTTTTGCAATTGCGATCTCTATCGGACTTCAGTATGGTGTTCCTTTGGAGGAGTTCGTGAACAAGTTTACTTTCTCTCGCTTTGAGCCAAGTGGACGTGTAGATCACCCGAATATCAAGAATGCATCTTCAATCGTTGATTACATCTTCAGATTGCTAGCATTTGAATATCTGGGCAGAACTGACCTGGTTCACGTTTCTCCGGAGGAGATCGTAGAGCGCGGAAAAGACCCAATGGATCTTGATGCTGACACTGGAACAATAGCACCTGAGCTTAAAAAAAAACCGGTAACTAAAACCGAAGTAACAAAAACAGTTACTGCTAAGGTCACTTCAACTGATTCAAATGGGTCTTCTACAAGCGGTTTGAAGTTTGAAGTAAAGCAAGTTGATGTTGGAACAGATCAAAGTCAACAACAGTTAAGTGATATGATGGGCGATGCGCCTGCATGTACCACTTGCGGTCACATTACCGTCAGAAATGGTACCTGCTATAAGTGCTTGAATTGTGGAACAAGCATGGGCTGCTCATAATTACAACCTTAAGCTCTAAAACGCAGGAAACCCTGTCTCGAACCATCGGGATGGGGTTTTTCTATTTGTGGTATCAGGTAGAAGGTAGATGGAGAGCCCTCGCT
>CAXDOZ010000009.1:0-43660 GCA_963991145.1 uncultured Chitinophagales bacterium | reverse complement strand
TGACTCCCTGAATGATCTTTTAAATTGTCCTTATTTCTTGCGAACCAGTACATGCAAAAGATCACTGTTATCGATAATAACATGTTGATGTATCGGGTAGACCCATCCGGACTCAGAACTAATCTTTCCCAGGTAGCCATTATCCAAAGAGCAGCGATAAGAAGAACGAACCATCGTAGCTCTTTCATAACTATCCCATGGATAATGTAGATCACTGGAATGATCCAAAGAACGACTAGCATTAAACTGATAGCATCGGGCTTATCTGGTAAAATGATGCTTTGAAAAGTAAGCATCATCATGAGAGCAGAGATGAAGGGACGCCGCACAACAAAACGACTCATGTACATCTCCTCGCTGTTAAGCCCATCCATTTTTTCAATCCTGAATCTCATCCATATGATAAGACCGAGGAAGAAGATGAAAATGAAAAGGACAGTATGAGCCCGACCTTTGTTAGCCTGATAATAAAGAGCGAAATCTTCTTTTGCGAGTTTTAGCCATAGTTTTGGTGAGAACCCTTTCTTATAGTAGAATCCAGAGACCTTAAGCTCCCAGATTGCTGGATATTTGGTTGTTACAAGTTTCTTGTGATAATTGGATTGAAAACTGTCGAGCTTGAGAATATAATCCTGAGTGAGATTTTCAATATCCCCTAGTTGACTTGTAAGAGATAAACCAAGATTTAAGCTGTCTCGAAATTCCAGTTTTAGAGTATCAATATCTAGCAGCAGTTTACTAATACGCGCATTAGTCTCCTTATATATTGTGTCCTTTGCTGTAAAATCTTTCGCTTCAGTGAAGGTCTCCTTTTGCATGTTGAGAAGACTCATCATACTGTCAATCTCAAAAGTATATTCCTCAAGATCAGTCTTCAGATCTTCAAATTTCTTAGATATCAGACTCCACTTGCTATAGTTGGATGACAAGTGAATTATTGGGAGTTTCTGCCTTATCAGTGAGTCACTTAATAGGGCTAAATATTTTGTAGATCTGTCCCAATTGCTGATCTGTCTTTCAGCAGAGGCAAGTAAAGGCTGCCTAAGCACTGGTTTAAACTCATTCTTTATCCAAAGAGAAGTAAGCTCCAGCTCTTTGGTAACCTTAGAGAGATTGAGATCTGCTAACTCGGGTTCTGTAGTGTCTGATACAGCTACTTCTTCTTCCTGTGCAAATGAGAGCATTGGGAGACCCAAGGTGAGTAAGATCGAAAGTAATAGGAGGTATAGGGGTTTATTCAAAGCTTAGGCTTATGCTTTGAAATTACAGAATTCTGGAATACGTGGAAACGATACTAGTCCAGGACCTTGAATTGAGTGCGTCTGTTTAAGGCTCTACCTTCTTCAGTTGCGTTATCTGCTATTGGATCGGTCTCGCCATAACCTTTGAATTCCAGCCTATCGGCTGATATCCCATTCTCTGTTAGATATTCAGTCACTGATTTTGCACGATTTTCGGAAAGGAGCTGATTATCAGCTTCATCTCCTACATCATCAGTGTGTCCCCCGATTTCAATTCTGATATCTGGGTTCTTTTCAAGGAGCTCGACCAGTTTATTCAGCTCCACCTGAGATGCTGGAAGCAATTCAAAAGAGCCTGTTTCAAAGAACACATTTCTTAGAACTGCCACTTCACCAGATTTGATGGGGCTAAGAGGGATCTCTTCTACGATTGGATCTCCTGGGCTGCTTTCTGAGTAGTCGAAGTTTCTTGAATAGAACAGATAACCGTCCTTATTTACATTATAAGCATAGTCTTTACCTGTAGGAATAGTAAGTAGGAATCCTGTTTGATCATCAGAAACTGTACTTACGTAGACCTCACCGGTTTCAAGGTCTATAACCTGAACATTTGCTTTTAGAGTTTCCTTGGTTTCTTCATCGTAAACCATCCCTTTGATATAGGTTACTTCAAGGGGGCGAAAAGCTGCAGGCATCTCAAATTCATAAATATCTGTTTGACCATAGCCGCCTTCTCTTTCACTTGCAAGAAGTGCGAGCTCTCCACTATTGTTTACGAAGATCGCATTCTCAAAGCCTGGTGTATTAATTGGGTAGCCAAGATTTTGAGGCTCTGACCAGCCCTGATCACCATTCTTCCGACTCACGTATAAGTCAAATCCACCCATCCCTACATGTCCTTTTGAACTGAAGTAAAGTGTTTGATTATCAGTGTGAAACTGCGGACGCTCCTCATCATAAGGAGTGTTAATGGTTGGGCCTAAATTGATAGGATCTGTAAACCAGCCATCTTCTACGTAGGAGACATAAATGTCACTCTCACCCTGTCCGCCTTTTCGATTACTTACAAAGTAGAGAGCCTTAGAATCAGCAGATAGCGATGGTTGAGATTCCCATGCTCCAGTATTGATGCTTGGGCCGCAATTCTTTGGCGCTGACCAGAATCCATTTTTAAGAGTTGAATAGAATATGTCGCAACTGCCATTCATACTATTTGGGCTTCCACAAATAGTGAAAAAGAGGAACTTCCCATCTGGGGAGATACAGTGTGCTCCTTCGTTTTGTCTTGATTGATTGATGGGTGAACCAAGGTTAATGGACTTTTCCCATGGATCACCAGCATCATCTCGGTAAGAGAACCAGATATCCTCTGTTCCGCCAACACCAAAATCGCTTCTGGTAAAGAAGATCATCTGATCATCTGCCGTCAAAGCGGGGAACATCTCCGTATATGGAGAATTCACATTCTTTCCAAGATTCACGGGATTAAATGGAACTGGATTGGCAACCGCATCCTTTGCAAAATCAATGCTTTTACTGATCAGTTCTGCTTCATCTCGTAGTCTTCCGTCAAACTCGGTATCCGATAGCATTATATCCAGCATCTCCCTCGCTTTCTCGTATTGCATATCCAGGAAGTAAGCTTTTCCCACAGTGAAAGGGAGAGATTTCTTGTATTCGGGATTGGATTGGTAAGCACGCTCGAGAAGATCGGCAGCTTTTGAATGATTTGGAGGAATCATATAATCCATTTCAATTAAGCCAAGATCGTATAAGACCTCAGTATAATTCGGAGATTCCTCTAAAGCCAATTCGAATGCAGTTACAGCTCCATATAGGTCTCCATTCTTTATGGCAGCTAAACCCTCTTCTCGAAGTTTCTCTGCTTTTTTTGTGACTTTTCCGCTTTGTGCATTAACGCCTGTCGAACAGGAAACAAAGCAAAGGATCATTAACAGACTAAGGAATCTGTAAATACTTGTGGGTTTGAAGTGAAATGCGCCAGGCAGGATTCTCTTTAACATATTCTATGATCAGCGGAAGGATCTCATTTGCTTGATCCCACTCCGGTTGAAGGAAAAGTTCGCAATTGGAAGATACCTTATTTGCATGTGATTCAGCCCAGCGGAAATCGTTTCGATGGTTGATAACCACTTTTAGTTCCTGAGCCGATTCATAGTAATCTTCTAATGGCTTTTTAAATCTTTTTGGAGAGAAACAGATCCAATCCCAAATACCAGTAAAAGGAGTCGTACCTGAGGTTTCAACATGTGTTCTAAGTCCCGCAGCTTTTAGCTGTGATGTGAAGGAACTGAGATCATACATTAAAGGCTCTCCGCCGGTAATAACTACAATTTCCGCGCCTGAATTCTTTGCCGCAGAAACCAGATCAGAAATCTTTAGAATTGGATGCGCATCAGCAGGCCATGATTCCTTGACATCGCACCAGGTGCAGCCTACATCGCATCCACCTAAACGAATGAAGTATGCAGCGGAGCCGGTAAAGGCTCCTTCACCTTGAATAGTTAGGAACTGCTCCATTACCGGAAGCTCAAGGTTTACATCTATTTGTAGTGTTTGACTCACTCTGTTATTAGAACCAGTTCGAATAGTGCATCATCAAAGATAATGTCATTGACATTGATCTGATCTCTGTTAACTGGAATCACCATTTGAACCTCTCGATAAGTCTGCCCAATAAAATAAGTGAGCTTAATGGCGTAATCTGAGAAGACCATTTGACCAGATGCATTTGGCCAAAGAAGAATAGACTTATTGTAATTCATTAGCTGGGCATTTTCAGCTGATGATTTCAACTCGAGTTGCGGAGTGTATGGAGGTACCAGGTTAAAGTTCCTAATGTCTTTTAATCTAATTTCTAATTCATCAATGATACCATCTGCCCCGGAATATCTAACAAGTCCCACTAACATAGAATCTGCCTGAAACCTATTTTGAGTTTCTCCTGCAGTGAGTCTGGAACTGTAAGTAAGTAAGCGATAGTCTTTAGGATCCGACATCACATTTATCGTAAGACGATCATAAGTGAAGTCGATCAGTGGCTTTCCCGTTTTCAGGTCATATAGAAAGTAAGTAGCGTCACCATATTCGTTCCCGATCATGTGGCCGTTCTCCATAAACTCAACCCAACCCATTTTCTGGTCGAATTCCTTACTTGCACGTGAGATCTTCCAGGACTCTTTTTCAAATCCTTCTCCTTTCCATATCTGACCTGTAACAGTAAATCCGGATTCTATTGATTCTCCATCAACCGTATTTTCGAACTCCTGAATTTTCAGGATCATTGGAGTGGTGTCAGCTTCGCTGATATTGGGAATGAACCTATAGTCGGTTACATTTCTTTTAACTAGCCAAACTCCATCCTGCCTGTCGATAGAGATCTCAGATGTTGAATTGAGTTCAGTAAATAATTCTGAAGGGGATTGGGTATCTCCTTGTTGTTCTTCCTGATCACAGGCGATGAACAAGGTAATTGCCATAAGGGCCATCAACCATTTAGCCATAAATTTCTCCTTTTGCAGCCTTAAGCGTGTTCATTAACAATGCAACACGAGTCATTGGCCCAACTCCACCAGGGACAGGAGTGATCCAGCTACACTTTGGACTAACTGATTCAAAATCTACATCGCCCTTTAAGCGCCATCCTCTCTTAGCCGTTGGGTCTTCGACTCTCGTTGTTCCTACATCTATTACAACGGCGCCTTCTTTTACCATATGCTCCTGAATGGATAATGGATTTCCAACTGCAGCAATTAAAATATCGGCAGAACGAGTGATCTCTTCAAGGTTTTTTGTGTGACGATGGCAAACCGTAACGGTTGAATCACCTGGATTCCCTTTACTCGACATCAAAATGCTCATTGGTCTTCCTACGATATTTGATCTTCCGATGATCACGCAGTTCTTTCCAACGGTATCGATCTCATATCGCTTTAAAAGCTCCATGATACCATTTGGAGTAGCAGGCAGATAACAGGGTAGACCAAGAGTCATCCGACCTACATTTTGCGGATGAAAACCATCTACATCTTTTTCCGGCTGTACCTCTAAAAGAATATTGTCAGTATTGATGTGCTTTGGGAGTGGAAGCTGAACGATATACCCATCAACATCAGGATCGGAGTTGAGTTTTTTAATTTCAGCGATCAGATCTTCCTCTGAAATACTCTCCTCAAATCGAAGAAGTGTTGATTTAAATCCAACCTCGGCACAGTCTTTAACTTTAAATCCAACATAAGATTCAGATGCACCATCATTCCCAACTAAAACTGCTACCAGATGCGGAGCCTTTCCACCATTTGCAAGAATTGAATCTACTTCTGTTTTAATTTCAGATTTAATGGTTTTGGCTGTTGCGTTTCCGTCGATCAGTTGCATAAATGGTTTTTAGTCATTGAGTTTTAGAACAGCAAGGAAGGCTTGTTGAGGCACTTCTACCTTACCAAATTGGCGCATTTTCTTTTTTCCTTTCTTCTGCTTTTCAAGAAGCTTTCTTTTACGAGTGATATCACCACCATAACATTTTGCGGTAACATCTTTTCTCAGGGCAGAGATGGTCTCCCTTGCAATGATCTTGGCTCCGATAGCTGCCTGGATAGCAATCACAAACTGCTGCTTCGGTATTAATTCTTTCAGCTTCTCACAAAGCCTGCGACCGAATTCATATGCCTTATCTCTGTGGATCATACTCGAAAGCGCATCCACATTCTCACCATTCAGTTTTATATCGAGCTTGACCAGTTCACCGCGTCGAAAATCGATAGGGTAGTAGTCGAATGATGCATATCCTTTTGAGATCGACTTTAGCTTATCATAGAAGTCAAAGACGATCTCTGCCAAAGGCATCTCAAAGGTCAGCTCAACTCTGGAAGTAGACAGGTAAACCTGATTCTTTAACTCCCCTCGTTTCTCTATGCACAATCCCATGATCGAACCCACATAATCGGGCTTGGTAATGATCTGTGCCTTGATCCATGGCTCCTCCAGATACTTGATATAAGTTGGCTCTGGCAGATCCGATGGGTTATGGATCGTTAGTTTTTCATCTGAAGTTGTGTAAGCGAAGTAGGTTACCTGAGGTACTGTTGTGATAACCGACTGGTCGTATTCTCTTTCAAGTCTTTCCTGGATGATCTCCAGGTGAAGCATTCCAAGGAATCCACAGCGAAATCCAAAGCCAAGAGCAATGGAAGTCTCTGGCTCATAAACCAAACTTGCATCGTTCAACTGGAGTTTTTCAAGGCTGTCGCGGAGATCCTCAAAGTCATCAGAATCGATTGGATAGATCCCTGCGAATACCATAGGTTTCACATCCTCAAATCCCTGAATTGCCTCTTCACAAGGCTGAGCTTTATGGGTGATGGTATCACCTACTTTGATCTCAGAATTAGTTTTGACTCCAGTTACGATGTATCCTACATCTCCTGCGGAGAGCTTTTTCTTCGGTTCCTGCTCAAGTCTTAAGACTCCGATCTCTTCTGCATAATAGGTGCGGCCGGTGTTGACGAATTTGATCTCGTCACCTTTATTCAACTCGCCTTCAAATACACGGAAATAGGCAATTACACCACGATATTGATTGAACATTGAGTCGAAGACCAAAGCTTTCAAAGGCTTTTCCTTATCCATCTTTGCCGCCGGAACTCTATCAATGATCGCTTCAAGAACCTTATCTACTCCCTCACCGGTCTTTCCACTGGCAGGAATGATATCCTCACGTTCACAACCGATGAGGTCGATGATCTGATCAGCGACTTCATCGATCATGGCTCCATCCATATCGATCTTGTTTACCACTGGAATGATCTCGAGATCGTGCTCAAGCGCCAGATAGAGATTAGAGATCGTTTGGGCCTGAATTCCCTGAGTGGCATCTACAAGCAGAAGTGCACCTTCACAGGCGGCAATAGCTCTACTCACCTCATAAGAGAAGTCAACGTGACCCGGGGTGTCGATCAGGTTCAGAACATAGTCTTTCCCATTGAATGGGAAGTCCATTTGAATAGCGTGACTCTTAATTGTGATTCCCCTTTCTCGCTCAAGGTCCATGTCATCCAGGACCTGATCCATCTTATCACGCTGGGTTATTGTATTTGTGGCATCAAGCAGTCGATCTGCCAGGGTGCTTTTCCCGTGATCGATATGTGCAATGATGCAGAAATTGCGGTACTCCATAGAAGCCACAAAATTAACAGAATATCAAGCATGAGGAATCAAATGTTTGCCCATACTGACTAAAAACTAAATCTGATCTGAAAGTCAAACTCCCACAGGCTATCCATATTGGAGAAAACTTCGGCTTCGCCGGATTTTTGAAGGGTGCAGGCAGCTTTTATCCAGGACTGAAAGTTCCTTCCAATTTTCAGTTTCAGCATGGTGTAAATCCTATTCCCTATTCCTGAGAATGAAGGCAAGCCAAACATGTAAAGAGGGGTGTGCTCATAAGCGTAGATTCTGGCATTGTAAGATTCAATTTGATAGATGGACCATCTCAATACAAGAGATATTACTTGAGGAGCCTTCCAGATAAGATCCTGAGAAATGAAGAGACCTCTTGAATCTGCCCATGACCATTCGATCTTTGAGCTTGATTGTAAAGATGCGGAAAGGGGAAAGGAACAGCTAAAGCGAAGCTGAGTCAATTCATTGGAAAGAACCTCAGGTAATGCAAGGGCAGAACTAAGGTTCTGCATCTTCACTTTTCTCCGAAATCTCGAACTGATCCTTACCGTCCTGTTTATTACATAATCTGCCTGAAGAAAGAAATCGAGGTTGGAAATGGGGCGGTCTTCCCGATAAGCTAACCAGTTTGAAGTATAGATATCAGCATAGGCCTGAAGATTGAGATTTCCGATTGGAGTAAATCTCATTGCCAGATGAATGCCCTTTTCATTTCGTCCTTTGCTATCGGCGAATGGTCCATTAGGGAAAAAAGAGAAGTAGTTCGTGCTCGCGCTGCGGATGGCTGTTGCTATTTCAATTTGGGGGGCCGCCTTCCAGCTTAGCGAAGCGGAAAATGAATGCGCTCCATTATTAAGAAAAACTAGTTCTGAAAAGAAGCTGCTGTGTTTTCCATAGATCTTGAATGTTTGTGATATGGTTCCAATCCAGGAGCCAGTCCAATCGCGACTCTGATAGAAGTTTGAAGCGAGGTTTTGTCTATTTGCGCTCAGAAAACTCCCTTGAATTAAAGTGCCGATCTCCCAACTTCTTTTACCATACTTAAAAACAATTCCTGCCATTGAGGCCTGGAGTTGCTTTTTTCTGGCAAGTGTTCCTGCTGAGTTATGTATTCCATCCTGACGAATAGATTGAAATCGATTTTCCCCAATGGTGTCAACTGATGCATCAAAATTGCGATGTGAAAGGAATGGAATAAATTGAGCACTCTTGAATTGAAATCGGGCGGAAAGGCCTCGATAAAAGCTATACTCATTGCTCGAAGTATAGGGTTTGAGGATGCTGGCATGAGGAATTAGATTACAAACCGGCACACCTTTCCCTATTCCAAATCCTGTCCAGGACCATAAGCCATTACCCCATAGAATTCGGTAATCACCTATGATCAATTGTTTTAGAATTCCGAGGTTTTCAATCGCTATGTGTCCGGCCACAAAATCTATCCAGGCCTGGTTTTTTTGAAAGGGGAGGGCTTCGCCCGGATCTGTTTCAAGCACCAATCCGGCTGAAAGCCTACCAACAGAGTAAAAGCGATAACGCGTATAGAACTTGACCGGACTCACTTTCAGACTTCTCATGCTGTCAAGTTCGATCGCGGTGATCTCGCGATCTGGGTCCCATTCAATTCGAATTACTAATTCCTGTTTTGCCCATTTCAATGCATTCTTGAGCTTCCATTTTTTATCTACAGGTTTGAGAGAAAAGCTGCTCAGTAAAGGAATGTGCGGATAAAGTTTCCTCTCATCTAGATCGGGTGTGCAGATCAGCTCCCAAATGCTTTTCATCTGAGTGCTTGAGTCAATGAAAGTTTTTATAGCGAAGGCATCTGATCTATCTAGCCCTTCCAGATTCTCCCAGAACTCTAATGGTAGTTCCTGCAATGGAATATTCAATTCAGGTAATTGGGAGAGGATGGCCTGATTTTCGGCATAGTGCTCTGGATCTACAATGCGCTCTGGATCTGACCAAAATTCCTGAGCTATTGAAGAAACCACAAAGCAAAAGCTGAGAGAGAAAATGAAAATAATTCTCACCATTGGACAGCTAATTCAGGTGAGAGTCCCAATTGGTAATGGTAGAACAGCGAGAGACAAATGCTGAGATCTTTTTGAATTAGAACCAAACGCAAATTTGGCTGTCTCGTGGCAGTATCCAATCCGCCTGAAAGGCGAAAGGAGGGGTTGATCTGATAACTAAGATCTATTAAGAGCGAGAGCAGGTAAAACTCGTGATAGCTGATCTGAAAACTTAGGGAGATATCATCTTTTGGTTTGTACCTGATTCCAATGTAATAGGACATGGGAATTGCAATGCTTCCTGCTTCACCTCTCTTACTGGGAATTAGTTGATTGGCTAGGAATGCCATTTGCCAATTTTCAGAGATCCTCAGAACAGCAGCAATCCCAAGTCTGGGGAGAATTTTGGCTTGTGCTTCTGAATTTGGTTGAATTTGAACTCCCAGATTTATTCCAATGGAATTCTGCCCTGCAATCTTTAAGCCATAGGTCAATCCAATATCAGATCTGAGAAAAAGGGTAGATCCACTGCAAGAGTAGTTTATAGATAATCTGTGATTTGAGAGTTGATATGAAGGCGCGATTCCGGTCTGAAAAATTCCTGAGAGATTATGATCCATCCGGCCGTAGGCCGAAATATGGAAGCCATCTTTTTTGAGAAAGAGAGCAGGGTTTGATACATAAGCGATCAGCTCATCCTGAATGTTGATGATTCTGCCTTGACTCCAGGAGTAAACGGGAACCGATATTAGAATAATGAAAAGCCACCTCACGGCGGAAAGCTAGAGTCAAGCCCGAATAAAATTGCCTGGAAATAAATGAACGGGCACAAAAAAAGCCGGACTGTTGAGCCCGGCTTTGTATCTGTTTTCTTAGACCTTATTCAGCGTTATTCGATTCAAGCTCGATCACTTCTTCAACCGCTGCTTCTTCTTCAGTAGCAGTGCTATGTCCGTTTCCGGCAAGATCAGCTAGCAATGGAGCGATAACCAAACCTACAAGACAGGTCAATTTGATAAGGATATTCATCGATGGTCCTGAAGTATCCTTGAATGGATCTCCAACTGTATCACCAGTTACTGCTGCTTTGTGAGCATCAGAACCTTTGTAAGTCATTTTACCGTCGATCTCAATTCCAGCTTCGAAAGACTTCTTAGCGTTATCCCATGCACCACCGGCATTGTTTTGGAAGATCGCCCAAAGAACACCACTCACACATACACCTGCCATATATCCCCCAAGGATCTCAGCGGCAAGCATCCAATCACCTGTTAGAAGACCAGAACCAAATCCAATGATCAATGGGAAAAGGATAGTAATAGCACCAGGAAGCATCATTTCTCTCAATGCCGCCTGAGTTGAAATGTCAACACATTTTCCGTACTCAGGTGTACCTGTACCTTCCATGATACCTGGGATCTCTTTGAACTGGCGACGAACTTCTTTCACCATTTCCATAGCTGCCTTACCAACTGATTTCATTGCAAGTGCTGAGAAAACAACCGGCACCATTCCTCCAACGAAAAGGGCTGCAAGAACAGGCGCTTTAAAAATGTTGATCCCTTCGATCTCCGTGAATGTTACATATGCTGCAAAAAGAGCAAGAGCTGTAAGAGCAGCAGAGGCAATAGCGAATCCTTTTCCGATTGCAGCAGTTGTGTTACCAACTGAATCAAGGATATCTGTACGAGTTCTTACTTCCTCTGGAAGCTCACTCATTTCAGCAATACCACCCGCATTATCAGCGATTGGTCCAAATGCATCAATAGCAAGCTGCATAGCTGTTGTAGCCATCATACCAGAAGCTGCGATCGCAACTCCGTAGAATCCTGCAAGAGCATAAGCTCCCCAGATCGCGCCTGCGAAAAGGATGATTGGAAGGAAAGTAGAGATCATACCAACTGATAGTCCGGCGATGATATTTGTAGCAGCACCAGTGCTTGAGTTTTGTACGATATCAACTACGGGCTTCTTACCAAGACCAGTGTAGTATTCAGTGAAGTAAGAGATCAAACCTCCAACGGCCAGACCTACAAGAACCGAGTAGAATACATTCATGCTAGGGATATCTTTCATTCCCTCACCGAAGAACTCCATGCTCATTGTTTCAGGCAACATCCACTTGATCACAAAGAAAGAAGCGATTGCTGTAAGGATGATTGAAGCCCAGTTTCCACGGTTAAGTGCTCCCTGAACTTGTGGTTCTTTAGCATTTTCATCGCTGATGCGGATCAACCATGTTCCAATGATAGAGAAGATGATTCCCAATCCGGCGATCAAAACAGGAAGTAGGATAGGACCCATTCCTCCGAAACCGTCTGGAATTTCCCCCATATCGCGGATCACATAATTTCCAAGAACCATTGCTGCAAGAACAGTTGCTACATAAGAACCGAAAAGATCTGCTCCCATTCCGGCAACATCACCAACGTTGTCACCAACATTATCAGCAATTGTTGCAGGGTTACGAGGATCATCTTCTGGAATACCTGCTTCAACTTTACCTACAAGGTCAGCTCCAACATCGGCAGCTTTGGTGTAGATACCTCCACCAACACGGGCGAAAAGTGCGATTGACTCTGCTCCAAGTGAGAATCCAGCAAGTGCTTCAAGAACGATGGTCATTTCACTTACGAATACCCCAACATCAGAGGAACCGGTCATGAACATCTTTGCAAGAAGTGCGAATAGTAAACTAAGTCCAAAAACTGCTAAACCGGCAACACCAAGTCCCATTACGGTACCACCGCTGAATGAAACTTTTAGGGCTTTTGCGATTGAAGTTCTGGCTGCTTCCGTTGTACGAACATTTGCAGCGGTAGCGATTCTCATTCCAACGTTTCCAGCTAGTGCTGAGAATACTGCTCCAATAACGAATGCTATAACGATAAACCAGTGAGTGGTTTCAACCATTGCTGAAATAGCTCCAAGGAGAGCTCCAGCTACAACTACGAAAATTGCAAGGATTCTGTACTCAGCATTCAAAAATGCCAATGCTCCTTCTGCAATGTATTTCGAGATCTCTTTCATCCGGTCTGTACCGGTTCCTTGCTTTTTTACCCAGCCGCTAAGAACAGCCATATAAACCAGCCCGATAAGGCCGAAGATTGGTAGGATGTAAATCAAATTCTCCATGTAGGAATATTACTTCTAATTCGGGTTTGCTAAAATGACCGCAAAAATAGGACAATTAATAGAGCTGACAAGGGCTTTGGATAAAAATGATCTACCTGATCAAAGTGACATTTCCCGTAAGGTCGCTGAGGGTGCCATCAGGGCAGATCGCACGGATTGCGAAGACGTAGACTCCGGCATTATAGAACTCTGTTCCTCTGCTTCCATCCCAGCCGGTATTAATATCATTGGTCTCGAAAACGAGATCTCCCCAACGGTTGAAGACACGGAAGTAATCGATCTCCTGTATTCCCAGACTTCTTATTCTGAATACATCGTTACTGCCATCTCCATTTGGGCTGAAAGCTGATGGTACAAACATTCCATCCTCCCCGCAACTAGAGCTTACGTAGACATACATGGAGTCAACATTTCTACAGCCAAACTCATCAACTACTCTGACGTAGTACATTCCAGAAGTAAATGGGGTTAGAGTAGTTGAGTAACAAGTGTCGCAAAACATGCTATCCGAAGGAGTCCATTGATAGCTAAGATCATTAGCTCCATTTGCATTTAGATCAATTGGTGCACCAGCGATGGTCGTCTGATCCGGCCCGGCATCTACAAAAGGTCGGGTTTTCATCTCAATGTTTACTCTGGCAGTATCGGGTTCACAGGTACCACTGCTTACGATCAATCTGTAATCTGTCGTTCCCGGCGGGATTGCGTAAGGTGAAAGCTTTTGCGGTCTGTCGACTGCGTAAATGGGGTACCATCGGACCGTGTAGCCTAAATAAGAAGCAGCAATCACTTGTGAGCTTAGAAGAACAGAGTCATCCGGACAAACATAAGTGTCAGGAATGGTAGTAGCCTCTACTTTATCTATTGGGTTGAAGGTGACCACATTTCGACTGACACTCGCGAAATTTCCGCTTCCTGTAAGACAGTTCTTTTTGGGGAATGCGGTCAGTCTATATGTAATAGTATCAAGTGGATTAACTGTAGGGGTGATAAGAGTACTATCATCCATATAGAGTTCAGGAGACCAAAAGTTCTTAGGATTCCACAGGTCAAATGATAAAATCTCTCCATTCTCATTTAAGATCACCTCTTCACCTGGACAGATCACAAAATCACTTAAAACCTCAGGAAGGATTATGGTATCGATATCAATATTGATGGTATCGGAAGCTGTGCAGCCATATAATGATGAAGCAGTGAACGAGTAAGTGCGACTAACCCTTGTAGTTGAAAGGGTAGCTGGGCAGGTTGGACACACCAGATCTGCAGTAGGATTCCACTGAAATGATGATGCCTGAAGAACTTTGGAGTCAAGGAAAACATCGTTTCCCTGGCAGACCACTGTATCGTTAGGTAGCTCTGTGCTTGGTATCACATCAATCAGGATTGAATCATCGGACTGAATGAATACTACACAGCCAAGGGAATCCTGAATTGTAAGGGTAGGCCAAAATGTACCCGGGTCTTCATAAATGTGAGATCTCTGACTTTGACCTACAATTGTTTTTCCATCACCAAAGCCCCAGATTATCGTCCTCGTGTTTTTAAGTTGGGCAGTAAAATTAACTTGCTGACCCTGGCAACCAAAAGTAGTATCGAAGGTAAAACTCCCACTTGGACCATCAATCCTAATGAGATTCTCTTTTATAATAGTATCAACACAACCAAACTGAGATGTCACTATCAATCTGACATCATAGTTACCCGCAGTTTGGTAAACATGAAAAGGGTTTCTGGCTCTGGAGGTACCACCATCACCAAAATCCCACTGCCATGAAACAGGGAATCCCGTGGATGTGTCTGTGAAGATGACCAGGAAAGGAGGGCATGTAGACGTAGTGTTTGAAGTTGTAAAACCAGCCGAAGGGCTCGTTATAGTGATGTAATCGAGTTTGGTAATTGAGTCCTTACATCCATTAATATCAGTGACAACGAGTTTAACATCATAGCTTGAGTCTGAGAGGTAGCTATGTGCAGGATTCCTCAAAACAGAGGTTCCCCCATCACCGAAGTTCCAGAGATAAGTAAGACTTGCACCAAAAGAGATGCTTGTAAACTGGACGTTCTGACCTGGGCAATCATTTGTATCTGCTCTAAAGTCAGCAACCGGGTTGGTAGGGAAGACGTAATTGACCTTCTCCATAGTGTCAAAACAGCCATTGGCATCGGTAACGATGAGTCTCACTGTTTTTCGAGACTGTACATTATAGGTTACTGAAGGGTTTTGAAGATTGGATCCTGTACCATTCCCGAAATCCCAGTTCCAGGAAACGATTGGAGATAAATATGCTGCACTTTGATCTGTAAATTGAGAAGTATAGGGAATACAACCTGCCAGATCAGGACTTGAGAATTCAGCAATTGGTCCGTAGGCATTTATCAGGTTGTTTTGAGTAAATGTGTCTGAGCAGCCATTTGCGTCAGTAGCGATTAAGGTAACATTGTAAAAGCCCGTGTCCACGTAAATGTTAGATGCATTAATGGTCGTGTCAGTATTACCATCTCCGTAAATCCATAGGAATGATACCCCTTGCTGTGAGTTATTCGTGAAGTTCACATTCAAGGGTTTACAACCTGCGGTTGGATTAGCGTTGAATTGCGCCTGAATATCTGCTATGTATACATTTCTTCTAAAGGTGTCTGTACAACCATAGGTTGGATTTTCAACTATTTGAGTGACTGTAAATAATCCAGTATCAGCATAGGTATGTATTGGATTAGATTGAGTGCTTGTGCTTAGGTCCCCGAAATCCCAGAAATAATTGATCGCACCTTCAGATAGATCAGTAAAAGCAATTGTATAAGGTGATGTACAATTAATTGCAAAGGAAAAACCTGCTTTTGGAGGCAGAACTCTTATAAGTTGAGTAGAAACAGTATCATTTGGGCAACCACGATCCCAAACCCTCAGACTCACATCAAAATATCCTGTGTCAGTGTAAATGTGCACCGGGTTTTGAATTGTATCAGTTGTGCTGTCTCCAAAACTCCAAAGCCATCGATCGGCAGGGATCGAGAGATCGAAAAATGAATCAGGTTGGTTTACGCAGGGAGTGGCTGAAATCACCCCAAAATTTACCTGAGGTGTATCTCCTACAACTATAAATGCTGGAACTGTGAAAGAATCAATACAGCCGAGATTATTTTCAACTGTAAGTTGAACATCATATGAACCGGTGTTTTGGTATATGTGATTTGGACTTTGTGCAGTGCTGGTATTCCCGTCACCAAAATCCCAAAACCATCTTATAATAGGATTTACAGAATTAGTTCGATCCTGGAATTGTGTATATAGGGGAACACAACCGTCCCTATTACTGGCTGAAAAACTTGGGGTAGGAGGTAGAATTCGAACAGCAGAATCAATAGCTGCTGTGTCCCAGCAACCCTGAATATTGGTAGCGAACAGCCTTACTCTGAAAGCTCCCGCACTTGTGTAAGTATGAGAAGGGTTCCCACCCAATCCAGCTGATCCATCACCAAAATCCCAGGAATAGAGTAAAGCACCTGTGCTTGTTTGCTGAAAATTTACCGTTAATGGTGCCTTGCAGGCCTCATTATTTGATAAAGTAAAAGCTGCATTTGGCTTAGGTAAGACCCTGATGAAATTGGTCCTTGAAATATTGTCAGTACATCCTAGTGGGAGCTCTTGAACAGTAAGGCTTACTGTATAAAGTCCAGCACTTGCATAGCTATGCCTTGGGTTTTGAAGGGTTGAGTTGTTTGCATCTCCGAAATCCCATAACCAATCAGTTCCCGGAGGATTAGAGAGATTGGTAAACTGAACAGGACTTTCTGCGCAGATCACAGTAGTGTCTGCAGTGAAGTCGGCATTAAGGTTTACTACGCTTATATATCTTCTACGGACCAATGAATCCTGACATCCCATAGAGTCTGTTACAAGCAGGGTGACCGTAAATCGACCATTTGAATTATAGGTATGGCTTGGTGATACCTGATTTGATGTAGTACCATCGCCAAATCTCCAGGTATAGCTAAGTGGTTGATTGCCCGATGAATTATTTGTGAAATTGACAGTAGTCGGGGGGACACAGAATTCGAGTGAATCGGCAGTGAATCCGGCCGTAGGCCTGGTTCCAACATGTACCGCGTCTTGAATGAATTGAGTGGCCTGACAGCCATTTGAGTCAATCAAAAGAAGGCTAACATCATATCTGCCAGGTTGATTATACACCTTGTTTGGATTGTATAAAAGCGAACCTGTATTATCTCCAAAATCCCATATAGTTGTAGCGATAGGAGTGGAACCCGGAATGCTAATATTGGTAAATGCAACATTGAGAGGAGTACAACCCATGGATGGACCCACAACGAAGTTTGCAGTTGGGGCTTGAAAAACCTCTACAAACTGAACCCTTGTTAAAGTGTCGGAGCTTGTAGCATTTGATGCAATCAATGTGACATTGTAAAGTCCTGGATTGATATAGGAAGCAGACGGGTTTTGCTGGGTGCTTGTTTGTCCGTTTCCAAAATCCCAAAGCCAGGAAGTAGGCGAACCAGAAGAGTTATCAAAGAAGTTTACTGCCAATGGGCTACAACCATCCTGAATGTTTGCAGAGAAAAACGTAACCACCTGCTGTCCTTTAACTTCTGTTGGAAGCCAAAAGATCAGAGTGAATATCAGTATGGTTAAGTTAGATAGTAAAGTTCCCCTCATACGCATTCAAATCGACCTAAAATGCCCTTGTTGCGATGCCTCAAGCCAGTAAATATACCAATTGAAGAGCCTGTGATGCAAATTATTGGGGCAATACAGATGGATTTGAAAGATGAAAATATGAGCGGCTTAGTTGCCAGAATTAGCGCAATAGAGTAACGTTTCCACTTCTGGTGGTCTCTTCGCCATTTGAACAAATGGCTCTGATCAGCCAAACATACACGCCACCATTGACTTCAGTGCCGCGATAGGTACCGTCCCAGCCATTTTCAATATCATCGGTTTCATAGAGGAGATTTCCCCAGCGATCAAAGATCCTGAAGAACTGGATATCGGTTAATCCTATTGATCTGATGCGAAGAATATCATTGTTTCCATCGCCATTTGGAGAGAATCCGGTAGGAACAAATAGGACATCTCCTTCGCATTGATCAATAACATTGATATAAACTGAATCTGAGTCAGTACATCCCCATTCATCGGTTACAGTAGCTTCAAAGCCGATGCTTTCGGTAGCGAAGTGAATAGGGTAGAAGCAATCATCACAGCTCAATAGACTGCCATCAGACCAGGAAATATCGACATCACTGGTTCCTGAAGCAATGATCTCTACATCAGTTCCAGAGACTACAGTTTGATCCTGACCTGCATTTACAAACGGGTTTGGATGAACGACTACAGTGATCTCAGTTGTGTCAGGAGTACAATTGCCTGAACTGGTGATCAGATTATAAGTGGTAGTTGTAGCAGGGTTTGCAATTGGATCAATGCTTTGAGGCTGATTTAGGAAATATGGTGGACTCCAGACATAGCTCAATGGTCTGTTTGGAGCAATCACTACTCTAGGTTCCAGTTGAACTGAACCTCCTTCACAGATGTGGTGTGTAGTATCAGGTTCAACTACTATAGACTCAATAACTCTGATTGAAACGGTATCAGTGTTTGTGCAATTGAATTGATTGGTTGCCGTCAAAGTATAAAGCGTAGTCACATCCGGACTTGCCATCGGGTTAAGCGTAAATGGATTACTCAGAGAGGCAATATTGTCCCACTCATAAAGGATGGCATTTCCTGATCCGTTTAACTGAAATTGCTCTCCAGCACAGATCAGATCTCCTTCCCCCGCATCTACAATAGGTCTTGGAGCGACAGTGATATCAATTGAATCGAAAGAAGTACATCCAAATCCATTGCTTGCAGCAACATAATATCTTCTGTCCTGACTTGGGAATAAACCAGGATCTGGACAACTAATACAAGTTATCTCATTAGCCGGAGACCATAAATAGACATCAGCATTTGCAAAACTAACCCAGGCAGTATCTCCTTCACAAATAGTTCGATCTACTAAAGGTGGAAAATCTGGATACTGTACTACATTAATAGTAACCTGATCATTTGTAACACATCCAAAGCTATTTGTAATAGTAACCTGATAGGTAGCTGTGTCTATTGGATATGCAGTTGGGTTAGGACAGTTCAGACATGAAAGATCTCCTGTAATTGTCCATTGGAAAGTTGTTCCTCCAACCGCTAATAGATCTGCTGTATCACCATAGCAAAGTGAGGTGTCACCAAATGCTAAACCTTGTGGAACTGGATTCACCGTCACGCGTGTGGTATCTTCTCCTGTACATCCAAAGGTTCCAGTTCCAATTACAGTATAGGTTGTAGACTGGAAAGGATTCGATGTTGGGTTTGGACAATTAGTACAGCTTAATCCAACAGCAGGGGACCATTGATATGAAATTGCCCCGGAAGCTAATAGGTCCACACCATCTCCTGCACAAAATGAAGTGTCATTTGTAACGCTCAACACAGGATTAGGAATGACAGTTACTGTAACCGTATCATCATCTGTACAGCCAAACTGATTTGTAACAGTCAATGTGAATGTTGTTGTAGCTGTTGGGAATGCAATAGGGTTTGGAATCTCAGAGTCGGCAAGTACGTTTCCTGGAGTCCAGCTGTAGTCTCCACCTCCAGATCCGGTCAACTGAACACTATCTCCTTCACAAATAGTTGCAGAAGGACCTGCTGCTGCAATTGGTCTTGGATGGACAGTAATTGATCTCGACACTGTATCAGAGCATCCGTTCACATTGGTCACGATCAGAGTGATAATATATGTTCCCGGAATTGAATAGATCTTATTAGGATTTCTCTGAGTCGAGCTGGTTCCATCACCAAGATCCCATACCCATGAGATAATTGCTGAATCACTAGTTGATTGATCAATAAAAGTGAAAGGCCATGGTGCGCATCCCGCTGAGTCTGTTCTGGTAAAGGCAGCAACTGGTCCCGGGTCTACATAAACACCCTGCGAAATGAAGTTTGTGTCAATACAGTACTCGTTCTCAGCGATGAAGGTTATATCATAAACCCCTGGAACTGAGTAAAGGTGACTAGGATCTTCAATACTGGCTGAATCTCCATCTCCAAAGAACCACTTAAGGCTTTGAATGGCTGGATTTGAATTTACAATACCGTCAAAGTTCACAACTGTGTTTGGACAGATCGCGGTAGGAAGACTCGCTACTGAAGTATTCAGGATTCCAGTCCTTACCGTATCATTCAGATCTACTACATAGGTGCATCCCAATCCATCATCTAGAATCATTAGAGGAAGGAAAACCCCTGGTGTTGTGTAGGTATGAGCTACAGTATCACCAGCTGGTAGAACAGAACCATCTCCAAAGTCCCAAATGACAGTTGCCGCATTAACCGTTTGACCGTAGAAGTTTACCAGGTGATTAACACAGCCGTTTGGAGGATCGAGAACATAAATCCCATTAGGTCCATCCACATTTACATAAGCCGGTTTGTATAGAGTGTCAATACAACCTCCTGCGGTAGTAATGATCAATGTTACATCATATGCTCCAGGAGCATTGTAAACGTGACTTGGATTTGCAAGAGTCGAACTTGTGTTATCTCCAAAATCCCAATACCAGGAAACAACATTAGCTCCAAAAGAGGTATCCATGAAGTTTACCTGAAGTGGTGGGCAACTTGCATATAATGGGGATCCACCAAATGCTGCAATTGGTTCGACTACAGTAATGTAATCTGGCCTTACCATTGTATCGGTACAACCATTTCCATCAACAGTAATTAAGGTAACTGTGTATGTACCTGGATTGGAATATGAAACAACCTGTGAGCTACCTGTCGCTCCGGTTCCATCTCCGAAATCCCATAGATATGTTAACTGGTATCCGAGAGAAGTCGATGTGAATGTAGTCGTTTCGCCCTGGCACAATAGAAGGTTATTTGCGCTGAAATCAGGAATTGGATAAGTAGCGTGGATGTATCGGTTTCTGGTTAAGGTATGGACACATCCATTGTTATCAGTGACTGTTAGAGACACATCGAACCTACCTCTGGAGGTATAGACGTGAGTTGGATTTTGAAGGGTACTTGTATCGCCATCCCCAAATTGCCAATACCATGATACAATAGAATCAGACAGAGTTGTAGATGAATCAGTAAAGTCAACCGATAATGGAAGACAACCGGACAACGGAGTCCCACCGAAATTTGCAGTTGGGCCAATTACTATGACATAGTCTGGTCTGATCATGGTATCTGTACAACCGTGAATGTCGGTGATAACCAGAGTGACCGTAAAAGTGTCATTTACGGTATAAGTGTGAACAGGATTTCTTTGATTACTTGAAGTCCCATCTCCAAAGAACCATCTGTATGTATTCGCATGAATTGAGCTATCCGTAAAGCTTACTGTTAGTGGGTTACATCCCCAAAGAGGAGTTCCAGTAAATCTTGCAACAGGATCTGTAATGTATACATCTCTTATCTCGGAATCATCACAACCATATACAGAATCGGCAACCCAAAGGGTAACTGAATAGATTCCAGTATCGGGGAATACATATGTTGGCTCAAACTGAAAGCTTGAATCTCCTGTACCAAAATCCCAGTTCCATACATCAGGAGCCAATGAAGTATTGTCAAAGGTCACTTCAAAAGGATTCGCACAGTTAATTGTGAAATCAAACCTTGCATCTGGCGGAGCCACATAGATGTAATCGATCTTCTCTGAAGTACTTCTACAACCAAGGTTTACGGTTGTTAGACTTACTGTAAAGAACCCGGTGTCACTATACTGGTAGCTAGGCTCGAAATCCATAGATGTTTGGCCATCACCAAACTCCCAAAACCAATTGGTAGAAGAGTCAGACAGATTCACAAACATGACTGCATCCTCAATACACGGAGTAGTATCTAAAGCGGCAAAATCTACATTAACAGTATCTCCCGCCATTATGAATCCATTTGAAACTAGAGTGTCAGAGCATCCTGCTGAGTCAACTACAACAAGACTAACATCATAAATTCCCTCGCTTGTGTAGGTATGCGATGGGTTCTGTGCAGTGCTGGTATTCCCATCACCAAAATCCCAGAACCAGGAAACGATCGAGCTCAAAGTCGTGCTTAGGTCAACAAAATCTACATTTAAAGGAATACAGCCAGTTACTGTATCGGCATTGAATGCCGCAGTCGTAGGTACAATTTGTACGAACTGATTTGAAACCTGCTGATCGGTACATCCAAAATTGTTTGTAACCGTAAGGCTCACATTGAATGAGGTGCCAGTTGTATAAGTGTGAGTTGGGTTCTGTGCAGTAGAAGTATTTCCATCTCCAAAATTCCACAGAAAGCTATTCCCTCCAGTACTTGTGTTATTGAAATTTACCGTAAAGGGAGTGTTACAGCTTGTAGTATTTGGGGCGTTGAATGCCGCTGTTGGAGTATTTACTACAGTGATATAGGCATTTTTGGTTTCCTGAGAGGAACAGCCTGCCGCACTTGCCTGAAGACTCACCGTATAAGTTCCCGGTGCATTATAAGTGTGGGTAGGATTCAACTGATTGCTTGAATTACCATCTCCAAATGTCCAGGTACTCGAGGTACTTGGAGGTGTACTTAAGTCATTGAAACTAACTGGTGCTCCCAGACAGATTACAGTATCTGAGGCAGAGAAGTCCGCAGTCAGCGTGCTTAGCTGAATTAAATTATTCTGAACAATTGTATCTGAACAGCCTGAAGCATCTGTCACGATCAAAGTGACAGTATAGTTACCAAATGCATTATAGGTATGACCTGGATTTGCCTGAGTTGAGGTGCCTCCATCTCCAAAGTCCCAGAGGTAGGACATAGAACCGGTACCTGTTGAATTATTTGTAAAGTTTACCTGATGTGGAACCACACACGCAGAAGTAGGATTTGCTGAAAAGCCTGCAGTTGGTATTGCAACAACAGAGATCAGAGCTGGAACAACTGTATCGTTGGTACAACCATTTGCATCTGTTACGATCATTGTAATTCCGTAGGTTCCTGGATTCAAATAAACATGACCAGGGCTGGCGGCTGATGAATTTGTTCCATCTCCAAAGTCCCAGATATAGCTAGAGATCGGTCCATCACCAATAAGTGTTTGGTCTGAAAACTGAACATTCAGAGGAGAACATCCTAATGTTTGAGATACTGTGAAATTTGGTCTTGGATCGGCGTATACCGTAACAGCATTAGGCATATGGAAGGTGTCAAAGTTGACACCATCAGATACTACCAGGCTTACATCATAAGTACCTGGATTGAGATATGCTGCTGCTGGGTTTTGCTGGGTTGAAGTATTCCCGTTCCCAAAATTCCAATTCCATGAAGTAACGGGTCCTGTGCTTTGGTCGGTAAAGGTTACCACCAAAGGACTACAGCCCGAACTGACAGTTTGCGTAAAAGAGGCATTTACCTGAGCTTTAGCAATGTTCAGTGCAGTTGTAAGTACTAGAAGTATCGAGAAATACTTTTTCACAGCTTCCGGCTTTACTCCTTTTATACGGATTTTCGGCCATAAGGTTTTAGCTAACAGTAATTTAACTCAAATTGACTGTATTTCAGGCTTGATGGTTGTGTATAAACCCCCAATAAATCTCAGATTGCGATCCGCTTATATAAAAAGGTAGATTAGAACAATCCGTGTAGCTCAGCACTGATTCTTTCAACCACAGTACTAAGGTCTTCCTGATTCTCGGCAAAGTTGATATTGTCAACGTCAATGATCAATAGTTTCCCATTGTCATATCCCTTGATCCAATCCTCGTAAAACTCGTTGAGTTTGCGCAGGTAATCCAAACGAAGATTATCCTCGTATTCTCTTCCTCTCTTCTGGATCTGATTTACCAAAGTTGGAATAGAAGCTTTCAGATAGATCAAAAGATCAGGTGGATTTATCATTCCTTCCAAAGTCTTGAATAGAGAAAGATAATTTTCAAAATCCCTGGTGCTCATTAAACCCATCGAGTGCAGGTTGGGAGCAAAAATGTAGGCATCCTCAAAAATGGTTCTATCCTGAATTACAGTTCGATGTCCATTTTGGATATCTACGATCTGCTTAAAACGCTTATTCAGGAAGTACACCTGTAGATTGAAAGACCAACGCGGCATGTCCTCATAGAAATCATTGAGATAAGGATTGTTCTCAACGTCTTCGTAATGTGGTTCCCAGTTAAAGGATTTTGCAAGTAGCCCGGTAAGGGTAGACTTACCTGCACCAATGTTTCCGGCTATTGCAATATGTTTGACCTGGTCTGTCATTTAAGGAGGCCTAAATCTAAAATTATTATTCGAATTAGCGAGTTCTTACTCCAATGATCTCGCGCACTGTTTCTATTGTCTCTTCAGCACTTTTTCTTGCTCGCTCCGCTCCCGATTGAAGTACCTCTTCCAGATAGGCATCATCCTCTTCCAATTCAATTATTCTCTCTCTGATCGGTCTGAGAAATTCAGCGGCATCTTCAGCGATTTTCATTTTCATATCGCCGTAGCGAATAGAGCAATCATTGTAGGCATCTTCAAACTGCTGAATTGTTTCATTTGCTGAAACCACATTCATGATTTGGAAAAGATTGATGATCTCCTGAGGTTTTTCTGAATTTGCTTCCTGCGGACCGGCATCAGTTTTGGCCCGCTTCATTTTCTTTAAGATGTCTTCCGGACTATCTCCAAGGAAGATCGCATTCTTCTCACTATCCGACTTTGACATTTTAGTTGAGCCATCAAGACCAGGAATTTTAACCAGCTCAGAACCGAAGTTGAAAGCTTGAGGTTCTGGTAAATAGTCTGTCTCGTAATAGTGGTTAAAACGTTTGGCAAAGTTTCGGGTCATCTCCAGGTGCTGTTCCTGATCTTTACCTACGGGAACAAATTCAGCGCGATGAATCAAAATATCAGCAGCCATTAATGTAGGGTAGGTAAGTAGACCGGCATTTAGAGTTTGTCCTTCTTTTCTCGCCTTCTCTTTAAATGAAGCAGTTTTTTCAAGCTCACCTTTGTAGGCAAACATGTTAAGGATTAAATAGAGCTCTGGGATCTGATGAATATCACTTTGCACAAAGATGGGAGAGACCTCGGGATCCAGACCACATGCCAGATAATCGATCAGGACCTTACGAGTATTGGCCTTGAGTTCTGCTGGCATAGTGTGGGTAGTCAATGAATGTAAGTCGGCAATAAAGAAATAGCAATCGTACTCGCCCGACTTCTGCATATTTACAAAATTGACAGCTGCACCAAAGTAATTCCCAAGGTGAAGCTTACCCGTTGCCCGCATTCCAGATAGTACTCGTTTCATTTTATGATCTGCAATTTTAAATCCGCCTGAAGGGCGCAAAGAACCCTTTGTAATATTTGTATTTTCACCGCCAAATAAAGGCAATTTGCAAAGTAAGCAATTGCTGAGCTCTAAATAGTAATTGAGATGAAGATTGATGATGCACTGGTAGACCGATTGGCTGAACTGTCCAAATTAAAGTTTGAAGGGCAGGATAAGGAACATGTGAAGGAGGACCTCTCCAAAATCCTTACGTTGGTCGAAAAGCTGCAGGAGCTCGATACAAGTGATGTGGAACCATTGATATATTTAAACGAAGATGTCAATGTCATGAGAGTGGATGAAGCACACAGAGATTTCTCCAAGGAGGAAGCTCTAAAGAATGCTCCCGACAAAGACAGCGACTATTTTAAGGTTCCAAAAGTTCTGAAAAAGTAATGGAGGTAATTCGCCTCGAGCAAATCAAAAAAGACTATTTCCTGGGCAAGCAAGCCTTACGGGTTCTATTCGGTATTGATCTGGTGATCAAAAGAAATGAATACGTCTCTTTAATGGGGCCATCGGGTTCCGGGAAGTCTACCCTGATGAATATTCTCGGTTGTTTGGATGTTCCTACAGGAGGCAAGTACACCCTGAACAGTCAGCTCGTTTCATCTCTTAGTGATAATGAATTGGCTGATATCAGAAACCACGAGATCGGATTCGTCTTTCAAACCTTCAATCTCCTTAACAGACTTACCGCACTTGAAAATGTTGCTCTACCGCTGATCTATGCAGGTAAGAGCAAGAATCAGCGAAACGAAAGAGCTGAGTTTGTTTTAGAATCGGTTGGACTTGGAGACAGAATGAAGCACAAGCCAAATGAGCTTTCTGGTGGTCAGAGGCAAAGAGTTGCCATTGCCCGCGCCCTGGTTAATGATCCGGCAATTATTCTTGCAGATGAACCTACCGGAAACCTCGACTCTAAGACCTCATCAGAGATCATGGAGATTTTTCAGCAGATCAACGATCGAGGCAATACTGTTATACTGGTTACGCATGAAGAAGAGATTGCTCAGTATACCAAGAGAATCATACGTTTACGCGATGGACTCATCGAATCTGACGAGTTGAACGAACAAAGGATAATCTCCGAAGTTTAGCTTACAATTAGGTAGTAAAACACTACCTTCGCGCACGCTCCAAAAAATACAACTATGAAGATCTACACCAAGACCGGTGACCTTGGCAGCACCTCCCTTTTTGGAGGGAACAGAGTATCAAAAAGCCATATGCGAATTGAAAGCTATGGTACTGTTGATGAATTGAACTCATTCATTGGTCTTGTTCGTGATCAGATTAAAGGAGAAGAAGAGCGAAATGCTCTGTTGGAGATTCAATCTCGCTTGTTTACTATCGGCTCCATTTTAGCCACTGATTCGGAAAAGATGAAGGATAAAATTCCAGATCTACACGAATCGGATGTGGATTTTTTAGAAAGCGAAATCGATAGGATGGACGGGCATTTGAAGCCTCTACAGACATTTATTTTACCCGGAGGTCACCCTGCGGTGTCAACCTGTCACATAGCAAGATGCGTCTGCAGAAGAGCAGAGCGTTATGTGGTAAGGCTAAATGAGGTAGAAAACATCGATCCGATTGTTATTAAGTACTTAAATCGGTTAAGTGATTACCTCTTTACTTTGGCGCGCAAGATCGGTGAAGACTTTGGTGCAAATGAAATACCGTGGATACCACGGAGTTAAAGAAACAAGGACAAGATTTGTGAATTTTTTCACAAGTGAAAAAACAAAGTTTGAAAGGAGAGAGGAAAGTTTAGCTTTGCAAAAATTTTCGATTCTCCAGATTTAAAAGAGAGGAAAATGTACTGGACACTTGAACTAGCAATCTATTTAGAAGATGCCCCCTGGCCATCAACTCGCGATGAGCTTATCGATTTCTGTATCAGATCAGGAGCTCCTTTGGAAGTGATTGAAAACCTTCAGGAACTAGATGATGAGGGTGAGATCTATGAGGGTATTGAAGACATTTGGCCTGATTACCCAACTAAAGACGACTTCTTCTTTAACGAGGAAGAGTACTAGCAAAGAAATTTTAGAAAAAGAAAAAGCCCTGGCAATAATTGTCAGGGCTTTTTTCGTGTCTACGGTTAATAAATCTTACAGGATCAACATCGCATCACCGTAAGAGTAGAAGCGATAGTCATTCTTAATGGCCTCCTGATAAGCCTCCATGATAAGGTCATATCCACCAAAGGCACAAACCATTATCACAAGGCTTGATTTAGGAAGGTGGAAGTTTGTAAGCATAGAATCAGCAATGCTAAATTCATATGGTGGGTGAATGAAAAGATTCGTCCATCCTTCCATTTCCTTCAAATGCTTGGTAGCTGAAACAGCTGATTCAATACTTCTCATCGAAGTAGTACCAACTGCACAAATACGCTTATTTGCATCAATACCACGATTAACAGTTTGAACTGCATCACCTCCGATCTGGAAGTATTCAGCATCCATCTTGTGTTTGCTAAGATCTTCTACCTCAATTGGACGGAAGGTTCCTAATCCTGTGTGAAGTGTCACTTCAGCAAAGTCTACACCCTCGATCTCCAATCTCTTTAAGATCTCAGGAGTGAAGTGCAATCCAGCTGTAGGCGCCGCTACAGCCCCTTCAGTCTTAGCATAGATCGTTTGGTATCTCTCCTTGTCTACATCATCCGCATCGCGGTTAATGTATTTTGGAAGAGGAGTCTCTCCAAGAGAGTAAAGTAGTTTTTTGAATTCATCGTAGTCGCCATCGTATAGGAACCTGATAGTTCTTCCACGGCTTGTAGTATTGTCAACTACTTCAGCAACCAATTCATCTTCACCAAAGTAAAGCTTGTTCCCTACACGGATCTTCCTTGCCGGATCAACCAATACATCCCAAAGGAATGCATCGCGATTGAGCTCTCTCAATAGGAAAACTTCAATTCTGGCTCCGGTTTTTTCCTTTCTACCATACAGGCGAGCTGGAAAAACCTTCGTGTTATTCCTAATAATGACATCACCTTCAGCGAAGTAGTCTAGGAAGTCAGGAAATTTTTTGTGTTCAATGGTTCCCTCTTTACGGTTTACTACCATCAATTTAGAATCGTCACGTTCTGGCGAGGGGTGCTGAGCAATTCGATCTTCTTCAAGTTCGAAATTGAACTGGGATAACTTCATGTATATCTTGAATTTTCGAGTGCGCAAAGATAAAAATTTAGGCCGAATGAACAGGGTCGTTTAACACTCGACCGACGTATACATTGAATCGTCGAAATGCAACAATTCAAGATTGTGGCTTTCGTATCTTTCCATCATGTTCGTATTCCTCCGGGTCATATCAGAAAGTGTGTTGATCGCACTCCAGGAACTCTGGAACAATAAGCTGAGATCATTCCTGTCTTTTCTTGGGATTACCATTGGGATTCTATGTATAATCTCGGTTCTAACTGCTGTTGATTCCCTCGAAAGGAATGTTACCTCCAGTGTGAATTCACTTGGTTCAAACATCATTTACGTTGAGCGCTGGCCCTGGACTTTTTCAGATGACTATCCCTGGTGGGAGTATATTCAACGTCCGCAAACCAGCTATCAGGAAATGGAGTTCATTCAGGAGAATCTCGATATCGCTGATGGAGTAAGCCTGATCGCCTATGCCGGTGGAGATAATGAAGTGAGCTTCAATAACAGAAGCATTAAAGGAGTAGCAATAGCAGGAGTATCTCACGACTATTATAAGATCAAAGAGCTGGTGTTCGATGAGGGGCGATACTTTTCACTAGAAGAGAGTTATCGCGGAAAGAATCTGGTGATCCTTGGAGCTACTGTAGCAGATGTTCTGTTATTTGGAATGCCAAGCAAGGTGGGGCAGGAGATAAAGATCGCTGGCAAGAAGTACACGGTAGCCGGAGTGCTTAAGAAAGAAGGAAGTGACCTCTTTGGATTTTCCCTCGATGAAAACATTCTGATCCCATTCAATTATTTCAGGACCGTTTTTGGATCTGCGAACTCGGAGTTCGCCAATTCTCTTATCGCCATCAATCCCGCTGAGGGAATTGCACCTCTCGAAGCAGAATATGAAATACGGGGCTTGATGAGATCAGTGCGGAAGCTTTCGCCCAAAGAGTCAGACAATTTTGCCATCAACCGGATCAGCTTACTTGAGGACCAGATCGGGAGTCTTTTCATTGTGCTGAATCAGGCGGGCTTCATGATTGGGATCTTCGCAATTCTGGTAGGTGGATTTGGTATCGCCAATATCATGTTCGTTGCTGTTAAGGAGCGAACAAAACAGATCGGAATAAAGAAAAGTCTTGGTGCAAAACGAGTTTATATACTCCTCGAATTTCTCACGGAATCGGTTGTGCTCTGCACCATTGGAGGAATCATGGGCCTTAGTTTGGTCTTTGCCATATTCAAGGGACTGGATGAAATGATCCGAAGAAGTGCCGATATGGACTTCACCTTCACACTTTCAATGGAGAACATTATTATCGGTCTGGCGATCAGTGTAATTACCGGTGTGGTATTTGGAATCATCCCGGCTTATAATGCCGCTCAAATGAAACCGGTAGATGCAATGCGTCGCTAGTTAAGCGCTGCCAAACCTTCACTAATTCTTCGTACTGCTTTTGCAAGCTCTTCATCAGAAGCCGCATAAGATATCCTGATGCAGTTTGGATCACCAAATGCTTCTCCAGTCACTACAGCTACACCGTGCTCTTCGAGCAGATACATGCAAAGATCAGAAGGGTTCTTGATCACTCTATCTCCCACACTCTTTCCAAAAAAGGAGCTGATATCCGGGAAAAGGTAAAAGGCACCTGTTGGGACATTTAACTTCATGCCCTCGATCTTGCCAAGTTCTGCGAGCATGTAATTACATCTCTTCAGAAACTCGTCTCTCATGGCATAAGTAGGAGCAAGGTCACCTGTCAGTGCTTCTATTGCCGCTCTTTGAGTAATAGAAGATGTGCCTGAAGTGAACTGACCCTGCATTTTGGTGCAGGCTTTTGCTATCCATGCCGGAGCTCCTATATAACCAAGTCTCCAGCCTGTCATGGCAAATCCTTTTGAAAGACCATTCACTGTGATCACTCGATCGATCATATTACCAAAACTGGCGATGCTGTGGTGCTGGCCGCCGAAGTTTATGTATTCATAGATCTCATCTGAGATCACGATCAATCTTTCATACCGCTCGATAACTTCTGCCAGCGCTTGAAGCTCCTGTTTAGAGTAAACTGAACCCGTAGGATTACAGGGAGAACTGAAAATGATCACACGTGATTTGTCTGTGATCTGGGCTTCCAATTGCTCAGGGCTCAACTTGAAGTCATTTTCAATGCTAGTAGGGATCTCTACAATTGTGGCTTCAGCCAATCTGGCGATAGCCGAATAAGACACCCAATAAGGAACGGGAAGGATAACCTCATCTCCTGGATTGACCAGACACAAGACAGCATTTGCAATGCTCTGTTTTGCACCTGTGGAAACCACGATCTGATTGGGAGCGTAATCCAGGCCATTATCTCGCTTAAATTTTGCGCAAATCGCTTCTCTTAGATCAAGATAACCGGGAACAGGTGTGTATTTAGAATAGCCCTCATCAATTGCCATCTTAGCCGCAAGCTTGATGTGCTCTGGAGTATCGAAATCAGGCTCGCCTAAACTTAGGTTGACGATATCCTTTCCTTCCTGACGTAACTCTCTGGCTCTCTGAGCCATAGCAATGGTTGCCGATTCAGGTAATTGAGCGATTCTATCCGATAGCAATTCAGGTCCCATTCCAATTTTTTTGAAAGATAAAATGCTTTTTCATCAGAGGGCAGATTGGGCAGATTTTTTATCGGCCGGAGGCCAGATGAAAACCTCACTTATGTTGGACGAAACCTCCATAAATACTGGATTTATTGCACAGCATTTCTTTATGACAATTGTTTGACAATGGCAGAGGTACAAATCATTGCTTTGGATGTCATATAGCTCGATTTTTACGCCAAAATTAATATTTACATGAAGTACTTATACACTCTAATCGCAATCGCAATTTTCAGCTTGACATCAGAAGCTCAGCGAATCAACGATTCTGCCGTTTATGGAATGGCATACGCAAACCAGGTACACTACCAATTAGATGATGGTAGCAGAACAACCAGTTCTCAAACAAACTGGGATTTTCAGATCTATACCGATCTCTTCGAAGAGAGCATCATCATAAATGGAGGAAATGGAGCACAGCTTTACTCTCCGGCAAATGATGATACTACGGATTGGGCTACACTTGATACCACTGGAATGTCTCCGCTTTACAACAGCGATACTTCCTGGACAGAAGGTGCATTCGAATCAGAAGCTACCGGACACCCAGACTATGGTTGGGGAGATTACTCAAGCATGGGTAACCTGACAGGAAAAAGAATCTTTGTTCTTAAAACTGTTTCCGGAACATGGAAGAAGGTTTGGATCAAGGAACTTAGAGGATTCGGGACGGTATATGATATCCGTATCGCAGATCTTAACGGTTCAAATGATACAACCGTAAGCATCGACAAGTCAGCATATCCAACCAAGCAATTCTTCTACTACGAAGTAGAAAGCAATACAGTGAGAGATATGGAGCCAGCTAAAGGCGATTGGGACCTGATCTTCAGAAGATTCCAAACTACAGTTGCTCCAGGTCAAACTTATCCTGTAACAGGAGTACTGCACAACATTGGAGTTAGCGTAGCAGAAGCTCAGGGTGTAGATCCTGAAACAGTAACTGACCAGGGTCTGACCTATACTACTGCGATCAATGAGATCGGCTATGACTGGAAAAGCTCAATGCTCGTAATTGATACTGCTCGCGCATATTTCGTTCGCGATCTTGATGGAGATATCTGGAAACTAGTATTTACTGGCTTCGCTTCAGGGTTCTCTCCTCCAATGACTGGAACTGCCTTTTTCTGGAAAGAATTGGTTACTCCAGCTACAGGAATTCAGTCTGTAAATGGCGTTACCAGTGAGTTTACACTTTATCCTAATCCTGCAGTTAACAGCTCAAACATTCTATTCAATTCAGATGAGTCTATTGCCGGAACTATCGAAGTGTTCGATCTAAGCGGTAGAGCTGTAATGACATATGAAGTTGAAATTCAGGAAGGATTGAACAACTTCAGAATTAGCACAGAAAGCCTTTCATCGGGAAATTACATCGTACGTCTTTCTAACGGCCTTGAGAGCATTCAGGAGCAACTTTTCGTAGCTCAATAAAGACTGCTCATTTACAGTCCTGTGACAGAAAACACGGGGCTTTTAGCCAAATTTGTATAGCAGATAAAACGATTGAAAAGGTCTTTTTCAAATATTTCTAAAGCCAAGGGGATGCCGCTCGTGAGAGCGGCTTTCCTGCTTTTGTTTGTTTGCTCTTTTCAAGCCCTTCGGGCCGATGTCCCTAAGTCCCTCATCAGGGTGGTGGACAAGGCAACCGATGAGCCGCTGATTGGGGCCCACGTGATGTTTGCCTCAATCGAACAGAACACAGAAAAGAGCTTTATCTCCTATGCAGTTACCGATCTGGAAGGCGAAGTAGAGAATCCCTATCAGGAGAGAGTTCGAGTTGAGATCTCATTCCTTGGGCATCAAACCATCAAGGATACCATCGAGCCGGGAGTGATCAATATCTACAGAATGGTTCCCTCGAATACAGACCTGAACGAAGTCGTAGTTACCGGCCAGTACAACCCACTGGATATGCGTAATAGCGTGTACAATGTCAGGGTCCTGAACGAGGTAGATATTGAAAGGAGAGGGGCAAATAACCTACGCGAGCTACTCGGAAATGAATTGACTACAGTTCTCTCTCAGGACAATGCGCTCGGACAAAGCTCAGTGAGTCTGCAGGGAATGAGTGGCGATAAGGTAAAGATCCTTCTTGACGGAGTTCCAATGATCGGAAGGGTGAATGGGAACATTGACCTCACTCAGATCAATCTCAACAATGTGGAGCGAGTAGAGATCATCGAAGGTCCAATGTCGGTGCTCTACGGAACCGATGCTCTAGGTGGTGTGATCAACATCATTACCAAAAAGAATCAAAGCGGAACTTTTGAAGGAGATCTCTACGGCTATTATGAGACAGTTGGCCAGTATAACCTTTCCGGAAGATTTGGATTCAAGAAAGGAGCTCATTTTGCTCAGGTGAATGGAGGGAGAAATCTCTTCGACGGGTTTTCTAATCCAGATCTTGATCGCACGAAGCAATGGAAACCTAAGGAGCAGTATTTCATCGACGGATTGTATTCATTCCGTAAGCCAAACTTTGCTTTCAGTTATTCTCCAAAGTACTTTCAGGAGTGGCTGCTCGTGCGTGGTGCACCCAGAGAGCCAGATTATGTTTCTGCTTTTGATGAGTACTATCGCACCTACCGATTTACTAATGCCTTCAATTTTAAGTTTCAGTTTCAAAGCGATAACTCACTTGAAGTTTGGGCATCTCATGCCTGGTACAAGAGAAGTAAAAACAGGTTCTTTAAAGATCTGACCACTCTGGAAATGACAGAGACTTCTCCTGCAGATCGCGATACGCAGATCTTCAATGAAGTAGTACTCAGAGCATCCTACTCTTACTTTGCCCCGGATAAGAAGTTGACCTATCAAATGGGGATCGACCTGAATTATGAAACTGCTAAGGGTCCTAGAATCGAAGGTGATCAGCAGGCCATTGGTGACTATGCGGTCTTTGCAAGCTTTAACTATCAGCCAAGCGCACGATTTTCTTTAGTGCCAAGTTTGAGATTATCCTATAACACCAAGTTCAATGCTCCATTGGTTCCAACGGTAAGCATGCGATATGGAATCAATAAAAACTGGACATGGCGATTGTCTTATGGAATGGGATTCCGTGCTCCGGATCTGAAAGAGCTCTATTTCTTCTTTGTAGACATCAATCACAACATCACCGGGAATACAGAGCTTCAGGCAGAGACTTCTCAGAATATTCAAACCTCTATCAACTTCCTTAAGAGATTCAACTCACACTACTTTGAGTTTGATAACCGCTTCTACTACAACTACGTGAACGACGGTATCAACCTGGTGAGTTACGATGCAGATTCATTCTTCTATGACAACATCGACCTCTTCCAAACAATGGGGAATACGGTGAACTTCAAGTATATCTGGAAGAATGTAGAGCTTGCTACGGGAGTGAATTTTGTATGGCTCTACAACCGCCTGACCGATGTGTCAAACACATCGACATTCAATTTCTCTACCGACTTCAATTTCAATTTCACCTACCATATTCCGGCATGGCAATTGGACTTGAGCTTATTGAATAAATACACCGGTAGCCGTCCAAACTATTACCTGGACGATAATGAAGAAGTTCAACTTGGAACGATGAGTGCATTCAATTTTATGGACATCACCGCTACCAAGCGTTTTTGGAAAGACCAAATCCACCTTACTGTTGGAGTAAAGAATATTTTTGATGTTACCGATATCCAATCTACTGTTGCCGGTGGAGGAGGAATCCACCAAACAGGGAATGACGTATCGGCGAGCTGGGGAAGAAGCTTCTTCACCTCAGTAAAACTTAACTTTGGAGGATGAGTAGATTAGGATTTATAGGACTTCTGGCTTTTGTGGCTCTACTCAGTTCTTGTCTGAAAGAACAACCTGTTACGCCACCGGATCCTCAGCCCGCTGAGTCTGTAATTGAAGAGGTAGATCTTGGTGGGGATGAGTTTAGCCGTCAGCTCTATTTCGATCTTGGAACCGGGCAGTTTACTGGAAATGTGGACCGCTTAAATTGGGATCTCGCACTTGATTGTCGCGATGGCCACTTCTTTATGTGGCTGAATTCCGCTAACTCAAAAGAATCGACAAAGCTTACTGTTATCGCGCCAACTGGTGAGACGCAAATGAGAAATGTAACCTCCGTCGATGGTCTAGATAATCTGTGGAGATGGGAAACAAGTACGGGTGATACTGCCTTGAATTCCCTTGGTCACTGGTGGCACGGAAGCGGCTCTGACATGTGGTCAGATCGCGAAGTTTATGCAGTTAGCCGCGGTTACTCTCATGATTGGAGAGATTACAATGGAACTGCAAAGCTTCAGGTCGATTCCATCAGCAAAGAGAGGTTCGTGCTGACAGGTGGAGATATTGATGGAAGTAATTTGACTACGATTGCAGTTGATCGCGATGCGAGCAGGAACTTTAGTTATATCTCTTTTGAGGGCACCATGCATCAGGTAGATATCGAACCGGCCAAAGAAGACTGGGACATGGTTTTCACTCGCTACGTCTACACCTATGATGATCCGCCTGATTTCCCTTACCCGGTAATCGGAGTACTTATCAACCCAAGTAATGTAGAAGTAGGCACCATGATGCTTGAGGGCGGAATGGAGTTTGACAGTATTTCTATCTACGATGTGACCGGACTGCAATTCTCAAATCAATGGGATATCATTGGATGGGATTGGAAGATCTTTGACAATACCGGCTACACTGTTGACCCTAATGAAGTGTATATCATCAAGTCTTACGAAGGTGACTACTTCAAATTCCGTTTCCTGGATTACTACAATGATCAGGGAATGAGAGGTTACCCGAAATTCGAGTACGCTCCTCTTTAGGAGTGCTTCATTACACAGACCTCATCTGAGCGAATCTCCAGATAAACTGTTTCACCGTTTTTGTACTCCTTCGAGATCTGATATTGGTAGAAGGTGATTCTTTGAGCCTTTCTTCCTTCGTATCTGATATAGGCGACCACCTCATATTTATCTCCAAGAAAAGTAGAGTGCTTAACCCTTGCTTTAAAAGCAACCTTTGGATCAAATGAGACCTTTACACTCTCCGGTCTGAATGCTACCCAAACCTCTCTATCCGCATCAATCGCTTCATTTAAAGTGTTTGGGAAGTAGCCAATGTTTGTTTGTAAACCTGCATTCGTGACTTTGGCTTTTAGCAGATTCACCCTACCGAAAAGCTTTGCAACATATCTCGTTCTGGGAAAGCGATAGATATCTCTGGGGGCACCCTGCTGCTTCACCCAACCATCTTTTAATATGATCATGTGATCTGTTGTTGTCAGGGCATCTTCAATATCGTGGGTTACCACAATAGTTGTTACTCCCGCTTCAAGGAGGATCTCCCGAACTCTGGTTCGAAGATCCTGACGCATAATATTATCCAGACCGGTGTAGGGTTCATCCAGGAGAAGAAGTTGAGGCTTTGGGCAAAGTGCTTTTGCAAGGGCTACTCTTTGCTTCTCCCCGCCGCTAAGATTAGATGGCCTTCTTAGCATTAGATCCCGGATATCGGTCAGTCGGATGATCTCCTCCAGTCGCTCAGGACGCTCTTCTTTTGGTAAATGCTTCACGGCTTTATTCAAATGAGAGCTCACTGTGTACCAATTGCTGAGTTTGAAATCCTGAGGCAGATAAGCGATGCTTCCGGGTTTAGGGTCAAAGTCGAAATCTACAGAACCCGACTCTGGTTTCAGATCCCCCAAAATGAGGCGAAGTAAGGTCGTCTTGCCCGATCCGCTATGTCCTACAACAGAGAGAAGATCTCCCTGCTCCATGGAAAAGGAGAGAGGACGAAGCTTGAATTTTGAGAAGCTAAACTGAACTTTCGATACGTCTACAAATGGCATCTGAAAACAAAAGTATAAATCCGGGCGAAGCCCGAAAGCTGCTTTTTTGAACAGGGAGAAAAGCTCAACTTTTCGTGGCATATTTGCCCTCTTAAAGCAAGCTTGAATGGGCTTTGAAGCCATTGTAGTATTAATTGTGATCGTAGTGGCGATGGTCTTATTCGCCACCGATAAACTACCTATCGACCTGGTGGGTATCCTGATCATTCTCACCTTGATTTTGAGTGGTGTGATCAGTCCGCAGGAAGGTGTTGCAGGCTTTAGTAACCCCGCCACAATCACAGTGGCTTTCATGTTTGTAATAAGCGCCGCTCTTCTAAAGACCGGGGTGTTACAGCAGATTACTCCTCGCTTATCGAATCTCTTCCGAAGTAACTATAGACTGAGTATGGCTGGAATGATGCTTTTAGTAGCCTTCATCTCTGCATTCATCAATAATACACCTGTGGTCGCCGTCCTGATCCCAATTGTCATTCAGGTAGGTCACAGCTCTGGAATCAGTCCTTCTCGATTGCTTATCCCTCTTAGTTATGCCTCCATCTTTGGGGGAACTTGCACGCTTATTGGCACTTCAACCAATATCCTCGTTAGTGGAATCGCTGAATCGAGTGGCCTTGAGCCTATCGGTATGTTTCAAATGAGCCCTTTCGGGCTGATAATGGTTGCAGTAGGCATTCTCTACATTCTGCTTTTAGGTCACCGTTTTTTACCTGATAAGGATTCAGCGAGTGATATCTCCCGATTCAAAATGGGTGGTTATTTGGCTGAGCTGGTGATCAACGATGGATCAAAACTGGCTGGCCGCAGAATTATGAATGCTCCTATTATTCGCGAGCTGGATCTTGAGATCATTGAAGTTTTAAGAGCAAATGGTAACCGACATTACCTACCTCAGGGAGACTTGCGACTGCTGGAAGGGGATACCCTGAAAGTGCGCTGTGATGTGAATAAGCTCAAGGAGTTGAAGGACCAAATGCAGATCGGTGTGCGGGAGGATCTAAAAATCTCCGAAGATGGTTTGCTATCTGAAAATATGGCCCTGGTTGAGTTGGTGGTTACGGCAAAATCAGAGTTTGAAGGGAAAACCCTGCGTGATGTGGATTTTCGCCGGAAGTATCGTTCAATTCCACTGGCAATTCAGCAGAGAGAAGAGATCTTAAATGACCAGATCCAGGATGTTGTATTGATGCCAGGAGATATCATTTTGACAGAGGTTAAGACACACTTTCTCGATGATCTGAAGCGAATGGAGGCTTCGCCAAATAGGCCATTTGTCGTGCTTTCTGAAGAGAAGTTCATAGACTTCAATAGACGCAATTTCTTTATAGTCACAGCAACGATCCTGAGCATTGTCGCTCTTGCTGCCATGAAGATCCTACCGATTATGGTTGGAGCAATCGCAGGAACAGCTGTAATCGCATTGACCGGTTGTTTGCGCATGAAAGAGTTCTACCGCGCGATTGACTGGAAGATCATTTTCTTACTGGCAGGTGCATTATCACTTGGAGTAGGTATGCAGAATAGCGGTCTGGCGGCTCAAATAGCAAACTTCCTGGTTGGCACTTTAGGGGCCTTCGGCCCGATTGCCATCATCTCAGGATTGTATCTGGTAACATCACTACTTACAGAATCGATGTCGAATAATGCGACCGCAGCTTTGCTAACACCAATCGCAATAGCTACAGCCCTTGCACTTGGTCTGAGTCCGATCCCATTTATTATGGCAGTTACTTTCGCGGCATCGGCCACCTTCATGACACCGGTAGGGTATCAAACCAATACCATGATCTATTCAGCGGGTAATTATCGCTTTCGCGATTTCTTTCGGACCGGTGTTTGGTTGAATCTCTTATTCTGGATCCTGGCTACTCTTCTGATTCCGGTGTTGTATCCTTTTTAAGGCCTTTCATTCGATTTGCTGCATTTTCATTGTGTTTGCCTACAGCTTTGATCTCTCCAGCTTTGCCCAGGCCAAAAGGAGGCATATTGGCGTAAATGCACTCGTAGTTTCCTTTTTGGATCCGGTAGGTCTCATGCCATATTCCCAGATCTCCATTGTCGCCTATTCTTTTCTTAAACTCCAACCAGGCAGGTAAGTGCTCATGATCTTTAGATCTGGCATAAGCTTCCAGCTTTTCAAAGCTCTCCCAGTATTGCACCATCAGAGATGTGCGTCCCATGTAAGACTCTACGTGTTTAAGTCCAAGATCCGGATTTGCATAAAGCTCCTTGATCATTCTTGTCATGGCTCGAACGCTGAACATCCATTGTCCCACTTTCCACCATTTATTTATGCGCATCCCGATCAGGAAGACTACAAAGTCGCCCTCCATTTCAGCAGTAAATCTTCCTTTCATCATCTTTCAAATGTAAATGAAAAGGAATGTGTTCCGCCTGGAATTACCTTGAATGGAAAAAAAATAGTGTTGAGCTGTTACTTAATGTTTGCAGCTGAGACATAACCTTCGGTGTCTTCCCAGCTTACGCGAGCAACTTTATCAGAAGGCCAGTCGAGAATTTGAATTTCAGTCTCCGGTGGAATTTGAGTTCCTGTTCCGCTCATTGATTCTGTATCATAGAAAAGCGCCATCCCGGTAGTGATGGCAAACTGAATATCATCGACTTCATTCTTGAAAGCGTAGAGCTTTGAATTACCCTCATTAGCTGCTTCTAGCTCTGCGGTTTGGCAAAGAAGCGCATCTGAGAGAGACATCTTGTCCTTCGGACTGATTGGAATAAACCTGCGTGTCGTTTGATCCATCACTTTGATCTCGCGAATCGATTGGGTAACAAGAGTCTTATAGAGTTCATAGTCGGAATCAGTGGTAACCGGGAAGATGAATTCAATAGACGAAGTTGCTCCCGGTACTTCCCAAAAAAGGTGATCGGTATCGGCCATTGCACCACTTAGGTTACCCTGCACTGTATGCGATTCTTTATCTGCTGTAATGAACTCAATCGCATCCGGGCGAAGCCTGAAATAGGGCATGTCTGAACGGTGCATTTCAATGTGAAGAAGAAAACCGTAGTTGTCCATACACACCTTACAATCATTCTTTTTACCTAGGAATATCAGACTGAAACGAATTCTAGCAGTTATGGTGCTGATACCATCAGCATAGGCTGCATCTGAGAATGCGTAAGGGTCTTTTAACACACCTTCATAGGCAGTGATAAACTTGAAATGGGTGCCGTCTTTTGTAATGGTGTCAACGAGGCATTCCTGAGCTCTTGTTGACAGGGAAAAAAGTGTGATCAGTGCTAGTCCAAATATTGATTTCATTGCCTTGCTTTCCTTCTAAACGGATGGAGCTTGAAATTAATGATTCTATCAGCTGCGCTATCCACAGGTGAAGGCAAATCGTCCTGGAAAGTGATTAATTGGAAAATTAAAAAAGCCGGTCAACTGACCGGCTTTTAGTAGCGAGAGAGAGACTCGAACTCTCGACCTCCGGGTTATGAATCCGACGCTCTAACCACCTGAGCTACCTCGCCAAAAAATGAATGGTGGGCAAAGATAAGACTTCTTCGATTTTAACCTACACTTAAAGGGCGGATAATGGGAAGCATTCTTTGGAAATCACTCTACCTCTTTCATTGATGTCTAAACTGCCGCACTGATTGGAAGGATCGTGCTCGAAGAACATGATCCAGTTCTTGTCATACGCCTCTTTGAGGAAAGCCCCCTTTTCTTCCAATGTCATTAGCGGTCGAACATCATATGCCATCACATAAGGCAAAGGAATATGGTGAACAGAAGGAAGAAGATCAGCACAGAAAACGATGTTGTTTCCCTTGTAGAAGATATGAGGAATGATCTGTGATTCGGTATGCCCTTGGGCTAGCTGAACAGAAACTCCTTCGATAATAGAGTCCCCGGCATTCAGGAATTTCAATTGTCCACTTTCCTCAATCGGAACGAAGTTCTCCTTTAAGAAACTTGCTCTTTCCCTGCCATTTGGCTCCATAGCCCAGGCCCAATGATCCTTGTTGGACCAATAGGTAGCCTTAGGGAAACGCGGTCTTAAAGTACCATCAGAATCTCTATATACCGCACCTCCGCAATGATCAAAATGAAGGTGAGTGAGGATCACATCAGTGATATCATCCCAGCCAAATCCTTTGGCTTTGAGGCTGTTTTCAAGGCTATCTTCTCCATGAGGCTCATAGTGGGAGAAGAACTTTTCACTTTGCTTGTCACCAAGTCCTGCATCGATCAGGATCAATCTGTCTCCCTCTTCAATAAGAAGACATCGCATGCTCCAGGTACAGAGGTTGTTTGAATCAGCTGGGTGAAGTTTATGCCAGATCTTTTTTGGAACTACTCCAAACATCGCTCCGCCATCGAGCTTAAATTTTCCTGTTTCTATGATGTGTAAATCCATTAGAATCCGGCTTTTTGTTTTTGTCCGAGAAGTCTCTTTCTCATAGCAACCATCTCCAATGCAGCAGCTGCTGCTTCATGTCCTTTATTCCCATGCTTTCCACCAGCTCTGTCTGTTGCCTGTTCGTGTGTGTTTGGAGTAAGCACTCCAAATATGACGGGAAGTCTATACTCAAGACCAACTTTTGTCAATCCCTGAGCTACGGCGTGATTGATGTATTTGTCGTGATCAGTCTGTCCTTTGATCACACATCCGAGACAAATGATTGCATCTGAATTACTCGACTCCGCTACCATTTGCGCAGCTGAAGTAAGCTCGTAGGTGCCAGGCACAAACTCGGTCCTGATATCATTCTCTGAAACACCTTTTGCTTTTAGCATCTCAACTGCCCCATCTCTTAAGGGGAAGGTGATGTCATTGTGGTAGCTTGAAACCACAAGTGTAAATTTCCAACCTGTAGCTTCTGGTAGCTTGCTGAGGTCTATATCTGAAAGAGATTTCAATTCACTTGCCATAATGCGAATGTAGAATTTCTTATCCGTCCCAACATTTGTCGGAGGGGCTTAAAAAACAAAATCCCGACGAAGCATAGCCTGTCGGGATCTAAAATTTATGCGAAGCTGATTAAACAGCAGCTACTTCCAACTTAGCGACGTATTTCTTCACGTCTTGAGTCTCCTCAAAGTTTGGATACTCTTCAAGGATCTTATTGTACTGATCCAAAGCTTCTGACTTCTTATCGAAGTACTCATAAGCTCTACCCAATTTGAACAGGATCTTTGGAGCAACGTACTCGTTAGTAGTCATCGCAGCCGCTTCTTTGTAGGCAGCTAGTCCTTTCTCATAGTTTGAGTTATCGGCACGGCCTTTCTCCATGTATGCATCACCAAGAGCCATTTGACTCATAGCAGCGATGATCTCATCTTTCTGCTTATAATCTTCCAGATAGCTGATCGCATTATCAAAATCATTCAAATACAGGTAGCTAACCCCTGCAATATAGCGAGCGAGGTTTCCTGCTGCTGTGCTTCCGTATTCATCGGCAACGGCAACAGCACCTTTATTAAGACCATCGCCATTTAGTGCCTGAGCGAATGAGTCTTGCTCAAAGTAAAGCTGAGACTGGAAAAGTGCTTCCTGAGCTTCCTGGTTTTGACCTGGAAGGTAATATCTGAAGTAACCAAGTGCAGCAATTACAATTACTAGCACTGCGATCATAACTCCAGATACGATCTTTTGATTTTTGAGCACGAACTGCTCTATATCCTTAAACTTCATTTTTACTGCTGATTGTTATTAGTAGTCCATGAGGAATGGATAATCTTCCTGCTTGTAGATATCCTTGTAAACCTCACTGTTATCCGGGAATGGAGAGTTTTCTGCAAATTCTACGCAGGCGTCCACTTCCGCTTTGATTTCATCATTAACCTTTTCGATTGCAGCTTCAGTAGCATACTTGTTCTTGAGAATAGTAGCTTTTACCTGCTCGATCGGATCTAATTTCTTGTATTCGTTGACCTCGTCTTTACTTCTGTATTTCTGAGGATCTGACATTGAGTGTCCTTTGTAACGATAGGTTCTAACCTCAAGGAAAGATGGTCCGTTTCCTTTTCTTGCATGTTCAACAGCTGCTGACATTTCATTGTAAACAGCTTCAACGCTCATACCATCAACCGGGCGACTTGGAATACCATAAGTATTTCCAAACTCATACATTTCCATGTTAGAAGCAGCTCTCTCAACTGAAGTTCCCATTGCATATCCGTTGTTCTCACAAACGAATACTACCGGGATCTTCCAAAGGCTTGCAAGGTTGAAAGTCTCGTGAATTGCTCCCTGCCACATAGCTCCGTCGCCAAAGAAGCAAACCGTTACTCTTTTATTCTTTTGGTATTTATCTGCAAATGCAATTCCGGCACCAAGAGGAACCTGAGCCCCAACGATACCATGACCACCATAGAAGTTGTGCTCCTTGCTAAAGTAGTGCATAGAACCACCTTTTCCACCACTACAACCTGTAGACTTTCCATAAAGCTCAGCCATACATGCATCTGCAGAAACACCTCTTGATAGAGCTAATCCGTGATCTCTGTATGCTGTGATGATCGGGTCATCGTCATTCAAAGCGGCAATCGTTCCGGCTGATACAGCCTCTTGCCCAATGTACAGGTGGCAAAATCCGCGAATCTTCTGTTGACCGTACAACATCCCAGCACGCTCTTCAAACTTTCTTTGAAGCTGCATATCGCGGTACCAATCCAGGTACATTTTCTTTGTGATCTTTTTTGCCATTTTTGGATAAATTGGGCGTCAAAAGTATTAAAATTCCACTACAAATTTCCCCCTTTGCAGCTAGAGAAACTAAAGCTTTCAAACTATAAGAATTACAGCTCTCAAAAGCTCGGATTTACTGCAAAGATCAATTGTTTTACCGGGCCAAATGGAAGAGGCAAAACAAACCTCCTGGATAGCATTTATTGCCTCTGTTTTGCCAAGAGTTACTTTACACATTTAGAGCAGGCGAATGTGCTTCACGGTCAGGCGTTTTACAGACTCGAAGGGCAGTTTTCCGGGCTTGAGGATCTGGACATTGTCGTAAAGTATGAGAAGGCCGGGAGAAAGGTAATTGAAGCGGGAGGCGTGGCTTATGAGAAGATCAGGAATCATATTGGGAAGCTCCCGGCCATTATTTT
>CAXDOZ010000008.1:0-45613 GCA_963991145.1 uncultured Chitinophagales bacterium | reverse complement strand
GTCGTAAAATACGATCGCATCTACAATTTCAGCGTTCAGATCGTACTCTTCAACTAACCATTGCAGAGCTTTTTTGGGAAATGCCGGATCGTGCTTAATGCGGGTAAATCTCTCTTCCTGTGCTGCGGCAATTACTGAGCCCTCTTCGATAAGAGCAACCGCCGAATCGTGGTAGAATGCTGATATGCCTAGTATTCGGTTCAACGGGGGTGTAAGATAGGGAAAAGGGAACCTGTGTATGCGGGAGGAAAGCGTAATTTTGTGAGCAAAGCCCTAAGAGATGCCAATTTCAGACAGTTTAACCGAAGACTTAAAAGCCGCAATGCGGGAGAAAGATCAGGCGAAGCTTCGAGCGATTCGCGCCATTCGAACTGCCTTCACTTTAGCCGAGACAGAGAAAGGTGCGGGAGAATTAAATGATGAGAAGGAGCTTGCCATTTTACAAAAGCTCGCCAAGCAGCGTCAGGAATCGATCGAAGTTTACAATCAGCAAAACAGAGATGATCTGGCTGCAAAGGAAGTGGAGGAGTTAGAAGTGATTCAGAGCTACTTGCCTAAGCAAATGAGCAGAGAGGAGCTTTCTGAATTCTTAAAGGCGCTTGTAGAAGAGTTGGGTGCTTCAGGCATGCAGGACATGGGAAAAGTTATGGGTCAGGCCTCCGGCCGATTGGCGGGAAAGGCAGATAACCGCATGATTTCTGAGATCGTTAGAGAATTATTGAATTAGTCTGAGTGATAGTTGATTTCATCATCCTGGCTTGTGTAGGAGCCGGATTCTACTTTGGTTTTAAGAAGGGTTTTATTTACTCCTTCCTTAGTTTCTTTGGTGTGTTTGTTGGCTTTTTGATCGCCCTCAAGTTCGCCACCCTATTCTCAGTATTCTTAGCTGATGTTGTTGAGATAAACAGAGCTTATCTCCCTCCGATCGCATTCATCATTTTATTTGTCGGCCTGATTTTGAGTTTCAAGCTTGTAGCCTGGCTGCTGGAAGGTGCTCTTAAATTGGTCATGCTGAATCTCTTCAATAAGATTGCAGGAGGCTTTTTATGGGCGATCCTGAGTCTCTTGATCGCCTCTGCATGTTTCTGGTTCTTGAGCTTATGGGAAATACTTCCAGGAACACTAGTGAAGAACTCCATACTATTCGAGCAGGTAAGGCCATTAGCACCAATTCTGATCGATCAGATCGGGAAGATGATCCCTTTATTCGAGGGTATCTTCGACACCTTTGAAGATCTTCTAAACGAGCTCGATTAATGGTTTTGGTCATTGACAACTATGATTCTTTCACCTGGAACCTGGTAGATTATGTTGAGCAGGCGGGGGAAAAAACGATCGTGGTTCGCAATGATGAAATGAGACTTGAGGAGATCGCAGAACTTGAATTCGATTCAATTTTGATCGGCCCGGGGCCGGGCATTCCTCAAAATTCAGGGATCACAAATTCGGTTGTGAAGGAGTATTGGGGAAAGAAGCCCATTCTGGGAGTTTGTTTGGGCATGCAGGCAATAGGAGAATTCTGCTCCTGGACCTTGAAAAAAGCGACAAAGCCGATGCATGGAAAAGTGAGTGAGCTAAATATTTCTCCACATCCCATTTTCGAGGGAGTATCAAAGCCTTTAAATGTGATGAGATACCACTCCTTGATCATAGAAGAAGGAACAGAAAACAATGAGTTAAAGGTACTTGCACGTACAAAGGAAGGTGAGGTCATGGCTATTGCATCTGAGCAAAACCCCATAGTTGGTTTCCAGTTTCATCCCGAATCTATCCTTACCCAAGAGGGATTACTGTTAATGAAGAACTGGTTTACTTACATTCAGTAAGTCGTATATCGTTTTAATTAGCTTTATTTGAGAATTGCTTAATACGAATGGAATTTGAGTTAAAACAAAGTGGTGAGTTCAACTATGTTGAAGAGGGCAAAGGCCCAGTGATTCTTCTGCTTCACGGCTTGTTTGGTGCCCTAAGTAATTTCAAAGAGGTAATTAACCATTTCTCAAAGGATTACACGGTTTCTATCCCCATTCTTCCTCTCTACACATCTGACCTGAAGGACACTTCGGTATCCGGAATGGCGAAGTTTGTAGAGCGTTTTGTGGCTTTCAGAGGATTTGAGGACATGAACCTGATCGGGAATTCTTTGGGAGGGCATATCGCTCTTATCTATAGCCTCAGAAATCCTGACAAGGTGAAATCAATCATTCTCACAGGAAGTTCTGGATTATTCGAAAGCGCTTTAGGAGATGGCTATCCCAAGAAAAGCGATTACGAATACGTGAAGAAAAAGACCGAGTACACTTTTTACGATCCCAATACAGCAACCAAGGAATTGGTAGATGAGGTTTTCGATATTGTTAATGATAGAAGAAAGGCGATCTCTACACTTTACCTGGCCAAATCTGCCGTAAGGCATAACCTCAGAGACGAACTCGGTAAGATCACTATCCCAACTCAATTGATCTGGGGAGCGCAGGATAACATCACCCCCGCTTTTGTTGGAGAAGAGTTCGATAAACTACTTCCCGACTCAGAATTACATTTACTTGACAAATGTGGACATGCACCTATGATGGAACTACCCCAGGAGTTTAATACTTTGGTGGAGAAGTTCTTAGTTGAAAAAGTGTACGCCACATAGATGTTCGCAAAACAATTAATCAACGATAGTATTCCTGTACTTCAACCGACAGACACGGTTGATCAGGCTTTGGTATGGATGGCCGATTACGGCATCCAGCACCTCCCGGTGGAAAAGGATAAGATCTATCAGGGAATGCTTTCTGAGGAAGAACTCCTGGACTCTGAGGCCATGGAAAAGACGATTGGTGATTTCAAATTTTATCGCCAGCAGCCTAAAGTTGAAGAGCTAAGTCACTTGTTTGAAGTTATTGGCCTTGCAGCAGAAACCAGATTGACTGTTATTCCTGTTGTTGGTGAAAAGCAGGAGTTCATCGGTGTAATTGACCTTCCGAATATCATTCAGGCAATGCAGGCCTATTCTGTAATTCAGGATTCCGGTGCAATCATAATGCTTGAGTTGAATTCCATTGATTATTCCCTTGCAGAGATTGCCAGATTGGTTGAGTCAAATGATTCCATTGTTCTGGGATCTACCGTGATGAATAATCCCGGTAAAGGCAAGATCGAGGTTACGATCAAGATCAACACCACTGATGCTGCAGCGATCATAGCAACTTTTGAGCGCTATGAATACAAGATCCTGGGAACATTCAATGAGGTTAGCTATTACGAAGACCTCAAAGACCGATATGACGCATTTATGCGATATCTGAATGTTTAGGTAGAAAAGCTGCCTACTCTAATACATTTTTAAGCCTCATCTTTGCAGAAACCGGTAATTCTTGTCGCTCAGGCTTTTCATTTTATTTCTCTTCTCAGGCCTATTCACTCTTACTTCTCAGGCTAGTGTCAGCTGGACCCTATCAGATTCAACAGAAGTAAAGAAGGAATATAAGGGCAAGCCAATCCTGATTGAGTTGATCGAGGTTAGCGGGAATGCAAAGACCAAGGACTTCGTGATCTTTCGGGAAATGGAGTTTGCAGTTGGGGATTCTATGTCGGTGCCTGACTTCCTGTTAAGGATGGAGCAATCTGAGAAGAATATCCGCAATACTCAGTTATTCCTTGAGGTGAGTGTCTTCCTTACAAAGCTGAGTAATGACCGGGCTCAGATAACTGTTTATGTCAGAGAGCGCTTCTATCACGCTCCCGTTCCAGTTTTTAAACTTGTAGATAGGAACTTCAACGTTTGGCTTCAGGACTATAATCTTGACTTCTCAAGGATCACATACGGGATCACTTATAAGGCAATGAATATTCGTGGCAGGAACGAGACCCTGACACTTGGCTTCAATCTTGGATTTAATCAAACCATCCATGCCAGTTATGATATTCCATTCATTGGAAAGAGACCTTTAGGCCTTCTCACCTATTTCAAGGCCGACAGAACTAAATCAATAGCTGTAGCTACAGTAGATGATAAGCTTGAATTCCTTTCTGACGACGATTTCGTAAGGACCTATTTCCAGTTTGGAGCCGTTTCAAACTATCGTCAAAGTCTATACAACACACACTTTCTTGGCTTGCAATACATGCATACCAAGGTCGCCGACACCATTTTGTTAGAGAATCCATTGTACCTGCAATCTGGTCAAACCAAACAGGATTTCTTTCAATTCAGTTACCGCTTTCAGCGGGATAGAAGAGATAGGATCGTATATCCAACGACAGGGAATTTCTGGAGTTTTGAGTTCGAGAAACTCGGACTTGGAATATTCAATGATATCAACTTCTTCAACCTATACGGTAACTACATTCAATACTTTGACCCTGGAGCGAATTTCTTTTTGTCCTCACAATTTAGATTCAAAACCTCTGCACCCAACGATCAGCCATACTTTAATCAGCAAGGCCTTGGTTACCGTGAAAACTTCGTGAGGGGATATGAGCTTTATGTTGTTGATGGACAGCATTACGGCCTTTTCAAGCTGAATATTAAGAATCGATTGCTCTCCTATAAAATGCAATCTTCCAAGTTCCTCAATGACAATAGATATGAAGGCCTGCCATTTGAATTCTATTTGAAGGCACATTTCGATGCAGGATATGTGGTCGATAACTATCACAATGCCTTCAATAATCTAAGTAACTCATGGCTTCTAGGCGGAGGAGTTGGACTGGACCTTGTATTACCTTATAATCTGGTTCTAAGACTGGAATATTCGGCTATCAGGTATTTCGATGGGGATCGCAGCTACCTCGAAAACGGCCTATATTTGCATTTTAACATTGCATTGCAGGATTTCATGCAAGTCAAAAACCGCATCTATCCTTGAGAAAGCTCGCTATTTACGGTCGACAGAATTCAAACGGCATTCTTGAAATTGCGGATGATCTATTGCGATCGCTTCAGGCAAAGGGATTCACTGTTTCCCTACACAGCAATCTTAAAGAGATTCCAACACAGGCTGATGAGTACTTTTCAAGTCATTCAGGACTTGATCGTAAGACGGAGGTACTGCTGAGTCTTGGTGGCGATGGTACTATTCTGGACACAGTCACTCTGGTAGGAGATTCTGAGGTTCCTGTTCTTGGGATAAATCTTGGAAGATTGGGTTTTCTCTCTTCGATCTCAACAGATAAACTGCAAAAGACAATTGATCAAATTGATAAGAAGAACTATGAGATCGATAGCAGATGTCTGATATCTGTCAATGCCAACAAGGACATCTATCCTGGGCAAAACTTTGCTCTAAATGAGTTCACTATTCAGCGAAGTGATTCAAACTCCATGGTTACTATCCATACTGAATTGAATGGTGAGACTCTTAACTCATACTGGGCTGATGGGATTATTGTTGCTACACCTACAGGCTCCACCGGATACTCCTTGAGTTGTGGAGGTCCTATAATCTATCCATCAGCAAAAAGCCTGATTCTTACTCCAGTCTCACCTCATAACCTCAACGTAAGGCCCCTTGTCATTCCTGAGGATTCCGTTATCAAATTTAAAGTTGAAGGAAGAAGCGAAAAATACCTTTCAACACTCGATGCAAGAACCCAGGAAATTGATGATTCCTACGAGGTAACCGTTCAAAAGGCACCATTCAATTTTAACCTGGTGAGAATGAATGATTCATCATTTGTGAATGCTATCCGTGAGAAGCTTCTTTGGGGTGCTGATAAGAGAAACTAGGTCTTAGGCAATATCTGCCGCTTTCAAACAGTATTTATATAGAGGCAACTCTTTTACATTAAGAATAATCTTAATAGTAATTGCTCAGCGTTGTCCTCAGTGCAATTGAAGCCCCCTTTGCGATCAATATAGCTCAGTCATTTAAAATTCACAGGTATGAATTACGCAGCCAAACAGTACCTAGTGAGAGCAATGTGCATCATCGCAGTTTCGCTTCTCCTCATTCCAAATCCGGCCGTAGGCCAAAAACATTCTCTTGGACTTAGTTTAGGTGTTTCCAACTTCCTTGGAGACCTGGGAGGATCAAATGGGATTGGAACCATTTTCCTGAAAGACCTTGAAGGTAAAGCCTTCAGGCCTAGTCTTAGCGTCGATTATCGATTTACCTACAACCCTCACTTCAATATCAGGTCCTCATTGACTTTGACTCAGGTTGTTGGTGATGATGCCTGGCTAAATGTCACAGAACCCGGTAATCCGGCATTTGCAAGGAGATACAGAAACCTGCACTTTAAGTCTGTGATTCTGGAGTTGTCAGGTCAGATCGAATGGAACCTGCTTCGTTACGCACCTGGTGACAGAGACAACTGGTGGACACCTTATTTTGCTGCCGGAGTAGGATTATTCTTCTTCAATCCGAAAGCTGAATTCGAGGGACAATGGTATAAACTTCAACCACTAGGGACTGAAGGTCAGGGCCTTCCTGGCTATGGAAACAGATATATTCGAGTTACTCCATCTTTCCCGGTGAGCTTTGGTATAAAGTTCAATCTAAGTCGAAGGTTTACTCTTGGATTTGATATAACCCATCGTTTTACATTGACTGACTATATCGATGATGTGAGTGGTGTCTATGCAGATCCTGTTGATTTCTATGCGGTTTATGAAGATCAGAGAGCTGCATTGTTAACTGGCTTGTCTAGAAGAAGTAACGAATTCGATCCTGATGAAACTTACGGGTACATTACAGGTCCGGGCCAACAGAGAGGTGACCCAAAGAACAAAGACCAATTCTTTACCAGCTCGATCTTTGTGAGCTATAACTTTGGAAAGAATACTTACTCTTGTCCGCCTAAGAAGCAATTTTAGGCCTGAAAGACAGTTAACCCATCGATTCAATGGAATTGGAGAGATAAACCTGTCCTGTTTTGTACTTTTGAGCACGATTTGAAGAAGGGGTTCTTGAGGAAGATCACATTTATATTACTTTTTTCTGTTTTAGCTATTGGAGCTAAGGCTCAGCGTTTTGAAGTTGGAGGAATGCTAGGGTTCTCAAATTATTTTGGGGATCTCAACCCAAATACTTCCTTTGAGATCCTGGGTCCGTCTTTCGGTGTCTTTGTCAGACAGAATGTAAATACCCGATTTTCCTTGAAATATGGAATCAATTATGCGCAAATAAGCGGAGATGATTCCAAATCTGAAAAGCCCTTCCAATTAGAGCGCAATCTATCTTTCAAATCGAACCTCTTAGAAATGGGTGCTCATCTCGAATTCAACTTCTTCGAGTTAGATGTACGTGAAAATGATAAGCGCTTTAGCCCATACCTTCTAGCTGGCTTCAATATGTTCTTTTATAATCCAAAGGCCTTGTATAGAGGTGAGTGGTATGAGTTAAGGCCATTAGGAACTGAAGGACAAACAGCAACTGAATACACCGACAGAGAGCAATACAATCTATTCAACTTCTCATTTGCCTATGGTGGCGGTTTCAAGTTCAGATTAAACCGCAATTGGCAAATCGGTATTGAGATGGCAAACAGACGTGCATTCACCGATTATCTCGACGATGTAAGCCAGACCTATGTAGCTCCTATTTCCCTTCCGGGAGGAGATGACGGTATCGCTGCAGCTCTTTCAGATAGGTCGGGTGAAGTAGGTTTACCCATTGGAGCCCCGGGAAGACAAAGAGGAACTTCTCCAAAGCCGGATAATTACCTCTTTGCGACTTTTAGCATTTCTTACATTTTCCGCACAGACAACTGTCCCTGGCCCGGACGTTTCTAGGCTAGTTTTGTATTTTTACGGCTTGGCAATTTTTTGCCTGTCGGCCTGTTTCTGCCCCACGCATAGCAGGCAATCATTCAATTCGAGGGCAAGCATTTATGAAACTGCTAGAGCAGATCGATAAAGAGAATCTCCCCCAGCACATCGCCGTGATCATGGATGGCAATGGAAGATGGGCAAAGGATAAAGGAAAGAACAGGGTCTTTGGTCATAAAGAGGGTGTTATTGCGGCCAGGAATATCACTGAAACCTGCGCCGAGGTTGGAGTTAAACATCTTACACTCTACACTTTTTCTACCGAGAACTGGAATCGACCCAAGTATGAAATTTCTGCATTGATGGAGCTTCTTCTTCGCACTATTCGAAAAGAGACTATCAATCTGGAAAAGAATAATATCCGATTGCGGACCATTGGTGACATCAGCGCCCTCCCTAAGAAAACCAGAAAGGAACTCGAGGAGTCTATGGAGAAGACCAAAGACAATGATCGAATGGATTTGATCCTCGCTCTGAATTACAGTGGAAGAGCCGAGATCGAACAAGCAATGAAAAGGATTTCAGAGGATATCCAGTTAAAAAAAGTTAAGCAAGAAGATATCAGTCAGGAATTAATCTCTAAATACCTATTTACGCACGATATTCCAGATCCTGAGCTTTTAATAAGAACGAGTGGGGAAACCAGAATCAGCAATTTTCTTCTTTGGCAGTGTGCATACACTGAATTCTACTTCACCAATAAGTTTTGGCCCGACTTTGGAGATGACGATCTATACGAGGCTATACTTAACTTTCAGAACCGTGAAAGGCGCTTTGGAAAGACAAGCGAACAACTCTTACAAGGAACTGACAGCCAACATTAAGATCTCCCAAAAAAACTGCGTTAATAAACTTAGCTTTGCAGCCGCATTTTCATAGTCGTAAATGAGCAGAATTCCTTTAATCATAGCACTTTTCATCTCCCTTGGTCTGGGCCTTCCTGCCTTCTCCCAAATGGATGACGGAGATGCAATTGACTATACCTATGCAAAGGAGTATGAGATAGAAGGGATTACAGTTACCGGTGCAGAGAATTTTGATGAAAATGCAATCATCACTCTATCGGGTCTTTACAAGGGTCAAACGATCAATATCCCTGGTGATGAGATCCCAAAAGCAATTCAGAATCTTTGGGATAGAAACCTCTTTGCAAATGTCGAGATCTATGCCTCTATCCTGGCGAACAAGATCTTTTTTGAGATAAAGTTGGAAGAGCGACCCAGACTGTCCCGATTCAAGTTTGAAGGTTTAAAGAAATCTGAGATCGAGGATATCAAGAAGAAGCTTAGTTTGAGATCTGGGAACATCATCAATGAGAACACCAAGATCAATGCTGAGAATGTGATCAAGGATTACTTCATCGATAAAGGATTCTTGAACGTTCAGGTTGATATTCAGGAAATTCAGGACTCCATTCTTGCAAACTCTGTGATGCTGATTTTTGATGTTGTTCGAGGCGACAAGGTCAAAGTTCTAAGTATCAAATTCGAGGGGAACGAAACGGTTACCAGTGTGAAGCTGAAGAAGCTAATGGGTAACACCAAGGAGAAGGTAAAATTCCAGCTTGCAGAGCTTATCAAGGTAAAGAAGAATCGCTCAGATAGCGCAGTGGCCGGATACCAGGTGCCTGGAAACGTGACAACTTTTAAGGCTTACAGATATCTGAATGAATACATTAACCTGAACATCTTTAAGGGTTCTAAATTCCTAAAAGACGATTACGAAGCGGATAAGCAAAGCATCATCACCTACTATAACAACCTTGGTTATCGCGATGCGGCAATTGTGATGGATACCTTCTACCTGATCGATGAAAAGGCTATGAACATCGAGATGAGTATTGATGAAGGAATAGTCTACTACCATCGAAACATAACCTGGTCGGGGAATACGAAATTTCAGGATTCAGTGCTTGCCAAAGTACTTGCTATCAAGAAAGGTGATGTCTACAATCAGAGCCTGCTTCAGGAGAAGATCTATGGTGGAATGACAGGAATTGACATCTCTTCTCTATACATGGATCAGGGATATCTATTCTTCAATGTAACACCGGTTGAACAGCTGGTAGGTGAAGATTCGGTGGATCTTGAACTTAGAATTTATGAAGGACCTATTGCCAGGATCGATCAGGTTAGGATCTATGGGAATACAAAGACTAGTGAACATGTAATCCGGCGGGAGTTAAGAACTCAACCCGGAGATGTTTTCAGTAGGGAAGGAATTATCAGGTCACAACGTGAGATCGCGAACCTGGGTTATTTCGATCCAGAACAAATGGATGTTGTACCGATTCCAAATCCTGAAAAAGGTACAGTAGATATCGAATACACTGTAGTAGAAAAACCCTCGGATCAGCTGGAACTATCTGCAGGTTGGGCAGGAAGAGGAAATGGAGTAGTAGGAACACTTGGAGTGCAGTTCACGAATTTCTCCTTGAAGAACATGTTCAAGAAGGAGGCCTGGAGACCACTACCATCAGGAGACGGACAGAGGTTATCTGTTCGAATTCAAACTAATGGTAGGCTCTTCCAGTCATACAATGTGAGCTTTACGGAGCCCTGGCTTGGTGGTAGAAAGCCAAACTCCTTCACTGTAGCCTACGCGAGAACGAGGCTTAACAATGTTGGAATTGATAATAGAATCATCGGATCTTTCATTTCGAATGGTCTCTCATTCAATATTGGAACAAGGCTTCAAAAGCCCGATGATTTCTTTATCGTTCAGGGTGGAATTTCTTTGGATAGATACAACCTGAATAATTACGATAACAATACATTCATCTTTTCAGACGGTATCTCAAACAACCTCTCATTCAATATTAGCCTATCTAGAAATTCTATTTCTGGTCCAAGTGCACCACTTTATCCTTCCAGAGGTTCAAATGTTGGTTTGAGTTTGAAGTTTACTCTCCCCTACTCCAAATGGTTTAGCGGTAGAAAGAATATCGATTATACGGATCCTGACCTTCCTGATGATATCAAGTATAAGTGGATTGAATACCACAAGTGGCGTTTTGATGTACAGTGGTTCGCACCTCTGACGAGAAATGACAAGCTTGTATTAATGGCGCAGGCTAAACTTGGATTCCTTGGTCTTTACAATAATGAGCTTGGTTACTCTCCATTCGAGCGCTATGAAATTGGTGGTGATGGACTCGCTAATAATCAGTTCTTCATCGGTAGAGATATCATCTCTCAAAGAGGATATCAGGTTTACTCACCAAGTACAGGTGCGCCAATCTTTAACAAGTATACCCTTGAGATAAGGTATCCAATCAGTTTGAACCCATCGGCTACAGTATATGCCCTAATGTTTGCTGAGGCAGGTAATTATTGGAATTCGCCAGGCGAGTACAACCCATTCCAATTAAGACGTGCCTTTGGAGCAGGAGTAAGGGTATTCCTCCCTATGTTTGGTCTTCTTGGATTTGACTATGGCATAGGCTTTGATGGCAAGCCTGGTAGAACAGGTAATATCTTTAGTAAGTACGGAGAATTCCGAATAATTTTAGGATTCGAACCCGAATAGAGTTTATAGGTTTTACCACAAAGAGTTTAAGATGATAAAGCATTCAATTATTCCATTTTTGATTTTAGCAATCTTCACTTTGCAGGCAAATGCCCAGAAATTTGCCTACGTCGATTCTGAATACATTCTTTCGGAAATGCCTGAGTATGAAAAGGCTCAGGAACAGCTTAATGATCTTGCACAGAGCTGGCAGGAAGAGATTGAGATCAAGCTGAAAGAAGTTGATGAAATGTATAAGACCTTCAAGGCTGAGCAAGTAATGCTCACCGATAAGATGAAGGAGCAACGCATTGCAGAGATTGAAGCTAAAGAACTTGAGATCAAGGAGTATCAGACTCAAAAGTTTGGTCCAGACGGGGAACTCTTCCTCAAGAGATCAGAGCTAATCAAGCCACTTCAGGATATGATTTTCGAAGAATTGCAAAAAATGGCTGAATTGAAAGGCTATGACTTTATCTTCGACAAATCTGGTGGCAACTTCATGTTGTATTACAACAAGCGATACGACAAGAGTGAGGATATCCTCAAAGCAATTAGAAAGAGAGAGAAATAATCAATAAAACCGCATTAGAACAGAAATAAAATCATGATGAAACTTAAATACACAATTCTAGCAGCAGTAATGGGAGCATGTTTCCTATTCTCTGGCAGTCTTTCAGCTCAGGAGAAAATCGGACACGTGAACTCACTGTTTATCATTTCAGAAATGCCTGAATATGCAACTGCTCAGTCTACTCTTTCTAAAGAGGAAGAAGAGCTTGCAAAAGCATATGAAGTATTGATCACTGAATACCTTGAGAAAGAGAACGAGCTTATCGAAAAAGGTCCAGAAATGATGGATGCGATCAGAGAGAGTAAGACTAACTATCTAATGTCTCTTCAGCAGAAGATCCAGGACTTTGAAGTAAGTGCTCAGGAAGATCTTATGGCAAGAGAGGAGCAATTGCTTGAGCCAATTCTTGACAAAGCGAATACGGCTATCCAGGAAGTAGCTAAGGCTAATGGCTATACTTATGTTCTTGATGTTGCCTCTGGAGCAGTTCTTTACGCTCCTGATGCTAAAGACATCAACGATCTAGTACTAACTCAATTAGGTCTATAATTGAAGCTGAATAAACAACAACCTATAGGGATCTTTGATTCCGGTATTGGCGGCTTAACAGTCGCCAATGCTTTTTCTAAGGTATTGCCAGAGGAACAACTGATCTATTTTGGTGATACTGCCCACCTGCCCTATGGAGACAAATCGCCCGAGGCGATTCTGGGTTATTCTATAAGGATATCACAGGTTTTAAAAGAAATGAATTGCAAGGTTGTTGTAATGGCCTGTAATACTGCTTCCGCTGTTGCCTTTGAACCTTTGACCATCGCCCACCACGATCAAGTGGCTATGTTCAATGTAATCGACCCTCTGGTTGAGGGAATCGCTGCAAGGAAAGAGATCAAGAAGCTTGGTATTATTGGTACTAAAGGCACCATCGGCTCTGCCGTTTACCCTAAAAAATTGAAGGCCTTACTGCCGGATTTAGAGATCCATTCTCTAGCCACACCCCTACTGGTTCCAATGATCGAGGAGGGATACTCACATAATAGAATCAGTAAAGCTCTGATTGATGAGTATCTGAACCACAAACCTTTTCAGGAAATTGACAGTCTTATACTTGCATGCACACATTACCCTTTGATTCGTAAGGAGATTGAAGAGTACTATGGTGGCAAGGTCCAGGTTTATGATTCTACAGATTTTACCGTAGAGGTAGTAAATAATCATTTGGACGATTTAAATTTGCTTAATGACCAGAAAGCCGCTGAAAATGAATTCTATGTGAGTGATTTCACTGAATCATTTGAGCAGACAACTCGTTTATTCTATGGCGAGCAGATTCATTTGAATTTGATGCCGATCTGGGAAAACTTAAAATCGAATACCAATGGCTAGGTTTTTAACTGCTTCAGCTCTCTTAATTTTCATTACCACTTTTAGCTCCTTTGGCCAGGGGATTCAGTTCTTCGAAGGTTCCTTTGAAGAAGCAAAAGAGCAGGCCAAACTTGAGAATAAGCTCATCTTCGTCGATGCCTACACAACCTGGTGCGGACCTTGCAAAAGGCTTTCAAAGAATGTATTCCCTAAAGCAGAAGTTGGTTCATATTACAATTCGAATTTTATCTGCGTCAAATTAGACATGGATAAGAAAGAGAATTTTGACTTCGCTAAAAACTACATGGTTACTGCTTATCCAACTCTATTGTATATAGATGGAGATGGGAAGATGGTGCACAAAGCTCTTGGTGGCAGAGATGTAACAGGATTCATAAAAGAGGGACAAAAGGCATATTTATCCAACCCGCAGATCCTTGAAAAATATCAGCAACAGTACTCAGAAGGTGACAGAGCTCCTGAATTCCTGCGTGACTATATCACTACTCTCTACAGAGTTGGAACACCTGATGAAGTAATTTTGAGCGAATATCTGTCTGGGCAAACTGAAGCAGAACTTGTATCTGACCAAAACACAAACCTGATTTTCCTTACAGCAAACAACATCAATTCTCCATCTACTGAATTACTAATGGCCGATAAAGACCTTTACGTTGCTAAATATGGCCAGGATAAGGTGGATTTTAAGCTTAACTCAATAGTTGACAATACCGTTTCAAAAGCGGCAGCTGAAAAGGATGAAGCTCTTTTTAACGCGGCTCTTGAATTTCTAAAAAAGTCAAAGGTTGAAGGGTACAAAGCAAAAAGCTCTTCCCGTAGTTTGATGTTCTATCAGGAAACTGGAAACTTTGCAGAGTATTCAAAAACAGTGTCAAAACACTTCAAGAAGTACCCGGGAGATAATGATCAGGTTCTTTATAGAGTCGCCGCTAATTTCCTTTTATCTAGTGAAGATGAATCCTATTACGACCAGTGTCTCAGCTTTGCAGAGTCTGCTGTGGCTTTGAAGGATAATTTCAATAACAATCTTGTATTGGCGAAAGTCTATTATGCTCAAGGTCAGTTAGCAGAAGCAAGAGTATTTGCCGAATATGCAATTACAAGAGCAAATGAAGAGAAGAAATTTGCTGGAGAGGCAATGAACCTTATCGATCAGATCAAGAAAGTGCAGATGTCTGAGCAGATGTAAGCTCTCGCAGACTTTTCAGAATCGCCTCCGAATTGAATCCATTGGAAACCGATTCCAATTCGATCTCCTTATCTAGAAATTCACTTAGCTGAATAGAGCCTTGTCTGGCTACTTTAAAACCTAGTTTTGGTGCCGTATTCATTGCCAGATATTGTTGCTCTGGCATCTCCGGAGTTGGCACCAGAACTGCGGCTTTGTTAAGGCTAATAAGATCCATTAAGCTTGAGTATCCCGACCTGCAAACTATAAGCTTTGCTGATAGGATCAGGCTTTGGATCTGTTCTGAATTCGCAAGTCCAATCGCATATACATTAGTTGGAGGCTCTTGTAATTCTTTGGACGTCCCTCTAACTAAATTGAAAGTCATCTGAGGATGTAAAATAGCCTGCTCAAGAAGCTCCTTTTCAAACAAAGATCTTTGTGGCTCTGGTCCTGAAATGAGAAATAAGATTTCCTCTCCTCTTTCAGCATCGTGAGTTTTCTCGAGTCTGCTTAGCCAGCCGATGTAATCAATGTCAAACTCACCCGTATAAACAGTCATTTTTCCACCAAGAGAAGAGCTTCCGGAAATATCCGGGACCCAGATCTTATCAAAAGGCTTCATTAAGCGGCGGTGCCAGGATTGGATAAAAGGTGACAATAGACCAAATTTTCCATCAATAGGAATAGTAAGCTGATGGCAAATCAGTATTGATGGTAGTTCCTCGATATATGCGCCATATCTGTTATCAGATATGATCAATGAGTAGTGATTCCTTGTATGAAGCTCCTTAACTTCTGAGTGCTCGGTAGAAATTGCCTTTAAAAACTTTGGAAGCTGGAGAAGGATCTTTCCTGCAAGCCCTGAGCCCGTTTGATATTCAGGATCATAGGAGGATAATTCATGAATGGACAAATCTCTGAATTCAGCCCTGAGCAACTTTAGGCTGTCCCCTGAGCTGGCAAGGTCTACTTCGTAACCTTCACTCAACAGCAAATTTATGATTGGAATGCTTCGGGTCGCATGACCCAAACCCCAGTCCAATATTGCATAGAGAACTCTTCCTTTCACAATATGAAACTACAACCTTGGAGAATCAGATTGAAACCCTGAATTAATTGTATCGTTATCTTTATATCATGAACGCGAGAGCATCAATCTTTTTCCTCTTTCTATTCCTTCTTATGAGCCTTGGAGCTTGTAATAAAAAGTGCAACTGTCCGAAATTCAGTTTAGAGGAACATCCACAAAAGGTCAAGGTCATAGACTTAGAGCGCTCTGTTTAAACTATTCCTCAGTTATTTGTTTCCTCAGTAGATATTGTCATTTTTAAAGCGACAAAACAGAGATTATGCTTAGTGAAAAAATGGAAGCTGCCTTGAACGGCCAATTGAAGCATGAAGCTCAGGCTTCTTTCAATTATTTAGCAATGGCCTCATGGGCAGAAGGAAACAGACTTGATGGGGCAGCTGAATTCTTCATGGAACATGCTGCAGAAGAGAACTCACACTTTCTTAAGATTTTCCAGTATATCAATGAGACTGGCGGCAAAGCAATTGTTCCTGCAGTTGATCAACCAGAACATTCATTTGGAAGCATTCTAGAAGCTTGCAAGAAGGCTTTAGAGCATGAACAGCATGTTACCAGGAATGTAAGTCAGTTAGTAGAAATTGCAGTAGATGAAAAGGACCATGCCACCTATGATTTCCTGAGATTCTTTGTTGATGAACAAAGAGAGGAGGAAGTTTTATTCAATAAAGTTCTCGATCGCATTGAACTAATTGGCTCAGGACCACAGGCTTTATACTATATCGATAAAGAATTGTCTAAGATTCGTTCAGGAATCGAAGAGTAAAGATTGACATTTTCCTAAGGTGAGTTTATCTTGCCGGAAACGATTTGTTCATGAAGCCATTGTCTCAGCTCCGAAAAGGAGAACAGGCTTTTATTATTGGAACTAACACCGACCAAAGCTATGTACGTTTGGGTGATCTTGGATGTTACCCCGGCGAACTAATTGAGCTTCACGGAATCAACTCTAATAAATCCGCATACCTGATAAGGTGCAAGCATCGCTTGTTTGAGCTTTCAGCAGATCAGGCTGAAGCCATAATGACCAATAATGTAAATCTTATTGTAAGTCTGAATTAGACTACTGAAAGATGAATTTCACTCTTCTATTTGCCTGATGACCCTGAGCGTCGCAGTCAGAAGAGGTTTTGCAATCATTTGCAAGAATCTTTGTCCCGATCAAACTCACTTCTAGATCCCAGAAACTCATTCCTTCCTTTATCAGGTAAGAGGTGATTATGTCAGCTCTAAGTTCACAGATATAATCTTCAATAGATTCCTCCATATCGGTATCAGAGTAGACTTCAACTCTTAGTTTTTTTCCTGAGGATTTTTGCTCTTCGATCAAACCATCCAGAAAGCTTAGAGCTTCGGAGCTAAGCGTTGCTTTTCCAGAAGGGAAGTAAACAGTAGATTCAGATACATATGCTGTGGCGGCTACAGCTGTTACGGTCTCATTACTTCCTGTTTCCATCTCATCGTACTTTGATAGATCAACGGCTATAGCCCCGGGAGGGAGCTCTCCTTCTCTAACAGCTATAACCTCTTCTTTAACAGGTTCAGCTTCTATAACTTCCTCTGCTACTACTTCATCGGTTTCTGCAACTTCTTCCACAGCCTCTTGTGCTGTCTCTGTTTCTATTTCTTCAGTAACTGCCTGATCTTCTATGTAATCATTTCGATTCAGGACCACTTTCACCTCTACGTCTCTTTTTAGGATGAAATCATTCGGGAAACCTGCGGTATTCATAAAGATCTCATTCATGCGGAATCGACTCATTGGACTTCCAATAAGATTGTAATTCTTGTCTTGAGATAGTGGTATAGCAATCCAGCTGTTGTTTTCCAGAAGACTATATGACTCTGTTGAGCCTGATTCCATCAGGCCGATGGAAAAATCATCAAGATTCTTAATTTCTACTTCAGAATCGAATGAGATGCTTAAGCTCAGCCATAATCCTGAATTTGGAATCATATATAAGTCATAGTCACCAGGAGTTGAGGCCAAAGACTTTATAACTCTTGGTTCATAGCCCTGAGCACTTAATGAAATGTCAATGTTTTGAAAGTTCTTCGCATCAAAAATCACAATGCCCATATCGAACTTTCCTTTTGAAACAACCTTTCCACCACTAGTAGCAGTGTATGATCCGCTCAATACTTCTGAACGGGTGGAGACATCAAGGACATCGATTGAATAAATATTTTGTGCTTTAAGATCATTGAGTGAGGCAAAAAGCACAAATAAAAGAGCAAGGGGGATTAGTCTGGTTTTCATTTTAGTTTCTCTTTGAGGTATTTTCCTGTATAGCTTTCTTTAATTTCTGTTAACCCTTCGGGAGTTCCTTGAAATAGCAGATTCCCACCATTCTTTCCTCCTTCAGGACCTAGATCGATCACCCAATCAGCGCATTTGATCACGTCCATATGATGTTCAATGACAATCACAGAATGGCCTACTTCAATTAAGGCATTTAAAGCGTACATCAGTTTTCTAATATCGTGAAAATGTAGTCCTGATGTGGGTTCATCAAAAATGAATAAAATTGGACTCTGAGTTTTCCCTTTAGTAAGAAAGCTTGCAAGTTTTACTCTCTGCGCTTCTCCACCACTCAAGCTGTTGCTGCTTTGTCCTAATCTCACATATCCCAGTCCTACATCCTGCAGTGGCTTCAATTTGTTCAATATGTCTCTATGGCCATCAAAGAACTCCACGGCCTCATCCACACTCATTTCTAAAACATCGTGAATATTCTTTCCCTGAAATTTGACCTCAAGGATCTCTTCTTTGAATCTTTTTCCCTTACAAACTTCACAGGGTAGTCGCACATCTGCGAGGAATTGCATTTCAACAACTATTTCCCCCTCACCTTTGCAGGAATCGCATCTTCCACCGTCGACATTGAATGAGAACATCTTTGGTTTATATCCTCTGGTCTTTGACAATGGCTGCTTAGAATACAGATCTCTAATTGCATCATAAGCCTTTACATAGGTCACGGGGTTGGATCTACTAGACCGTCCAAGGGGATTTTGATCGACTAACTCAATTTGAGATATGTTCGAGTAATCTCCAGTTAACTCTTTAAAGAGGCCGGGTTTCTCTCCATAACCCTCAAGCTGCCTTTTCAAGGCAGGATAAAGTACTTTCTTGATTAAAGTAGTCTTTCCACTTCCTGAAGGACCAGTTACCACTGTCAGGCTATTTAATGGAATCTGAACGTCAATGTCTTTCAAATTGAATTGACTTACTCCATTCAAATTGATTCGATTGGAAGCTTTACGTCTTGAGTCAGGCACCACAATTTCCATCTTTCCAGAAAGATATTTTCCGGTTAGACTTTCTTCATCACTTGTGATCTCTGAAGAAGGTCCATTGTAAATCACCTCACCTCCAAATCGGCCCGCAAAGGGCCCCATGTCAACAATTTGATCAGACTCAAGCATTATTTCTTCATCGTGCTCTACGACTAAGACCGTATTTCCCAGATCTCTCAGGCGCTTAAGAACTTTGATCAATCTATCCGTATCTCTTGGATGCAGACCAATGCTAGGTTCATCAAGAATATACATGGAGTCAGAAAGATTACTCCCAAGGCTTCTGGTCAGATTGATTCTTTGTGTTTCCCCACCACTTAAGGTGTTTGACATGCGGTTAAGACTCAGGTATCCAAGTCCTACATCCATCATAAATTGAAGTCTGGTTCGAATTTCAGTCAGGATTCGTTCTGCAATTTCCGCTTCATGGCCTTCAAAAGTTAGATTTTCGAAGAACTCAAAATTCTCATTTACAGAAGCCAATAACCTTTCCTGAATGCTGCTTCCCCCAACTTTCACATAAGAGGAATCCTTTCTGAGGCGCGTTCCTTTGCAATTTGAACAAGTGGTTTTCCCTCGGTACCTGGCGTACATTACTCTGTATTGAATCTTATAACTCTTGCTTTCCAGGTATTCAAAGAACTGATTAAGCCCTTTAAAATATTTGTTCCCTGTCCATAGTAAATCGTACTCTTCATCAGTAAGATCCTTTACTGCTCTGTGAATTGGGAAGTCGAATTTGTAGGCATTATCCAGAAATTTGGTAAGCCAGGCACTCATCTTCTCTCCTTTCCAGGGAGCAATTGCCTGATCATAGACAGATAAATTCCGATTTGGAATTACAAGCTCGTCATCAATTCCGATTACTGAACCAAAACCCTCACACACCTTACAGGCACCATAGGGATTGTTGAAATTGAATAAATGTGGTGAAGGCTCTTCAAAGGTTAAGCCATCTAGTTCGAATCGATTAGAGAATTGGTATACCTCATCTCCAAGAACATCTACAAAACAATCTCCATGAGATTCAAAAAAACAGGTCTGAACAGAATCTGCAATTCTCGTTTGTAAATCTGGGTCCTCCTTATTGACTACAACTCTATCTACTAATATTTCGATCTTCTCAAGCTTGTTAAGCTTCTTTTGATCTTGTAGAAGATCATCTATCTGAATGGGCTTTTTATCTTGATAGATACGAGTAAAACCCTTCTGGACCAATAGTTTTAAGTCTTCTTCCTTCTCTCTTTGAAATGAATGAGGGAAAGTGAATACAACTCTGGCTCCTTCATCCTGGCCAAGAACAATATCCACTACATCACTTGTCTCATGCTTCCTTACTTTTTCCCCTGAGATTGGAGAGTAGGTTACCCCTACTCTGGCAAACAGAAGTCGTAGGTAATCATATATCTCAGTTAAAGTACCAACTGTAGATCTGGTAGTGCCAGTGCTTACTTTCTGTTCAACCGCAATTGCAGGACATAATCCATCGATTTGGTCTACATCTGGCTTATCCATTCTGTTTAGGAACTGCCTGGCATAACTCGATAGGCTCTCAACATATCTTCTTTGCCCTTCAGCAAAAAGAGTATCAATACAAAGAGATGATTTACCTGAGCCTGAAACCCCTGTAAACACTACTAATTTGTTCTTTGGGATATCGACATCAACATTCTTAAGGTTGTGGACGCGAGCTCCTTTTATTTGAATCTGATCAAGATCAGTGTAATAAGTAGACTTTTCTTTCGTTGTAGGCATAGAGGATAAGTCCATTAAAATATTTATTGTGGGCAAAGGGACACAAAAAAGTCACAAAGCTGGCACGTTACTTGTAAAATTATTCTCGAAGATTGGACTTTTGAATGTTGTTGCACTATATTAATGGTAACAACCGCAAAATTCCCATTGTTTTTTAAAATTTAAAATTGCTAATGAGAGCACTTCTACTTTGATTTTTTTAATCCGTTTACTGACCAACACCCCTGCTTCTTGGGCACTCGGTAAACACAAATCAGGTAGATATGCGCACTCAAATAGTAAGCGACCAGATACTCATACGACAGTATCTGGAAGGAGACGAAAAGTCTCTTGAAAGGTTAATCAACCGCCACAAAGACAAGATTTTTTCAACTATCATGATGTATGTAAAGGATAGATACCTCGCAGAGGATATCTTTCAGGATACATTCATCAAGGTGATCGACACCTTAAAAGCAGGTAAGTACAAAGAGGAAGGTAAATTCCGCCCCTGGGTAGCTAGAATTGCTTACAACCTCTGTATTGACTATTTCAGAAAGGTTAAAAGAACACCAACCATCACAACAAATGATGGAACTGATGTTTTCGAATTTCTTCCTTTCGAAGAAGAAAGCTCATTCGATAAGAAGGAAAGAAAGGATTCTGCAATTAAGATCAGAAAACTAGTAGATATGCTTCCTCCTGAGCAAAAGGAGGTGGTAATTCTTCGCCACTACTTCGAATACAGCTTTAAGGAAATAGCTGAAATGACCGATGTAAGCATTAATACTGCTTTAGGACGCATGAGATATGCCCTCATCAACATGCGCAAGTACATCGAGAAAGAGAAGATGAACTTCTAAGCGCTGCCCACATTTGTTATCGAGTATTCAATGCCCCGTAAATCGGGGCATTTTTTATACAATAATCCTGATACTCAATCCGTTTAAGCAGCAATCAATCACCTAAAGACCCATTATGATAAAGAATTTTACTACAAACGATTTAATTCGCTACGCCTACGGCGATTGCAATACGCAAGAAGAGTTAGCAATTTCACTGTTTCTTGAGGAGAATCCAGATAAGAAGAGAGAACTGGAAGCCATCCAGGACTCACAATTCGAGTTAAACAAGGATCTGGAGAAACCAGATCCCAGTTCTATAAGAATTATTCTCGAATACTCCAGAAAGACAAACAGAAACAGGAATAGGCCACTGGAACACAGTTGCTGATTCAACTCATTCAATTACAAAGCCTGCATCAACGCGGGCTTTTTTTTGCCCAATACTTAGCAATTCTTAATTTTTTTTTGAGACGAAGTAAACCGCAACTAGGTTGAGGATTAGTGGGTTTTCTTTGAGCTAAAATTGAGACATGTGGAAATCTATATGAAAGCTCCACTTTTTTATCTCAATTGATTGCTTACATTTGAGAATGCTAAATTTTTGAGCAAAATGTCAAACTCTGAAAAACTAAAAGCGCTTAAGCTAACAATGGACAAGCTCGACAAGCTTTACGGAAAAGGTTCCGTAATGAAGTTGGGCGATGCACCTGCTGTGGAAGTAGATGTTATTCCTACCGGATCATTAGGAATTGATCTGGCCTTAGGAATAGGAGGTCTTCCAAGGGGTCGAGTAATCGAAATCTACGGACCCGAGAGTTCGGGAAAGACAACCTTAACAATTCATGCAATTGCAGAGGCACAGAAAAAAGGTGGAATTGCTGCTTTTATCGATGCTGAGCATGCCTTTGACAAAACTTATGCTGAAGCATTAGGTGTCGATATTGACAACCTACTTATCTCCCAGCCAGATAGTGGTGAGCAAGCTTTGGATATAGCTGAACATCTTATTCGCTCTGGGGCAATTGATATTTGTGTAATTGACTCAGTAGCGGCACTTGTTCCCAAGAATGAGTTAGAGGGCGACATGGGAGATTCTAAAGTTGGACTTCAGGCAAGACTAATGTCTCAAGCTCTACGGAAACTCACTGGAACTATCAATAAAACCGGTTGTACCTGTATTTTCATCAACCAGTTGCGTGAGAAGATCGGAGTTATGTTTGGGAGTCCGGAAACAACTACCGGTGGTAATGCACTGAAGTTTTACTCCTCTGTTCGATTAGATATTCGTCGTATTGGACAGATCAAGGATAAAGATGAAGTTGTTGGTAATCGCACTAGAGTTAAGGTTGTCAAAAACAAACTAGCGCCGCCATTCCAAAAGGCTGAGTTCGACATCATGTATGGACAGGGAATCTCGAAAGTTGGTGAAATTGTTGACATGGGTGTCGAGTTGGATGTAATCCAAAAGAGCGGGTCCTGGTTTAGTTACGATGGTACAAAACTTGGCCAGGGAAGGGAAACAGTTAAGGATCTCCTTATCGACAATCCAGAGTTGGCTGAAGAACTTGAGAATAAAATCAAAGCTAAACTCAAGCCTGAAATAGCTGCTCCTATAGAAGTAGAAGAGGTACATAAGAATGGTACTCCTACCGAACCAGCAGCTGAAATGAACTAAAGAATTCGTCCATTTGAATCCTGGCGGCAGCAATGCCGCCTTTTTTTTGCTCATTTTTTTAGCTAAAAATTTGGAAGCTCTTTTCCTATCTTTTTACCATGAAAAAACCACTTGTAGAACCATTATCTCCTGATCATGATGAGGAGGTAAAAAAGTTATCCGAATTCTTCAATGAGACACTAGGATTCTGTCCAAATAGTGTCCTGACTATGCAAAGAAGGCCAGAAATTGCCAGGGCATTTATAAACTTGAATATGGCCGTAATGGCTAATCACGGAAGAGTTACAAGTGCTCTAAAAAGATTGGTAGGATTTATCTCTAGCCACACTGCAGGATGTGATTATTGCCGTGCTCATACAATTAGAGCAGCTGAGAGATATGGAGCTGTTGATGAGCAATTAGAAAACATTTGGGAATACAGAACTCATCCAGCATTTAATGATGCAGAAAGAGCTGCTCTTGATCTTGCCCTGGCTGCTTCATCTATTCCGAATGGTGTAACTGATGAAATCTCAGAGAACATGAGGAAATATTGGGATGAAGGAGAAATTGTTGAGATTCTTGGAGTGATCAGCTTGTTTGGCTATTTGAACAGGTGGAATGACTCTATGGCAACCAGAATTGAAGATGGAGCAGTTGATTCAGGAGAAAAGTGGCTTGCAGGACACGGTTGGACAGGAGATAGACACAAAGACAAGTAGTACAAAAATCAATTCCTATGGAGTATTCAAGAGAAATAATCATCAACAGGTCCAAGGAAGACTGTATTAGGCTTATTAGTAATCCTGAGAACATGCAGAAATGGCAACCAACAATGACTGGCTACGAATTTCTTGAAGGAGAATTTGGGAAGCCCGGATCAAAAATGAGAATGGACTATCTACATGGGAAGCGCAAGATGTCCATGGTTGAGACGATTATAAAGATCGATGGAGGTCTCTTTGAGGCTACCTACGAAGCACCCGGTGTTTATAATCATATGAAGTCCAATTTTGAATCGATCGATGAGAATACCTCAAAGTGGACTACTCATCAAAACTTCAAGTTCACTAGTCTAATGATGAAGATTATTGGATTCTTTATGAAAGGCGCATTCCCTAAAGAAACTGAGAAAATTCAAAAGAACTTTAAGGAGTTTGCTGAATCAGAAGCATAGAAAATGTCTTTCTTTCTAGGACCTTTATCAAAGAGCTTTTTTGGGGTACCATTGTTGATTTTCCTGCTTTCGGATTTTTCATCCGGGAATCAAAAACTGTTTGGAGAAGATTTTCAATCCGCATTAATTAAAGCGGAGGTAGAATTCACTGAATTTGAACCAGGAGGATGCGACCTTGAATATGGATTTAATGAAGGCAATGATTCAGACTGGTTATACTCTGCTGAGATTGATGAATATGATCTCGATCAGGGAGTAAAGTTTCACTTTTCTTATCCAGTTGATAGTATGGATCTGTCTCTTAGGTATTCCAATGTCTGGGGGATAGAATACTCCGAAACAGAAGGGGGCATTTACTCAAGGAAATCAGCAAAATGGTCTGAGCCTATCCAGGCAACAATGATAGGGTTCTGTGAATTCAACCTACCATCTGTTTCTCCAAGAGAGGGCAGCCAATGGGTCAATTTTACTCCTAATTTAGACCCAATTGAAATTGAGAAAGAGATAAAAAGTGAAAAGGAATACATGAATGAAGAGCGGTTTACAGTTGGTATTTTCATTGATGAGATTGAGCTAGTCGGGACAATCTATCGCAATGGTAAGCCAACAATAATTTCCTGGAGATTTGAGATCAGGCACGGAGAGTGCTAAGAATTCTTGTCTTTTTATAAATCCATTTTATTGATTTCTTAAACATTGAAAGATATATTGAGAAAAATTTCAATCGTGAAGTACTCTGTTTTTCTTCTTTTCGGATTCTGCGTTTTTATGTTTGGCTGTGCTTCTTCTGATTCTGATTCCAAGAATGAGGAACAAGAAGTAAATCTATATGAAAGTCTTCCTGCTGATCTTGAATTGAACCCATATGCTTATGCAGGCGAAGAACTCAATCCTGAAAATTTGAGAACGGCTGTTATTGAATGGAATAAAAGCTGGGAAGAGCCACGAGTCAAATTAATTGCCTGGCTATGGGGAGGAATAGGAAACAATAATATTTACCGAACATTCACATATCCTGAAAATCCTGGATTAGTAGCTATTCAATCTGATCTTCCAGAACAGGAAATGGAGAAGATCGCAGAATTCGCTGGAGCAGAATTCATGATCATAAGCGGGAATGTGGCACAAAATGGTCAGAACATCCTTCTCACAAATACAGAAGTAGAGGGTGACTATGATATCAATCTTGCTCAGACAGGTGTCTCCATTGACCCTTCAAGTCTGGAAGGACCATATTACTCTTTTGACGTTTACAATTCAATTGATGCCTGGGAAGAGGTTGAGGTAACTGTAACGGGAGTTACTCAAATGGCCCTGGAAGGCAACAATATCAAATTCAAGGATAAGGATGGATATGAGATCCTGATTGCCACAACTGCAGAGAAATATTCCCAGGACAATCTTAAAGATCAAATCATTACTGTTTCTGGGTTAGTCCACTCTTATGATGCAGAAGAAAACATTCTGTATTTAAAGAACTGCAGCTGGTCAGCTAAATAATTTCTCAATTTCTTAACATTTTAGAACAATCGTTCCAAATTATTTATTTACTTTTGGAACGTTCATTCAAAAACAACACTAAAAAGAAAAGAAATGAGTAAACTATCAGGAAAAGTAGCCGTAGTAACCGGAGGTAACAGCGGCATTGGATATGCATCAGCAAAAGAGTTTAAAGACCAGGGCGCCGATGTAATCATTACAGGTCGTAACAAAGAAAGAGTAGATGCAGCTGCTGCAGAACTTGGTGTTACTGGCCTTATCGCTGATGTAAGCGATGTCTCAGCCATTGAAAAGATGGTTGATGAAGTAAAATCATTAAAGGGCAAGGTTGATATCCTATTCGTCAACGCCGGAGTATTCTTTGGCTCACCAATCGGTATGATGACCGAGGAACATTACGACCATATTATGGATATCAATTTCAAAGGGGCTGTATTCACTCTTGATAAATTTGCTCCCATCCTGAATGATGGTGCATCAGTGATCAATTTGTCTTCAGTAAATGCTTATTCATCAATGCCAAATGCTTCAATTTACTCAGCTTCGAAAGCCGCTATGAATGCATTTAGTAGAGCTGCAGCTGTTGAATTTGCTCCAAGAGGCATCCGGGTGAACGTAGTGAACCCTGGACCAGTAAGCACTCCAATCTTTGGTAAGACCGGAATGACTGAAGAGGATATGCAAGGGATGGCGCAGTCAATTCAATCAAGTGTACCTCTCGGACGATTTGGAGAATCAGAAGAGATTGCCAAGCTGGTTGGATTTCTTGCAAGCAATAATGCTTCTTATATTACCGGAGCGGAATACAATGTTGATGGAGGAACTATTCTTCAGCCAATCGTTTAAGACAATTAAGTATAATTTTCAGGGGCGGCTAAACCGCCCCTTTTTCTGATTATGGGAAGACCGAAAGAATTTGAAGAGAATGAAGTGCTAGAAAAGGCAATGAATCTTTTCTGGAAGAATGGATACAATGCTACCTCTATGCAAATGCTTGTTACAGGTCTTGGGATCAACCGGGCTAGCATTTACGATACATTCGGAGGGAAGAGAGAGATCTTTGATAAGGCCTTTACCCAATACAGAGAGCAAAATATGAAGAGGGTCAGAGCATATATCAATGAGCAAGATTCACCTCTTCAGGCAATGAAAGATCTTTTAATTATGTCTATAGAAGGTCAATATGCTGATCCTGACAAGAAAAGTTGTTTCATCGTAAATACAACAACTGAACTTTCCTCTACAGAATCAGAGATTAGAGAAGTTCTTTCTCAAAACAAGGCTGAAATGATTGAAATTTTCAGTGAAGCCCTTAAGAACTCTGAAGAAATGGGAGAGATAAAAAAAGGCCAGGACTTAAAGTCACTGGCCTCTATGATTTACACTCTATTTAGCGGTTTACAGATTGTGGGAAAATTAAGCTCAAATAAGGAAGAGCTGATCAATACTGTAAATGCCGGTTTTGCAGCTATTCAGCTTAATTCTTAACTACCTTTTGTACAGCAACACCATCTTCAGAAAGCATTTGAAGCATGTAAACTCCTACTGGCAGATCTGAAAGATCAATCTGAGTTCCACCGCTAATGCTATCCGCTCGTTTCTGAAGCTTTCCAGTTAGGTCATAAAGCAATAACTCTGCTTTATCTGTACCATTTATCTGAACTCTAAGAACGTCTAATACAGGATTAGGAAAGATGTTAAACTCTCCCTCAAAAACCTGATTGATTCCTGTTGTTGGTCCCTGCCCCTTATTACTTGAAGCCTGGAGAACATCAAAAGTGTTTCTCTCCTGAAGAATTCCAACAGCGAACATTCTATCCATATCCCAAACCTGAGAGATTGGGATTGCATATCTCAATGACAGTGAATTCCCTGCAGCAGGAAGGGTGATATTGTCTCCGTTATCTCCTGTAAAAGCTCTTCTGAATACATCAAAATGCTCCGACTCACCATTAGGTGCCTGATAAAAGACAGTATCCTCTGCATAAGCCAGGTAGATTCTTGCATCCTTTGTAGCACTTGCTGATACGGATTGAATAGTAACATTTACAATAACTGAATCCTGAGTCCTGCTTTCCTGAATGTCTATTGAATAATCAGACATCTGATTCTGGAAGGGAGTAAAGATCGATGGATCACTGTAGTTGGTTCCTGGCGACTGAACAGAACCATTTATAACGATTCTTGGAGTTCCTCCAAAGATGTTGTAAAACATTGTTCTTCCATCATTCTGACTTGGATTATGCTGATTAAGCACACAATTTGAATATGGAGAAGATGGATGGTAAGCAATGTGAAGAATCTCAGGAAAATTCTTCAGATTTCCATAAAATCTTGGGTTCCTGTTAGAGCAAATCGAACATCTGGTATTCGTAGTGTGCTCAACAATTATTGTTCTTGGTACCTGAGATAATCCCTCGAGAATAAAAATGACACCTAGTAAAGCAGTTAAGAAGTAATGTTTTTTCATGTCTATGGATGTTGAGTTTCCATAGACGGAACACTGTTAATCTACTTACAGTTTATATTCAAAATATCTTAAACACGACACTAAGAGCCGATCTTCTTAAGCTCCATTACCGGTTGCTCAGGCATTCCATCAGGTAGTAGCCATCTGCAAAATATAACTCCTGAATTGTATCCACCTGTGCTAAACCAGTTTGTATCATCCATGTGAGCTTTACTCACTTTGATTGTGAAACTACCGTCTTTATTAGGCTTCGCCTGATTCATGTTTATTGAAACCTTATGATGCACATAATCCATTGATTGCATCATGTGATTCCAAACCTGTACTCCCCAATAAACTGCTGGTGGTGATGAGAATCGGAGTTCCAGGTATTCATCGTCCTGAATCTCAAATCGACCAAAGCAATAGGCATTATCTGTAAGTCCCCAGCTCTTCTGCTCTTTTGGGAAGAAAAAAGCAGGACTAAAACCATTTTGAGGAAGAGGAATTGGGAAAGGAACAATCTGGAGTGTTGATTCAATGAAGTTAGAAAGCGTATTGATCCTGGTGGCCAACTGCTCATCGCTTAATGGCATAGGTGAAGGATTATCGCTCATATTATCTATGTAGAGCTCTGCTTCCATACCAGCAACCGGATCGCTGAAATACTCACGTGATATGATACAAATAGCATCATCATCCAGCTTAAACTCATTTTTCTCCTTTGGATCAGAAGTGAAATAGATCTCAAATCCCCCATCATCGCCGTACTCAATCTCATTATGATTAACCGTGATCGAAACGTGATCTGAAGCTGTACCATCTGGTTTTCCAGCATATACTGCAAAACTCTGATATACACTATTATGTCTCCAACCTCTAATTCTGTATCTCTGACCTGCCTGTAACTGGCTAAAGTGATATACAGAGTCAACATTATCACCCAGGATCTTTCGATAAGGAGTGGCTAACCTGGCCCAATTGGGATTAAGAGGATCATTGTTTACGTAAAAATCTACTCCATAAGCAAGGAGGTCAAGAAGATGGCGATACCCATCCACTTTGCCCTGCTCGTCTAGCATATGCTTTTCGTCGAGAAAGGAGTTATCTGCCTTTAATAAGACAGCTATAAGGTGTTTGTAGGCTTGTTGAGTCTTTTGCATGGGGCTTATCTTTTTGATTCTAGGAAGTCTATATAATCTGAAAATTCTTTCTTTACCTCGGACTCTGATAGTCCAAATTCTTCAAGGCTGTAGTGATGCTTACCGTGTTTATCCTTGGGATTGTCGGCCATGAATTTTTCCATTCTGGTTCTTACATCCTGTGTAAATTCCCAGCCGTGATGTGCATATACGTCTTGAGCGCAACCAACGGGATCTTTGATAAAATCTTCAAAGTAAATCTCTACAAATTGGTTTGCCTTGTCTGAATGCTTTTCTCTTTGCTCTACAAATCCATTCAGGTATTCACTCCACATTTTCAATATCTCCTGACCGGTTGCTCTGGCATCCGCCTGATCGCTGTAGAGTGTTCTAACTGAGTGCATAAGACTGCTTACGGAGGCTACAATCTTAACTGGATGACGATGTGTTGTAATAACAGCTGCATCGGGATAAGTAGCAAAAAGCTGGTCGATATGAGGAAGGTGAACTGGGGATTTCAAAAGCCATCTACCACGAACTCCGTCGGATTGGAAATACTGCAGCATTCGCTTGTGAAATTCGAACTGATGGTAGAAATCTGAGTTATTGTACCAATCCAGATAAGTTGGAATATTATACTGTGCCATCGGTTGATAGCTTTGAAAATCAAGAGCATGAATACCAATACACTCCTGTGGTGTACTAGCAGTCATAATGTGCATCTTCTTGAAATTCGGTACAAGTTTGAAAAGCTGCTCAAACTCCTTATCACAAACCTGAATCCTCTCGTCCACTTCATAATTATCTTTATTTGGAACTGGATATGGATATAAGCACTCCCAGCTTAGAGGAGAACGAGTGGCAGGATCCGTATGAAGAAGATTGTGAAGGATTGTAGTTCCTGTCCGAGGTAAGCCAATTATAAAGGCAGGGGACTCGATCTTCTCTTCAGCGATCTGTGGATTCTTCTTTAGATGATCTTCTACCTGAAATCTACCGACAAGCATTCTCTCCTGAAGATTCCATCCAGCCAAACGAGCGAAGCCGTTAATTTTCCCTTCATTGCGGATTGAATTGATGAAAACACGAAGAGCTTCTTCCATGAAGTCATCCTGGTAATCAAGCCCACTCTTCTTTCTCGCAGAATCCAATAAGCGATCCGGATCGAGCTTTGGCCATTCAAGACCAACTCCATTTAAAAATTTACCAATTCCATTAATCACCTTGAAAGGAGCAGACCTTTGAAGGATATACTCGGGTTGAGCTTTTGCCATACTGTGTGTTTTGTTATTGCTGAATTTACAAAGATTGGGCTGATTTGATCTGCTGAGGCGCTAATGTGCTGACATATTCAACAGTCTAGTTCTAGCATTAATCACATTGTCAGTTTGCCAATTTGTCAATTTGCCCAAGTGTAGCGAGGGTTTTCTACATCTGTACATCGTAAACTTCCGGGAATTGCTTTGGGATCAAGTCATCGTCCTCATCCAGCATTTGTCTCAGATCGATCTCAATTCCTCTCGCTATGGTAGAAATAGGAACATCATTTGGTGAACCTTCAAATGGGTTCTCTCCTATTCTACCAATTCTCTCCATAGTGTGGAAGATCCACATTACAGCTACGCTAAATGGAATTGTTACCCAGATAAAATACTCTCCTGCAAATGGATGCATTTCCGCAATCCTTGCGCCGATATCAGACATTTGACTAATAGTAGCAATTGGGAATAGAGCAATAAAGATCCAGACAAAGAAATAGCTGAGTGTTGCGTATTGACGAGGATAAGGGAAATTCTTTATTCTTTCTGATTTCCCCTGCAGAGTAAAGAATTCCTCCAATACTCTCTCTAATTGTAAAAACGAGAACTCCCATATCAACCCTCGGTCCTTCAAATCATTTATGTGCTGAGATTGCAAATAAAGAAGGGCTGTAGCCTTATTTCCTTTACTCATCACATAATTCCATTCCTTATCAGAAAGCAAGTCAAATAAGTCATCACCAAGGGAGAAGATTCGTTCAGGGATATGTATTTCTTTCTCCCATTCTTTGTTTGTTTTAGACCGCATATTCTCCTCCCACTTTTTAGGATGCCTCATAGCATGGCGAAAAGCTGTTAACCAGGCAATGTGCCTATGAATCAAAGTTTCTCTTTGGCTTTTAAGTTCTTCATTTGAGACTGGCTCTGAAGCATGCTGATTTCCTACCATTACCTTTGTCATCATTCCCCAGGTTCTCGAAGTATTTACGACTCCTCCCCATATTTTTCTAGCCTCCCAAATCCGGCCGTAGGCCGCATTGTTTTGAAAACCAATAATGAATGCTACCGCAGTACCAACAACTGCAAGTGGTGCCCATGGAATTTGTAAAAATGTAAAGCCTACAATTTCAAAAAGTACCGTAATTGCTGTTGCATAAATGGTGAAATAAAGAACCTCGATTCTGGTCCATTTCAACATGTCTTTTACCGTATACCGTACTTTTGTAAGCATAGTTCTTTTGTTTTGTCCAGATGAAATTCATCTGTGATTTTCTATGAGGCTTTCCAGTTCAGAACCTAAAAAACTACAAGCTTCTTAAAGCGTCTATAACCTCGTCAGGGTCAGGCCTCTCTCTATAATCCGGTTTGCTTTCAGCATACTGGATCACTCCTTCCCTATCAATCAAAAATCTTGATGGCATTGGTAATGTCCAACTGTTATCAGCATTGTAGACCCTTAAATTAATATTGAAGCTATTGCGATAAAGCTCGATCAGATCCTTCGGCATGTTAAAACGAACGCCAAACTCTGAAGCGATCTCATTTCCCAGATCATGAAGAAGATCGAAATGAATGTGTTGAGTATTGATGATCTTCTTGGAGTATTTGGGAAGCTCTGGAGAAATCGCGATCAAACTCCCTCCCAGGGATTCAATTTCCTTTTGGTATCTGTTTAGGTTTGCCAGATCAGCGTTGCAGTATGGACACCAAAAACCTCTATAGAATGTTAGAACCAGAGGTCCGGAATTCAGGTAATCATTTAGTGATCTGATTGATTCATTCTGGTCTGGGAGATTAAATTCAGGCGCTTTACTTCCTTTCTGTAAGACATGATCCTGAATATCTGACTCCTCAAGCTCTTTAGTAGCTCCATGCATAACCTTTAGAAATTTTGGAGGCATATTACCTTCTACCCTGTTTTTTATCGCTTTAAGTTCCTCTTGAAATGTCATTTACACCTAAGCTTTAAATCCCCTTTGATACTACAATGTAGATAAAGCTATAGGTATGATGGCAATCTTGAAAACCTTAATTTGTTGAGAAACAAATCCTCAGAATGGCTGATACACCAAGCTCTTACTGTAAGTACGTGGCAAATCTTGAAACAGATTCTCCACATAAGCACTATCACGATAATGAATATGGCTTTCCAATTCATGATGACAATGAACTTTTTGGAAGGCTTATACTGGAGATCAATCAGGCAGGTCTTTCATGGACTACTATTCTCAATAAGAAGGACAACTTCAGAAAGGCATATTCAGGATTTGACCTTAAGAAAGTCAGCAGATATAAGGACAAAGACATTAAGAGGCTCTTGAATGATCCAGGCATCATTCGTAACAAACTAAAGGTTAATGCAGCTATCCATAATGCGCAACAAATTGTACAGATCCAGGAAGAATACGGCTCATTTGAGAACTGGCTGGACAAGAACCATCCACTTTCAAAAGATGAATGGGTGAAACTTTTTAAAAAGACATTCAAGTTTACCGGTGGTGAGATCACAAATGAATTTTTGGTCACTACCGGTTATTTGCCTGGAGCACATATTGAATCCTGCCCAATTTACGAAGAGGTACTGAAGCATGATCCACCCTGGAGCAGACCCAAAAACTAAACATATCAGAAATGGCCTACGATGAATATCTGGTTGAAAGAATAAGAAGAATCCTTGAAGAAAGAAGGGCTAACTACTACGATAAGAAGATAATGGGTGGTCGTTTGTTTATGGTTGATGATAAAATGCTGAGTGGGGTCTTAACTGATAAACAATCGGGCAGTAACCTCTTGATGGTGAGGATTGGTGAAGAAGCTTATGAAAATGAAATTGAAAAGGAAGTTTGTCTTCCAATGGATTTCACCGGAAGGCCGATGAGAGGATATATATACATAACTGAGGATGGCTTTGACTCTGAAGATGACCTTGAGTATTGGATCGATCTTGCCCTGGCTTTCAACCCATTCGCAAAATCCTCAAAGAAAAAATCCTAAATTCATAGAAGACTGAAAACAAAACACTTGTGTCATGAAAAGACTATACCTCCTATCTCTTCTACTACTACCAGTTTTCCTTTCTGCCCAATCATATGGATTGGTCGATATCGTAACGGTTCAGAGTCCAGATAACCCAGCTCAATTCAGTGTTGATGAAAAGGGTGGCTATATGGTCTTTAATGTTCAGTACACTTCAAGCTGTTCAGGTAAATACGATCTGGAATGGTCATTTTCAAAAGATATCAGCACCTTGAAAAAGGGCGACAAATTCACTGTATATCTGGAATGTGTAAACTGTAATACTCCATGCGGATATAAATGGACATCGGGTTCAGCTTCAGGATCGAACAACATTCTAAATGATCCCGGAGGCTATGGCATGGAATACAATAGTAATCTCAAAATGACGAGCAGTACCGGCTCAGTCAACTCATATTCTGAAGGAAATTTGAAACATAGTTTTGAGTTCGAAGCAGTGATGAGCAAATCAACCAAGTTCACTGCTTTCTACATTACTATGGGCGGTAACTATGTATACTTCATCTATGAAGAGGGGGCGACTTCTTCCAGCTCAGGACCCATCAATTGTCATTCACTTCTTGGCCTTGGAAAACTTGTTAATGCCCTTGAATTCGGGGCTTATGAAGGCTATCCGCCTTCATGGATGTTAGAGACAATCGATTATGCATTAGATCATGTATATGCCACCGGATGTCTTTCTCCCAGCTTTTTAGAAGAACTAAAAATATCGATGTCTACTGCCTCTAGTTCTACAGGTTTCTATGACAGCATTGTTTCTTACTCAAGAGCTCTTGATACCGAGACATCCACATCCTGTAGCAGCTGCAATAGCTGTGAATAGGAATGAAGTCGAATTGAGTTAATCGAAATGCTTAACTTTTACTCATGCCAAAAGGAGTAGAAAGTAAAGGCTTCACTGCAGAAGATTTTCAATCTGCTAATTCTCAGTCTGATTTAATTGAGATCGCTTCTGAAAAGAAGATCGATGTTACCGAGTTTATAAAGGATCAGGAATACAATGAAGAACTGAAAAACCTTCAGATCGAACTTAATAAGCTGCAACAGTGGGTGGTTGACAATAAGAAGAAGGTCGCCATCATCTTTGAAGGGAGAGATTCTGCTGGAAAAGGTGGCGCTATAAAGAGATTTACAGAGCACCTGAATCCACGATACATGAGAGTGGTAGCGCTTTCCAAGCCTACCGAAATTGAAAAGGCGCAGTGGTACTTCAGGAGGTACATTAAAGAATTACCTAATCAGGGCGAGATCGTTTTCTTTGATAGGTCGTGGTATAACCGTGCAGTAGTCGAGCCGGTAATGGGATTCTGTACTCAAGAGCAGTACAAGGACTTCATGAATCAGGTAGCAGATTTCGAGCACGTCTTATATCAAAATGGAGTTGAACTGATCAAGTTCTGGTTTGCCATTACGAAGGATGAACAGAAAAGGAGATTTGATTCAAGATTGACTGACCCTTTAAAGCAATGGAAGTTTAGTCCTGTAGATATTAAAGGCCAGGAGTTATGGGATGATTATTCATTTTACCGAGATAGAATGCTTTCCAAAACTCATACAAGCTTTAGCCCCTGGCACATTGTTTTCACTAATAACAAAAGGGTCGCCCGACTTGAAAGCATCAAGCATGTTCTATCACATTTTGTCTATACAAATGATAAAGATGCCATTCGATCTTCTTTAACAGACCCCGAGGTTTTGATTAGATACTTCCAACCTAACACAAAAGAGGCATAGATGGGAAAATCAAAAAATATTGAATTTGATCTTTCGCCTGAGGAGTTGGATTTACTTAATAGTCGAAAAGGTTTAAAGCAACTTTTCTCAAACGGGAGGATCGATCTGGAATCAGCTCTCAATCAGATTCAGATCAATGATAGACTTGAGAAATTGCATCGAAAAATGGTTCAGCTTCAATTATGGACTATTGAAAATAACAAGAAGATCATTTTACTTTTTGAGGGTAGAGATACTGCAGGAAAAGGAAGTGCAATAAGAAAAGCGAGTTCTAAGATCAATCCAAGACATTTCAGGAGTGTGTTTCTTTCGACTCCAAATGAGGAAGAGATTGGCGAATGGTACTTTCAAAGATACGTTGAGAAACTCCCTAAGCCCGGTGAAATAGTATTTATGAACCGAGGCTGGTATAGCAGAGGAATTGTGGAACCTATGCTTAAAATCTGTTCTAAAGAACAGTACCGGACTTTTATGAGGCAAGTGAATGAATTTGAAAAAATGCTTTTGGATGGCGATACTCATTTACTGAAATTCTTCTTTACGATTTCAAAAAAGGAACAGGCGAGCAGATTAAAGAAAATCAAATCAGATCCTCTAAAACAATGGAAGATCAATTCAATAGCAGATCCTAATCAGGAGTATTGGGATGAATTCACAAAGTATCAGGAAAAGCTACTTGAGAAAACAAATCACGAGGCTGCACCCTGGATCCTGGTAGATGCTACCAATAAAGACTTATCTCGCATCAGGGTAATGGAAGAAATCGTGAAACAGATCTCCTTCAATGAAAGTGCTTAAAGCCATATCAAAGGTCTGGTTGATCTTAAGTATTGGATTCCTATTGATATTCCTGGGGGCCCATTTATTTGAATCTGGATCATTTCAATTCAATGATTCAAATGAACTTATGGGATTTCTCCTTTTTCCAATTGCCGTTTTGTTGGCTTTGATCCTAAGTCTGAAAATGGAAGTCCTTGGTTCAATTCTGGCAATACTTTCAATGGCAGTTTTCTTTGTGATAATTCCAGGCGCTCTTTCTGGAATTTGGTTCTATCTAATCATTGCACCAGCCTTCCTTCAGCTGTTACACTCCTTACTGGCTAAAAAATAAAAAGAGAAACTTCCGTTCTGATATTAGACCAAAAACTAATGTCATGACCGCATTAAAAACAAGTTTTTCTATTGGATTAATTCTGATCACTTTATTTCTATCAGCCGGTGAACCAGATGTCAAAGTTCAAAACTTTCCTCAGGTTCAAATTGGAGATCAGATCTGGATGAGCCAAAATCTCGATGCTACTCATTTTAGAAATGGAGATGAAATTCCTCAAGCCACAAATGCTCTTGATTGGCGATGGGCAAATATGAATAAGGAGCCTGCATGGTGTTACTACAAATTCAATGAGTCAAATGGAGAGAAGTATCAGAAGATGTACAATTGGTACGCTGTAAATGATCCCAGAGGATTAGCTCCTGAAGGTTGGCACATTCCAAGCATGGAAGAGTTTGACATACTAGTGGATCACCTTGGAGGAGAAATTGAAGGAGGAGAAAAACTCAAGTCCACTACAGGATGGAAAAGCTTTGGCAAATGGGCTTCTCCAGGAACAAATGAAAGTGGCTTCAATGGAACTCCAAATGGTATAGCCGAAGGGGACGGCACTTTCCAGTCAAAGGGTAAATATGGCCATTGGTGGTCAAGTACTTTAGACGAGGTTACTGAATGGGATATAAAGCACAATCAACCTCAAAGAGCTTATCTCTTCATACTAAAATATCACAATGGAGGATGTGGAGAAGGGAGCGCACATCGAGGCTCTTTCTTCCTTGATGATGGGATGGGAGTCAGATGCGTTAAGGATTAAATAAAACGGGAGTTCGCTCCCGTTTTTTACATCCAAAGTACATTTTGCCTATATTTCATATAACAAAACACAGCAATACCCTAAACGACAAACCCTTGCCTATGAAACATCACTACCAACCGCTCGGCAGGTATTTAGATGAAATTCAAGCTTCACCAAATAGACTATCGAGCCTCGTATTTAGTATTGTCCTAAGCCTATTCTGCTTTTTTCAGAATACCTCATGTTTTTCTCAGGAGATTCTGGATTACAATAAAGCTCTCATTTGGAGAGGTTATGAGCATGCCTGGACCTACAACCACCGTCTGAACAGACTAGGAAGCTATGTCAAAATGGATGGTGAATACCCACAAACGGTTCATACAAGTGCAACAGGACTAGGATCAGATAGCACCACTGCTGCTACTTTCTTCAGTTATGTTGAATCTCCCGATGTTGTCTTTAAAGAAGCAGAGGTAAAGATTCAATTAAATGGCCTTGAAGGAGATCTCCTGTTAAAGGAGCAGATGACCTATATCGACATCGAGCCCTGGATGCAAGACAAGGAAAATTATGGAAGCATACTAAATGGCTTTGAGATAAGGAGTTTAGGAAAAGCAGATCAGCTTAAGATCTGCTACTTTGCGGTTGATGAGCCATTTTATAATGACGAGACTGGCCAGGTTATACTCACATCTTACTTCAATCTTGCTACCAACTGCAGGACCATTGAGTGTAACATCTTTAAAAACAAAACATCTTACGAGTTAACCCTACATGTTTTGCTCTTTGCATATGACAGCACAACTCTAGACTACGATAAAACCTCAGCCACAAGAAGCTATGAATGGGATACGAAAATTGAGGTTAAAGAAGAACCTCGGTACGTAACCCTTACAGGTCAAAATGATGACTACCCAACATCCGCAATTGGAATTACAGGAATGGCCATTGTAATGGATACGGAGCATTGGCTTTTGGAATCTGATTTAAATGTTTTCCCTATTGAGTACAGTCAGAAAACCGGGGACATGACCGCTCAAGTCAACATGAAGTATGTTGAATGGACCAAAGGAATGGATGAGTTCACCACTGCAAAGTTCAAATCATCTTTTGCCAAGCGAAGGAGTGGATATGCATTATTGGATGTAAATCTGAAAATGATACAGTTTAGAAATGCAGAGGTTCTTCATGCAAAATCTGACACCAAATTATTTTGGAAGGGCTGGAATCAAGATGCTTCCAGCGATGAGGCCCAGTCTGTAGTAGATGTTTCTTCAATCCTAAAATTTCAATAACCATGAATAGCACAATCAGACTAATTGGAATTTTTCTTGTTTTAGGATTCTTCAGCTTTAACTCTTCCGCTCAAAACAGGAATGGGATCACCGGCTACGGTGGACTTAAATACTTCGTAACGAATGCTAAATTTTCAAATGATCATTACCTGGCAGCTGAAGGGGGAGTAATTGTAAACGACAACTTGCAGTTAGGTACTTTCCTCAACGCCCTTATTAAGCCATACTTTTTTGACTATTTCTCGGAGATATCGGCAAACCCCGACGAAACTCCAGTGAATCCATACTCAAACAATAAAGACGCTCTTACAACCAATATCAACAATATTGAAGTCGGAATTAATGTAGGGTTGAATATTGCCCCCGCAAAGACCTTCCAGGCTAACTTTAAAGCAGGTATTGGGTACTCCATTGCCTCTTTCAATGATCTGGTTCTTACAAGTGACTCAACTGGAGTTCTAGGGTTCGAGCTCGAGGAATTCACCGCCAATGGTTCTGGATTTAATTTCAACGTAATGGGCATATTCCAATTCAAAGTTGGCTCTTCTATGAAGATCGGCATCCCGATTGGGTACAGATTCTCCTATTTGACGGGCAAATCCAAAGGACTCTATACTGAGAAAAAGAATGTTTTTGCCGCTCCAAAAATGTTCTCAGGCTTTACCTGGGGAATCGAGTTAACCTTCGGAAGTTTTTAAAATGCTTAGAACTTTAGCTTTGGTCTTGTTCTTTAGTTCCTTTCTCGCTGCTTGTAGCAATTTAAAAAAAATGCTGCCTGAAAAAGCAACGGTAAAGGAAGACGAATATCAATCCCTGGAAGAAATTCCCAGAAACCAGATCAACTATGGTGAACTCAAATTTGGAACACCTATCATTCCTTTCCAGATCTTTGGAGTTACCTATGAGCAGGATATTGTTATCGTTACAAATCACCCACTTTGGGACATGCATGAGATCTCCAGGATCGATCTTCCCGATGGAAGCAGTACCTGGATAATCAAAGACTCCAAAAATCCATATCTGGACCAGTATCTAATTACAGATAGAGCTGACCTGGCAGAATTCTTACCGGAGATCCCACTTAACAAATCAATCTCTGAAATAGAGATCACAGATCAGAGCGATGAGAAATTCATTGAAATGGATTTCAAATACACCAATAGCGAAGGTGAAAAGGTATTAGCCCATTTCTTTGGCAAGAGAAAGATGCCAAAACTAAAAAAGCGGAATGGTTCCACTATGGGGCACTCTCAAAGGCAGGTATTGGCTCTTTTAGATATGCCGGCTAGAGGATTCGGTAAGTATGCCTATATGACTTACGATGACAGAGAGTACAAGCTGAAAAAACTATTGGGGATCAAGCCCTTCAATATGCTTTTAACCCAAACACAAGGTGGGATTAGTAAGGCATCGTACTCACTGATGGAGTCAATGATAGGATTAAGTATGGTCGGACCCGACAATTCCTATCAGATGGATTGGGAGATAGTCGATAATGAATATGAGGTCCAAATGAAGAATCAAAACTCTTATCGAGAGCAGGTTTATTCATTCGAAAAAGATGGAGAGAACCTATTATTGAAACAAGCTTACACCCAATCCTGGAATGATTCCATCCCTACCTTCACGATGAACTTCTATCCTGCCCTACCCGATCTTAGATATAAGTTTGAAGGGACGATTCAGTGCCAGTTTGTAATGGATGTTAATGATCAAAGAGGACATGCCATTGGAGAAGTTCGCTGTAGCTGGATAGAGGACTCCAAAATCAAGGTTGAGATAGATCCTCAGCGGCCCTGGTGGGTTTACGAAAGACCTGTCACATCAATCATTGAGCTAGTAAATAAGGACCAGCTTCAAGTGGAAACTACAATTGGAAAGCGTGATTGGAAGAATAGGAAGGGAAAATAAGAATCGGCCCGAAGGGCCAATAGAATAACAGAAATAAAAAAAGCCCTGATCGAAGACCAGGGCTTTTCCTTTTATAAGCATTGGTCTACAATAGTCCGTTTGTTTTAGAAACAGCTGCAGCACTATTAGCTAGCTCTTCTTTCTCAGTATTAGTAAGATCGATCTCTACGATTGATTCGATTCCGTTTGCACCAATAAGTGCCGGTACTCCAATACAGATATCGTTCAGGCCATACTCGCCATCAAGCATGCATGAACAAGGGAACATTTTCTTTGAGTCATTCGCGATAGCGTGAACCAATGCTGAAACAGCAGCACCTGGCGCATACCATGCAGAAGTTCCAAGAAGCTTTGTCAATGTAGCTCCACCAACTTTTGTTGCCTGCTTAACTTCCTCCATGCGATCATCGCTGATGAATTTTGAAACAGGAACACTGTTTCTGGTAGCAAGGCGAGTAAGAGGAATCATTCCCGTATCGCTGTGACCACCAATAACCATTCCGTCAATATCAGAGATTGGAGCATCTAAAGCTTCAGCCAATCTGTATTTGAAACGAGCTGAATCAAGTGCTCCTCCCATTCCAATGATTCTGTTCTTTGGAAGACCTGTAGCCTGATGAGCAAGGTAGGTCATGGTATCCATAGGGTTTGAAACCACGATGATGATCACCTCTGGAGAATGCTTGATAAGGTTTTCAGCAACCGTTTTTACGATCCCGGCATTTGTAGAAATTAGCTCTTCACGAGTCATTCCCGGCTTTCTGGGAATTCCTGAAGTGATCACTGCAACGTCAGAGTTTGCAGTTTTTGAGTAATCGTTTGTACTACCTGTGATAGTAGTGTCAAAACCGTTTAATGAAGCAGTTTGCATAAGGTCCATTGCTTTACCTTCTGCGAATCCTTCTTTAATATCTACAAGTACTACTTCAGAAGCGAAGTTCTTGATGGCGATGTATTCTGCGCAGCTTGCGCCAACCGCTCCAGCTCCTACTACGGTAACTTTCATGTTCAATTTTTTTTGTGATGAATTGCTTTCGTGCGCGAAGGTAAGATTTATGCCAGTATTCCTTTAAATTCAATGCTCTTAATGGCTAAAAATGCTTGGTTTTAGCCTTTCTCAATCAAACAAATACATGATTGGTTATTTTTATGTGAGCAGAAAACGTGATTTATGAAGAGATTTTACCTATCAAAGCTACTTATCGTACTTAGTATTTGCCTGATTGGCCTTGATATCAATGCTCAGATAACTGAGTCTGTGAAAAACAATCCCGACTGGGACAGAGCTGCAGATTGGTCCTCTGGTGCCCCAGGTTACAAAACAAATCAAGATGCCCGACTTATCAATGATGGTAAGGTGAAGGAAGATATGGAGATCAATGATTCCGTTTGGATCTCCGCTGATATGGTTTTTGAGAAGAAGGTAATCAAGGTGAAAAGTGGCGGAGTACTAATAGTTGAAGGATCTCTTGAGCTTGACAAAAAGGCTAATATGGAGATTGAAGATGGCGGGACATTTTGCCTGAGTGGAGAATTCTTTTGTGATGAATGTGTGGTAACTGTAAAGAAGGCAACATTCGTAATCAAGCCAGGAGGTAGTTTTACTGCCACAAACAAATCATTAGTAAAAATGGAAGACGACCCTGCTACAATTGTAGTTGATGGGAGTATGTTCGTTGAGGAAGAATTAAGTGTCAAAGTTGATATCACAGGTGATGGAACTATCATCGTTGACGATAATTTTGATAATGATGGGGGCGACATATTTGGTTGTACATCTTCAGGAGATGGTTGTTGTACAGATATTGATGGCCTTTGCTTCCTTGGTTCTGTTGGATTGGTGTTTCGTTCTGTGAAAGATGGAGAATGGACTGATCCATCAACCTGGGATATAAATCTGGTACCTACAGACCGGGCCAATGTTGTTATCTCCGCAGGAGACTCAGTCTATCTCGAGAAAGGCGGGAAAGTTGTACTTGAAGACTTCACCATTGAAAAGGATGGAATTCTCATTCAGGATGAAAGAGATCTTGAGTGTAAGAACAGCTACGTCAATAATGGATTTCATTTGATCACTAAAAAAGAGTTAGAGATCGAGGAAGATGGCACCTATATTTCAGGGAACGGTTTGGTTCAATTTGAAGGCTCTGATAATAAGGCTAAAATTCAAATCAAGGATAGTATTACCATTATTGATACTGCTGACATTTTGTTCTTTGGATCTGGAGTAAATGGAGGAGTTGAGATTGAGGGGACACTTGTAAACTATGGTACGGTCGGATTTTCAAGTGAAACAAGTAAAGGAGGAGAATTCATAAATAAAACAGGAGCGAATCTTTTCGTTTATGCACCTGAATTTGGTGTAGATCTGTTCGCCTCTGATAGCGGGAATACCGTGCATTATTCAGATATCACAGATCAGGAAATTAAAGTTCCTGAAGCCTCTACTTACTACAATCTGCAAGCTAGTGGAGGAAATGTAAAAACTCTTACTGGTGATATCATTGTAACCAATATGGTAATCGAGAGCACCCTGGATGTTGACTCTTCTGAAAATTATGACATAACAGTTAAAGGCTTTTGGAATAACTCTGGTGGTGAGTTTTTAGAGCGTCTGGGCAAAGTAACCTTTGACGGAAGTGGTGATCAAAAACTACAAGGCTCAGTTGGAATTGAGACATTCTATGATTTAGAGATCAACAAACTAAGCCTTGTCCTGATTTTCAAATGTTATTACCATCACCAAAAATTCCAGCACTTTCACCGGAACCTTCTCTCGAAGCCATTATAAAATAGTCCCCTCCTGCGCCAAAGTCCTGATTGCCGGTAGAATGCTGCCAGACATCATCATTAATGATTACCATCTCATCACCTGCAGACTGGGTAAGCTGCATCTTACCTTTGATACTTAAAAAGCCTTGAGTCGTCAAACTCATCGCACCATCAGATAAGGCGTAATTAACGTCTCTCCAAATCCAGCCTCTATCAGCATCATTATTCATTGTGAATGTCATTGCCCAATCATTCAGATAACCGTAAGTATTACCTGAAACCATTCCTATCGTATAATTACTGCTGTTATATACTCTTAGTTTGTCATAATCTGATGTTGCCCTGGTTATAACCTTATCTACGTTGGTAACCTGAAAATTTGCCATGTTTAAATTGGTAGTAGCAGTATGGTTTCCAAGATTATCACCAGAAACTGCTGACCATGTTGGGGAAGCATTTGCCCCATTTGAACGAAGAAATTGGCCGGATGTACCTGGAAGACCATTTGGCTCAAGAGCTCCATTAAAATCTACATCTCCGTCACCATCTACAGCAAATTCTACATTTCCTCCTCTGTCAAATTCAACAAACTGAAAATCTGCTGGAGCGGTTGACGGTACAGTAATTTGAAGTATGTCATTTGCTGATCCTGGATTTTGGGTTCTTTGAAAATTAACTAACTGTCCAGAAGTAGATGCTGATGTGTTGCGAACATATAAAGCTGCTGAATTACCCGTCTCATCGATTTGAAGTTTTGCAGTAGGATTTGTTATACCAATTCCAACGTCACCGTCGGCCTCGATACGCATGCGCTCAACATTTGCCACTCCGGCATCAGCATTAGTCGCTTTTGTTCGGAAAGTTAGATACCCACCCTTATCAATTGTACTAAAATCTTCTGTGGCAAAGCCAACAATAGAAGCTGGTGAGTTTAAAAAACTTGTTTCAACGCCTCCATCTATTGCATCAAATCCAATTCCTCCTAATTGCTCGTTTGTTGTGGTTGTCCCATCATTCCTAACCAGGTTGAGGGAGTTCCCTCCAGCTTCATTGATCTGAAGCTTCATTTGAGGAGTATTTGTCCCTATACCAATGCGGTTAGTGCTCGCATCAGAAAAGAAGTTATAGGTCTCTCCAACAGATTCAATTCTAAAATCATTCGTAGAAATATTCTGATTGTTAAAAATGGTTGTACCATTTGCGTGAAGTCGAATATTCATAGCATTATTCTCATACAGATCCAGGATACCGTCGTCACTTGAATCGTATTAACGACCTAAAATATCACCACTGTTAGTTGCCCCGTCTCTCCAATATGTGTCATCGCCAAAGTAGGTTAAGCCGTTATCCAATACTGTGAAGTGAGGAACTCCGGCATCCTGAATCTGAAAGTCTCCAGTTCCATTCATGTTATAGTTCATCCCGAAATTCCCCTGAGTGATGGTAGTATTTTGAATTAGAACACCGCCCAATCTTACATCATTTGCATTATCAGTAAGACCATTTGTAGCTACAACATTTAACGTTACAGTTCCTGCTGTACCACCACCAGTTAGACCATCTCCAGCATTAACTCCAGTAATATCCCCATTTGCAGGAATACTTTGGGTAGATAAATCTCCATTGGCATTGGCAATAACCATTCTGTTACCTGAACCGGCCAAAGAGGTGATTCTAACAGTGCTACAATTATAGGCATAGGACATCACATCTGTATCGGTTCCATTGTTCCTTCTGAAAAAGGTAACTCGATCGGCCCCTCCAACTAAGGCTGGAGTTCCATCTCCATCGTAAACAAAGCCCCCACCGTAAGTGGCTGACTGACCGGCGAAAAACATACCGGAACCTTGTGTTACACCTGTAGCAAAGACTTCAGCTACCCCATTATGTCCCTCAAAAACATGCAATTCAGCTGATGGAGTACCAATACCAATACCAACGCGATTTTGAGCCGCATCTACTCTCAACATATTTGCATTCCCATCAGATTCCACTCTAAAGTCTCTATCCAGTCCCTGCTCATTGAAGATAAATTGAGTGTTTGCATCAAGGTCAATAGAAGTTGCTCCGTTTTCATAGATTCTTAAGCGTCCGTCATCTGAATCATCGGTTAATGACATAAGATTAGTCCCTCCAACTGATCCATCACGCCAGTACATGTCATCTCCTACAAAAAATAACCCATCATCTCGTACTTGAGCAACAGTTGTACCATTATCCTGAATACTAAAATCTCCAGTACTATTGAGGTTATAGATCATGGAGAATGCACCCTGAGTAATGGTGGTATTTTCAATCAAAGCACCTCCAAGCTGAACTGCGTCGGCAACTAAATCTACATTCAAACCATTATTTGCATTTGCAGAGACTGTTACGGTACCAGTGGTTCCTCCTCCTGTTATTCCTGCTCCGGCAGTAACTCCAGTAATATCCCCATTGGCAGGAATTGTTTGAGAACTGAGGTCTCCAGT
>CAXDOZ010000007.1:0-46178 GCA_963991145.1 uncultured Chitinophagales bacterium | reverse complement strand
GCTTTGTAGAACTCTAATCCTCCATCCTTGCTGATATACAATCCATCATCAGTTCCTACAAAAACGAGATTTGAGTCTACTGGATCCTCAAGCACAACATTTATAGGCTCAGAAACTGCCCAACCGATCTTTTTATAGCTATCGCCCTGGTCATTAGAAACATACAGATAAGGCTCAAAGTCATCATTCCTGTAGCCATTCAAAGCCACAAAGATCTTATCAGTGTTATGATTTGAAGCTACAACCCTGCTTACCCAAAGGTCTTTTGGCAATCCTTCACTGATATCCTTCCAGTCGTAACCCATGTTATTGGTAAGAGACACAATTCCATCATCTGAACCGGTAATGATCAATCCAAACTGCAGCGGAGACTCTGAAATGGTCGTAATCGTGCCGTAAGGCACATTTCCCGACTTTAAACCCTTAGTAAGGTCTGATGACATGGTTTCAAAGCTTTCTCCTCTGTCAAGCGATCTATGAAAGTATTGCGACCCCATGTAAAACACATCCGGATGATGTACCGAGAGGTGGATCGGTGTTTGCCAGTTCCAACGGTAAGCCTGCTCTCCTAACTCGGTTTGCGGAGTGATATAGTTGTAATCATCGTTTTTGACATCAATCCTGAAGTACTGACCAAACTGATAACCCGTGTAAACGGTATTGTTATCTCGGGGATCAATAGCTATCTGCATACCATCTCCTCCCATGATTCCCTGGTATGGATACTTCCCTTCTGCCAACCAGCCTTGCGAGAACTCATAGTTTGAAGGTCCTACCCAAACACCATTGTCCTGGAGGCCTCCATAAACCCTGTACGGCTCACTTTCGTCAACCGCAACGGTATAGAATTGGCCTACTGGTATGGGATTGGTCTTAGTCCAATTCTCTCCAAAATCAGTGCTGATATTCAATCCACCATCATTTCCGGAGATATAATGTCCTTTCTGCTTTGGGTTCAACCATAGATCGTGATGATCGGCATGCATGTGGTCTGCGTCAACTCGGGCAAAAGTTTTTCCTCCATCATCCGACATTGCCAAAGGAACCCCCAGAAGGAAAATCCTTTCTGAATTGAAAGGGTCTACACGCACCTGACCAAAGTAATAACCATAGGTAAAGGCCAATCCCTCAATAGGTTCATCATGCGTTCTGGTCCAACTCTTCGCTTCAGAATCATAGCGGTAAAGCTCTGCTCCAATAATGTCAGTTTCAAAGAGATCTTGTTCAGCTTTGTTACCTATGAAGTCATGCAGTGTCTGTATTGTGATTGTCTCTGCAGAAAGCTTTGACTTTACATCTGCTGCATCGTTCTCTTCCGGAAAACCATAGGCTTCCAGAAAGGCCTGCCAATCCTCATCAGACAATTCAAGTAACTCCTCTAAAGTTCTTTCTTTCAATGTTTTAGCTTCAATCACTAATGCCTCCTTCTCTTCGTCAGAATCTTGCTTTTCGTGATTGTCTACAAGAGCGTAAACAGCCTTTGATTGAGCATCATAAGTCAATCCGATCCTACCACAGTTAGGTCCTTCTGGAAAGCCCATGTCGACTGATGAGATCTTCTCCCAGCTTTCGCCTCCATCATCGCTGTGATAAACGCTGCTGCCCTCTCCCTCACCATCGAAGTTCCAGGCCTTCCTGGTTCTCTCCCACATGGAAGCGTAAAGATCTCCAGTTTCTGTTTGCAGGATCTCTGCAGAACCGGTGCTATCGTTCATGAAGAGCACTAGATCCCAGTTATCACCATTATCAGTGCTCTTGTAAACTCCTCGCTCCGAATTATGGGTGTAGAGATGTCCAAGAACTGAGACGTAAAGGGTTTTCTGGTCCTGATTATCAAGAATTACTCTTCCGATATGGTGGCTCTCAGCCAGGCCGATCCAATCCCAATATCTACCGGTATCATTGCTGTAATACATTCCGGTTCCTGCATAGGAAGACCTGCTGCTGTTGACCTCTCCGGTTCCAACCCAAAGTTCAATAGGATCGGCCCATTTGACCTCGAAATCACCAATAGTAAGGCTCAATTCATTATCAAACACAGGCTCGAAAGAAAGTCCATTATTGCTGGTGTACCATAATCCGCCGGAGGCGTAGGCAACGAAGAATTCATTTTGATTTTCCGGGTTCCCTTCAATATCTACAACCCTTCCACTCATTATAGTTGGTCCGATATTCCTAAATGGAAAGTTCTCATACTCCTCAAGAGCTGAGTTTGCGCTTTCGATAGCATCTATTCGTTCTGCCGCGTCTGTGATCTGGGCGGTAGCCTGAAAAGCAAGAAATAAGCTTAGTGCTGCAAGTAGGTTAAACCTGCAGATCCATGAATTGGAAAGATTCTCCATCAAAAAGTCCTTTATCGCTGAGTTTCAGCTGTGGGATGACCAATAAGGCCATGAATGAAAGTGTCATGTATGGTGCAGTTAAGGTACATCCAAGTTCCTTAACCAGTTTGTCTAGCTTCTGATATTCCTCTGCTACTTCATATCCATCTGCAGTACTCATAATGCCAGCTACAGGAAGAGCCAATCCGTGGGCCTTTGCACCATCATAAGCAGAGATACCTCCCTTTGTCTGAATCACCTGATTTACTGCTTTACAGATGGATTCATCATCTAAGCCAACAGCAATGATATTGTGGCTGTCATGCGCCACGCAAGAGGCAAAGGCTCCTTTCTTTAGTCCGATATTCTTGATGAAAGCGCAGGCTGGAGCTTCATCTCTATATCGATTTACAACTGCGATCTTGAGGATGTCTGAATCGAGTTCAGACTGCAATTTCCCTTCTGCTTCATTGGCCTCATAAAGGTTTGAGTCCGTGATCAACTCACCATCTCTGGCCTCAATCACCCAGATCTTCTCCTTTCCATTGCTTTCGATAACAAAGTCTTCTGGTCTTTTTGCCTGACAATTGAAGTTGTTGGGCTCAGAAGCTTTGGGGCTTTCAAAGTGAACCTTATTGGAGGAGAATACCTCCTTCCCGTCAATGAAAGTGCTTAAGACTTCAAAACTTACCAGATCATCAAGGATGACAAAATCGGCTGGATCGCCTACTCGTAGCAAGCCTACATCCAGTTTGTAATGTTCTACGGGGTTTAAACATGCCATCCTCAGGACATCGTGAAGATCATATCCATTGAGGATCGATCTGCTGACCAGGCTATTGATGTGCCCAAGAACGAGATCATCGGGATGCTTATCGTCAGAGCAAAACATCATGTCTTTTGCGTAATTCTCAATCAAAGGGGCGAGAGCTTCGAAGTTCTTAGCTGCTGATCCCTCACGGATAAGGATCTTCATCCCATGCTTAAGCTTATTCTCAGCCTCCTCATAAGTGAATGCCTCATGATCGGTCGATGGACCAGCTGCAATGTATTTCATTGCCTGCTCAGCCATTAATCCGGGCGCATGCCCGTCAATAGGCTTTCCTAGCTCTTTTGCAATTTGAAGCTTTGCCATGACCTCCGGATCACTGTACAGTACTCCTGGCCAATTCATCATTTCAGCGAGATACTTGATCTCTGGTTTTTCAAGCAATCGTTTGACTCCTTCTGAATCGATCTCCGCTCCTGCTGTTTCAAATTTGGTAGCCGGGACACAGCTGGGAGCTCCAAAATTGAACTTCAGAGGAACTTTTGCTGCATCATCCAACATGTACTGAACACCATCCTCTCCAAGCACATTAGCGATCTCGTGAGGATCACTCACAGTGGCTACTGTTCCATGTTTCACCGCTAAACGTGCGAACTGCGAAGGAACCAGCATCGAGCTTTCGATATGGACATGAGCATCGATAAAGCCGGGACAGATGAACTGATCAGGGGCACTTAGCACCTTCTCAATACCTGTAATTCTGCCATCCTCAAAAGACACCTCAGCTGGATAGATGGATCGTTGGTGTACATCTACCAACTGTCCGTAAACCTTTTGACTAGCCATTTCGCCTGTTTACATGAACTGAACTGGCTTGATCTGAGCACATCATCAATACATCGTCAATGTTTACGTGTGCTGGTCTTGTGGCCATGAAATAGATTACATCCGCTACGTCGATTGCCTCCAATGGCTGGAATCCTTTGTAGACCTTTTCAGCTTTCTCACTATCGCCGTGAAATCTCACCTGAGAGAATTCTGTCTCAACCATTCCCGGATCGACAGATCCAACCCGGATTCCGTGTTCGTACAGATCCATTCTCATCCCTCTGGCTAAAGCCTTTACGGCGTGTTTGGTTGAGCAGTAGACATGTCCTCTGGGGTAAACTTCATGCCCCGCTAAACTCCCAACATGAATGAGATGGCCTGGGATACCGTGCTCTATCATATGGCGCGACAATGCCCGACTCATATACAACAAGCCCTTGATATTCGTATCGATCATGGTTTCCCAATCATTGATATTAGCTTCGTCAAAGCTTTCAAGGCCAAGGGCCAAACCGGCATTGTTGACCAGGAGGTCTACCAGGATGCCATTGTCTTCGATGTACTTAACACAGCTATTGACGCCTTCAAGATCTCTTACGTCAAAGTTTATCCTGTGTATGGAGATATCCTTTTCATATTCGACCAGAACTGAGTCAAGACGATCTTTTCTTCTGCCGGTAATGATTAGATTCCAACCATTCTGAGCAAAGAGTTCTGCTGTGGCAAGGCCAATTCCTGCTGTAGCGCCGGTGATCAAGGCTGTTTTTGACATGCTTAAGCTTTCGCATAAACTTAAGACAAGGCAAAATGCCTAACAACAGGATTTATAGTCAAATGGTGAATTACGAAAGCATTCCTTCAATGACGGAGTTTGCCTTTTGAATTGGATAGACGTTAAAGGTTCCCAATGCCTTTGCAATGAGAAGGTTATCTCTATTTGTGCAGTAGATTGCTCCAGAGCTGGAGATCAGGCTTTTTCCCTTGTATTCTACAATACCCTTCCCAAGTAGTTGATCTCCCAGATGAGCAGGCTTGAACATGTTGATCTTAAACTCGACCGTAGATACAAGATTTCCCTCTGCAAATGCTGCACTCAGAGCAGAAAGACCGATCACCGAATCCATGAATCCGGCAATAGAACCACCATGAGCATTGTTTGGCGAACTCAAATGCTTCTCCTGGATCTCCATTTCATATTCAATCGTGCCAGGCTCAATAACCTTAAGCTTCATTCCATTTTCCCTGCCGTAGTTATTCATCTGATTGAAAGCCTCAATTAGCGCGTCTACATCCATTTGCTTCATAAATCAAAGATATCAAACGGGCGTTTGATAAAAAATCCAATTCCCATGAAATGCAATCTTATTTTTGACTTGTGGATCTGGAAATTCTCTATCAGGACTATTCGATTATTTGCATCAATAAGCCAAGTGGTCTGCTTGTGCATCCTACAAAGATCGCGGCGGAAAGAAGCTTGTTTGCCACTACCCTTTTAAGGGAGCTCACAGGCAGGAAAGTTTATCCTGTTCATCGCCTGGACCGTCCTACTTCAGGGCTTAATCTCTTTGCTTTCTCTGGTGAAATAGCCGGAAAAATGCAGGACCAATTTAGATCGAGAGAAGTAAGGAAATCCTATCGTGCCATTGTTCGTGGTTGGATACCAGAGCCCGGCATTATCGATCATCCTTTGCAGAAAGGCGAAAAGCAGCAGTTTCAAGAGGCTCAAACCAAATACGAAAGCCTTGCTCAGTGTGAGATAGAGCTAGAAGTGAGCCGCTATCCTACTTCGAGATATTCTCTTGTAGAAGTTGAGCCCCTTACGGGGCGGATGCATCAGATACGAAGGCATTTCGCGCATTTTCGACACTATGTGATCTGCGATAGCAAGTACGGAGATAAAAAGCACAATAAGGTATTCAGGGAAAAATGGGGCTTAGACAGATTACTGCTTCACGCTAAAGAGTTGGCGTTCAAGCATCCATTGACAATGGAGAAGGTCGAGCTTTCGACTGACTACCCCGATAGATTCAATAAGGTTTTTGATCTCTTTGATTGGCAATGTCTGAAAGAAAAGGAGGCTACAGAGTCATGAGCCTGCTATTCATACACTGGAATCCAGACCCATTTCTCCACTTTGGAAGCGCAGAGATCAGATGGTACAGTCTATTGTTTGGCCTGGCGGTGCTTAGCGGCTGTTATTTATTGCGTTGGTTCTTTATTAGGGAAAATGCCCCTCAATCAGAGCTCCTCCCACTTTACGCGGTCATATTCTTTGGAGGGATCATTGGGGCCCGACTCGTTCATTGCTTCTTCTATGATTGGGCTTATTTCTCTCAGCATCCGGATGAGATATTGATGTTCTGGAATGGCGGCTTTCGCGGATTAGCCAGTCACGGCGGTGGTTTGGGAATGATCACTGGTATTTACCTCTTCTCAAGGTTCCGGGGCCAGATTCACTTTTGGTGGTATATCGATCGCTTAGCCATTGCATTACCGGCGGGTGGCATACTCATTCGTCTTGGCAATCTCATAAACAGCGAGATCATTGGCCTGCCGGCCGATGTCCCTTGGGCATTCATTTTCGAGTCCATTGATCAGGTTCCTCGTCACCCGGTTCAGATCTATGAGATGATCATGCTTTCAGGTCTTCTCGCATTCATGCTTTATCAATACCTGAATAAGCTTGAAAGCATTCCCTTTGGTCGCTTTGTAGCCTGGTTTTTTATTGTAGTCCCTACGGGACGATTCTTCATTGACTATTTCAAGAATGATGAATACTGGATGCTAGGCCTCAAAACTGGACAGATCCTCCACATACCCTTTCTTATTCTGGGTATTTTCCTATGGTATATGTCGGAGAAACGAAGGCTTAATTAGCGATCTTCACTCGCTTTAAGTCTAAGAAGTTTAAGGGGTTAGCTACCAAACCTTCAACTGTTTTGTGGCGCAATCTTAATACTTCATCGTAATAGATCGGAATCACTGGCGCATCCTCTATGATCACCCTATCCATCTCCTGGTAAAGACTAAGGATCTCATTCATATCAGTGCTTAGAAGTGCTGCATTGTAGAGTGAATCAAATCGTGCATTATTAAAGCTGGTGTAATTGGGTGGGGTGCCATTCTCAGAGTAGAACATAGAGAAATAACTCTCTGCATCAGGATAGTCAGCAATCCAGGAGGCCCGGAAGAATGCTGCTTCTTTCCTTGCTTTCAGATCACGGAGATAACCCGCATCTACAACTTCCTGAATCACATTGATTCCCAGGTCCTGCCATTGCTTTACCATGCTTAATGTCATTCCCTCATACTGCTTGCTTGATAGCAATTTAAACTCCTCTCCATTATAGTTGGATTGAGCCAGGTAAGCCTTTGCAAGCTCTGGATCATAGGAATAACCGGGAACAGCTTCTGGGTCAAAGCTTGGTAGTCCGGCTGGAGTGATACCGGAACTTGCAGGCATTCCAAGATTGTTTCTCAAGAAGAGTACGATCTCCTCTCTATTGAAACCATAGTTCAGAGCCAATCGAAGGTTTTTGTCCATTAATGGATGCTCTCCTCCTTCTAGATTTGTTGGATCGAGCTGTATCCCCAAATACTCTGTATTCAGATAGGGCAATCTGTCAAGCTCAATTGTCTCAGCATAATCCGGCTTCAGGTTTCCATCCAGGTCGAATACCTCATTGTAATAACTGGGGTCGATGCTGCTTACGAAGTGGAGCTCACCCTTTTTAAAAGCCATGAACTCACCCTTTTTATCACCGATGAAGGAAACCTTTACTCCGTCCAGATAAGGTAATTGCTCCCCGTTCTCTGTTTCAAAGTAATTCTGATTGCGCACTGTAACCATCGATTCTCCCTTGATCCAGGACTTGAAAACAAAGGGACCGGTGCCAATTGGAGCAGTTCCAAACTTCTCTCCCAGTTCATCTGCCACTTCGTGAGGAACTACATAGCAATAAGGCATGGTCAGAATACTCATCAAAGGTCTGCTCGGGGCAATGAGATTGATCTGAAATGTGCTGTCGTTCAAGGCTACAAAAGGATTGCTTTCATCCACTTTTCCCCGGAAGACCCAGGCTCCATCAGCAGCTACAATGGGATCCAGCAAGCGATTAAAGCTGTATACAAAATCCTCTGCCGTTACTACTCTCCCTTTCCCTTCAGGGAAGGCTGAGTGATCGTGAAAACGAACATCCGACCGAAGGTCGAAAGTGTAAGTGAGACCGTCTTCTGAAACTGACCACGACTTAGCAATACAAGGCTGTAAGTTCAGATCCTTATCCATTTGCACCAAACCATTGAACATTAGGTTCACCACCCAGATATTAGCCAGGTTCTTGGCATAAGCAGGATCAAGCGAGCTAATGCCATCGGCTTGATTATATCTAAAGACGACCAGGTCTTTATTTGACTTTTTAGGATTGCAGGAGGATATTGCCAGAATTACCAGCAAGAAACTGAGGGCGGTGGCCTGTCTATATTGGGTTGTCCACATGAAGCTTGATTCGATTTGTCTCATTTACAAATGTATCCAAGCAAAACAGGCTCTTAAGGCTGCTTTTCAAACAGGATTTTGTGCATAAAATTGGGATACTCAAAAGTGCCTCAGCCGGCCTTCCATGTATCTTTAGAAATCCTAAAAACGCAAGCATGAAGTTTACTTACTACGGCCATGCATGTTTTCAAGTCGAAATTGGAGGCAAGCAGATCCTTTTTGACCCATTCATTACAGGAAATGAGATGGCAGCCGGGATCGTCAATGTGGATGAGATCGCTGCAGATTACATCCTCCTTTCTCATGGCCATCAGGATCACGTGCTCGACATGGAGTCAATTGCCAAGCGCAATGATTCTACTGTTGTAGCAGCTTATGAAGTGGCTTTATGGGCAAATGGTCTGGGTATTGAAAAATTCCAGCCGATGAACCACGGTGGTAAGTGGAATTTTGAGTTTGGAAGTGTCAAGGCTACGAATGCAGTTCACTCAAGTGTATTGCCAGACGGTAGCTATGGTGGAAACCCTCTTGGCTTCGTGATTGAAAGTGAGGCGGGGAACTTCTACTATGCAGGAGATACAGCCCTAACGCTTGATATGCAATTGATCCCCAGGACTTCTAAGCCTTTGGATTTTTGCGTATTTCCAATTGGCGACTGCTTTACGATGGGTTATGAAGACGCCATTATTGCGAGTGATTTTGTGAAGTGTGATAAGGTGATCGGTGTCCATTATGACACCTTCGGTTTTATCAAGATCGATCATTACGAAGCAAAAAAAGCCTTTGCGGATAAGGGAAAGGAATTAATCATCATGGAAATTGGCGAGAGCCGCAACATCTAGAAGTGTATGAGTGCAAAAGTTATCTCAATAGCGAATCAGAAAGGTGGAGTTGGTAAAACTACTTCCGCTATCAATTTAGCGGCAAGTTTAGCTGTGTTGGACAAGAAGACCTTGTTGATTGATGCTGATCCCCAGGCGAATTCAACCTCTGGTGTTGGTTTCGATCCAAAGAATATCAAATCGAGTATTTACGAAGCTCTGATCCACGATACTAAGGCCAAGGACATTATTCTTGAGACTGAGACACCTAACCTGTTTCTTCTTCCTGCTCATTTGGATCTGGTTGGTGCGGAGATCGAATTGATCAATCATCCGAACCGTGAAAGGATCCTAAAAGGCCTCATTAATGATCTAAGAGAGGATTACGATTACATCCTGATCGACTGCTCTCCATCCTTAGGTTTGATCACAGTTAACGCTCTTACTGCTTCAGATGCCGTGATGATACCTGTTCAGTGTGAGTACTTCGCCCTTGAAGGCTTGGGTAAGCTTTTGAATACAATTAAGATTGTGCAAAAGAGATTAAACCCGGATCTACAAATTGAAGGATTACTTCTTACGATGTACGACCAGCGTTTGAGACTTTCAAACCAGGTAGTTTCTGAGGTGAGAAGACATTTTCAGGATCTGGTTTTTGAGACGATCATCCATCGAAACACAAGATTGGGTGAAGCACCAAGCTTTGGAAAGCCGGCTGTTATGTATGACGCAGATAGCTCAGGGGCAACGAATTACCTAAATTTGGCAAGAGAAGTCTTGCAGAATAACGATTCTACCAAGATCAAGACTTCCGATAAGATTATCAATATCGAGGAAGATTAGTGCATGAGTAAGAAGAAAGAAGCATTAGGAAAAGGGATTCGAGCCCTTTTAGAGGATATCGACCAGGAGGAAGAAGGAAAAGCACTGGAAGGAAGTCAGACTACTTCCGGATCTGTTGTCACTATTCCGCTTGACAAGATCGAGGTCAATCCATTTCAGCCAAGAAGTGATTTCAACGAGGATGCTCTTCAGGATCTAAGCGAATCAATCAAGGTTCACGGAGTGATCCAGCCTATAACGGTCAGAGCACAGGCTAACGGTCACTTTCAATTGATTGCGGGTGAAAGAAGGTTAAGAGCTTCTCTCCTTGCTGGAAAGACTGAGATCCCTGCCTATGTGAGATCAGCAAATGATCAGGAATCACTAGAGATCGCATTGATCGAGAATATTCAGAGAGAAGATCTCAATGCGATTGAAATTGGTTTGAATTACCAGCGTCTAATGGATGAGTGCGATCTGAATCACGATGAGCTTGCCCAAAGACTTGGAAAGAAGAGAGCTACCGTAACTAACTACCTAAGACTTTTGAAGCTACCTCCTGATATTCAGGCAGCTATTAAAGATCGCAGAATTTCGATGGGGCACGCTCGTGCAATTGTAGGTGTAGACAACGTTGATCAGCAATTGTACTTCTTCAAGGAAACAACTGATAAGAGCCTTTCTGTTCGTCAGGTAGAAGCATTGGTAGCAGAGCTAAAAGGTGGCAAGACCATTAAGAAGAAGGCTGCACCAAAAGCGAAGGAAACTTCTCCTGAGATGCAGAAGATCCAGGACAGACTTACCTCCCACTTTGGCACCAAAGTGAAGGTTAAGAGTGGATCTGGCGGAAAAGGGGAATTTGTGATCCCTTACTTCAATTATGACGATTTCGAACGAATCCTGGAATTGCTTGAAGCTTAGTTTTCTAATTCTATTTCTCCTTGTTTGGACATCATCGAGCTTTGCTCAGATTACCGACAGTGTAATAACTGTTGAAGACTCTGCTGTGGTGGAAGACGTATCAGACCCAGAGTCGGTTATGGTAAAGCCCCACAGCCCTAAAAAAGCTGCACTTCTTGCAGGTTTGATTCCAGGTGCCGGACAAATCTATAATCGCAGATACTGGAAACTTCCCATTGTATACGCCGGTTTTGGAGGACTTGCCTATGCAGTAGGGATCAACGCTAAAAGGCACAGGTGCTATAAGAATGCCCTATTTCTCCAATCTGATGGTGATTCCACTACCATGGGTGAATGCAATGGGATTACAGATGTAAACACTCTCAGAACCTTTAAGGATCGATACAAGAGCAATATGGACCTTTCCATTATTGGCTTATCGGTTTGGTGGTTATTAGTCATGGTAGATGCAGTGGTAGATGCCCACCTAATGGAATGGGAGGTTGGAGATGATCTTACGCTCAGATTGGAGCCTAAAATTGCAATTCCGACCGGTAGAGCTAGTACCTTTACCGGCTTTAGATTAGTCCTGCGATTATGAGAGTTGCTATAGTTGGATACGGTAAAATGGGTAAGACCATTGAATCAGTGCTTCTTCGAGAAGGCAGTGGTCATGAGGTTGTTGCGAGGATAAACGAAGGAGAGATTGATTCTCTGAAGGATTCAGGTGCAGATGTTGCAATCGAGTTTTCCAGACCGGAAGCCGCGGTGGAGAACCTTCTCGCCTGCTTTGAGGCTGGAATCCCAGTTGTATCGGGCACAACAGGCTGGTTAGAGGAAATGGATAAGGTCAAAGAGGCGATGACTTCATCAGGCGGAGCCTTCTTTTACGCCCCTAATTTCAGTATTGGAGTAAATGTGTTCTTCGCCTTGAATAAGTGGTTGGCAGAGAGAATGAGCAACTTAAGCTCCTACTCTGCTTCCATGGAGGAGATTCATCACACCGAGAAACTGGACAGTCCTAGCGGAACAGCCATCCATCTGGCCGAAGGCCTGATATTAAAGCATAAAGAATATAGAGAATGGGTTGAAGGAAATGCCGATTCATCTGATGTTCTTGAAATTACGTCCAAAAGAGAGCCAAATGTACCGGGCACTCATTCCATATCTTATTCTTCCAATGTAGATTGCATCAAGATCGAGCACGAAGCAAAATCCCGACTGGGTTTTGCCGAAGGGGCAGTTCAGGCTGCAGAGTTCTTGATTGGTAAAAAGGGATTCTATACAATGGAAGACCTGCTTCAATTAAAATAAGACAAACACCTATGTATCTTGCATTTATAACTTTTTTCCCAATCATCCTACTAAGTGTAGTTCTCATGCTTTGCGGGAATTTGTTTGAAAAAGCAGGGCTGTCAAAATCCGATGCTTTTATACCGGGAAAGAACATTCATGGATTGTTCAAGATGACCGGAAAGAGCCCATGGTGGTATCTAAGCCTTTTGATTCCGATCATCAACTTCATCACATTCTGTACGCTGTGCCTGGATCTGGCTGTAGCCTTTGGTGAGAAGAATAAGTGGAAGAAAGCTGCTGCACTGTTATTTGGCTTTGCCTACCTCCCATATATGAGTTTGGTTGAAAAGCCTGAGTTCATCGGCCCACATGGATTGAAGCCGGGTTCACCTCCTCCAAAAAAATCGCCTCAAAAGGAATGGTTAGACGCTATTGTCTTTGCGGTTATCGCTGCAACTTTCATTAGGATCTTTGCAGTTGAAGCTTATACGATTCCTACGGGTTCGATGGAGGGTTCTTTATTAATTGGTGATTTCCTGTTTGTGAGCAAGTTTCATTACGGTCCAAGAATCCCAAACACCCCATTATCAGTGCCTTTCTTCCACCATACATTACCGGTGGTAAATACAAAATCATACCTGGAATGGATCAGCCTTCCATATATGAGAATCAATGGTTCGCAAACTGTAGAAAGAAATGATATCGTGGTCTTCAACTTCCCCGCGGGAGATACGGTCAGCCTGGAGTTTAACTCAGAGCGTCCTTATTACAAGCTGCTGGAAGAGATGGGATCTCAACAAGCAGTATACAATCATTACCACATGACCTATCGACCGGTAGATAAGCGCGACAACTATATTAAGCGCTGTGTTGCCGTTCCTGGTGATGTTATAGAGATAAAGGAGCAGAAGGTCTATATAAATGGCAACTCTGCTTATGAGCCTGAACACCTGCAATTCAGACACACAGTGAAGTATGCTCAGGATATTGTAAGCCTTGATATCAATGCTTATGATCCATCAATGCGGGAGCAGTTAATGAGTTCATTTGAGCCTTATTACAAGGAGTTTGAAGCCTTTGACATCTCTCCTGCCGATATTCAATTCGATGGTTTTGAAGCGAATAATTCTGAATACCTGATTCTTGAGAGCAATCCAGAGACAATCGCAGCCTTAAATAGGCTTTCTTTTATTGATGAGGTTACACCATTCTCTTATAAACCTGGTGAGTTTGATTCTGATGTCTTCCCAAGAAACTCTGATGTTTGCCAGTGGAACTGGGACAATTTTGGACCGCTTTGGATTCCTGCCAAAGGAGAAACTATTCCTTTAGATGATACCACTTATGCTTTGTATCAAAGAGCTATCAAGGTTTATGAAGGGCATACACTTCAGAAAACCGAAGGAAAGTACATTCTAGACGGAGTTGAGACAGATTCCTACACATTCGAGATGGATTATTACTTCATGATGGGTGACAACAGGCATAATTCACAGGACTCAAGAGCCTGGGGCTTTGTTCCGGAAGATCACATCGTAGGAAAAGCCTGGTTTATCTGGCTTTCTCTTGATTCTTATGAAAGCAGTTTCTTTAAGAAGATCCGAATTGGAAGGATGTTCAGTAGCATCAAGCACGGAGAGGGAAGCTAATCCTCCACAAATACCACAAGACCTGGTTCTAATGGATCTAAGGCACTTATGAAATGCTGGATGATCTCACCATTTGTTCTGAGATAGATCGGTATGAAGTTGTCGTAACGCTCTTGAAGCTTGCCTTTCGGGAATAGCTTGTCTTTAACAGCCTGTATCTTATTCGTATCAACTTCCAGCTTCTTCTTCCCTGCTCTAATGAATTTTCCCTCAAGTACACCTATGGATTTCATGGCTTTTTGAAGCTCAGCGCTAATGGAGCCTTTTAGTGATGGGTCAATGCTCTTTCCCTGCTCCTGAATAGAGCCGAAGAGCTTATTGATCTCAGCTTTTGCAAAACCAAGATTAACCTCATCTCCGCTGTTTTTTTGTACGAATTCCTTCTTCAGTGCCTCCGTATCAGTGAAAAGATCTGGGATATCGATATTGGTTTGAGCCATCTTCTTTTCGCTGTTTGCATCAATGAAGAGGGCTGAATTTCTAAGAAATAGTGCCGGGAAGTGGATCTTGAATTTTTGAAAGATCGGTTTTAGCTGCATCCAGTAAGCTATTTCTGAACCACCGCCAATAAAGGCAATAGCGGGCAATGTGCGCTGCTGATAAGCAGGGCGAAGGATCACATTTGGGCTAAAAACCTCAGGTCGATTCTCTATAAGATCTTCCATCTCTGAGCTGCTAAGCTTTGTCTTAGAATCCACCAATAAGAAGTCTTCACCATCTCGCTCAATCCGCTCTCTCCTGCCATCTTCCATGTAAAAGAGATTGACCTGACGTGCAAAAGCCTGATTGTGATACTCATTCTCAAGGGCTTCCATCTGATCTTTGATAAGATCTCCAGATGCGGTTCCAAAGAGCTCTTCACGGATTACATCTGAGTAATTCGCCTTGAAAGCCTTATTATCTGCAGAGACAATTACCAATCCTTCTTCACCGAAAATCTCATCTACAAGCTTAAAAGTTGCTTCTCCGTAAGTATTTGAATTGAGATAGGCATTTGAGATCTTCGAAATCAGGGATTGGGCTTTTTCATCTGAGCCCAGAATTTCAGATAGATGCTCAATGGACTCCTTTAAGCCTTCAATTGGCAATCGGCCCACCGGGCCAGATGCTTTTTCATTAACCCAGTTAAGATCCTTATTATAGACATGAGCGATGGAGATCTCTTCAAAGTCGTGATCCTCTCCTCCTAGCCAGTAAACAGGGATGAAGTCCTTATCTGGGAATTCAAGCTCTAATCGTCTTGCCAGGTTGATGGTGGCAGCAATCTTAATAATGAAGTAGAGCGGACCAGTAAATAGACAGGGCTGATGAGCTGTAACTACCGCAAATGTTGACTCAGCTTTGAATTTGTCAATGAGTGCTGAGCTGAGTTCCCGATCGATACCATTCCTGGAATAATCTGATCGAAGCTCTGAAACGAGCGTTTCTCTGTCGATCTCCAACTTTGAAAGATCTTCCATTGATTGCTTCAGTCCATCAAGATCAGGGCTGTAAGTGTAAAATGGAGCTAGCTTGGGGCTCCTATCGATGTAATCAATATTGAGTTGAGAGAAAAAGCCGGTGTCCCGGAAAGGTATCGTCTCGTGATGCATATTAGATCTCTATATGTCCGAATAAGTCAAATTCACGCGCTTCATCAATTCTAACCGGCGCAAAGTCTCCTATTCTAGCATATTGATCCTTGGCATGAATCAGTACCTCATTATCTACTTCCGGGGAATCGAATTCTGTTCGTCCGATGAAGTATTCACCTTCGAGGCGATCGATCATCACCTTCATTAACTCGCCGACACGATTCTGGTTCAATTCATAGGAGATATTCTCCTGAACCTCCATGACTGAGTTTGCCCTGCGTTGCTTTTGCTCTTCTGTTAGAGAATCTTCGAGAGCGTAGCCTTTGGTGTTCTCTTCATGAGAATAAGTGAATACTCCTAAGCGGTTAAATCTCTGTTTTTCAACGAAGTCAATCAATTCGGCAACATCCTCTTCTGTTTCTCCGGGGTAACCTACAAGCATTGTTGTCCGGATGGAGATTTCAGGATTTCTACTCCTGATCTCATCTAGAAGGATCTCTGTTTCAGAGCGATTGATATTCCTTCTCATCGCCTTCAAAACCCTATCACTTGCGTGTTGTAATGGGATATCCAGATAATTGCAGATGTTATCGCGCTCTGCCATAACATCAATGATATCGAGTGGAAACTGCGAAGGGTAAGCATAGTGCAATCGGATCCATTCGATTCCTTCTACATCTGAGAGTCTTCTAAGCAATTCAGGCAGTGTACGCTTCTTATAAATATCGAGGCCGTAGAAAGTAAGCTCCTGAGCGATCAGCATTATCTCTTTAACTCCCTGACGAGCCATCACCTTGGCTTCGTTCACCAATTCTTCCATTGGACGGCTGACATGCTTACCTCTCATTAAAGGAATGGCGCAGAAACCGCAAGTACGGTTACAGCCTTCTGAAATCTTTAAATATGCATAATGAGGTGGAGTGATTCCTTTCCTATCCCCGATCAGATCGTGCTTATAATCTGCATTGAATCGTTCCAGAAGTCCAGGCAATTCAAGGGTTCCGAAGTATGCATCCACTTCTGGGATCTCCTTTTCAAGGTCATCCTTGTAACGTTGCGACAAACAGCCTGTAACGTAAAGCTTTTCGATCAGGCCTTCGTTCTTTGCTTCTGCAAACTGAACTATTGTGTTTACTGATTCTTCTTTGGCCGCATCAATAAATCCGCAGGTGTTAATGATCACCACGTTAAAGTCTTCATCCTCCGACTCGTGCTTTGTTTGAATACCATTAGCATTCAGTTGAGTCATCATCCTCTCCGAGTCTACCAGATTTTTTGAGCAACCTAGAGTTACTACATTGACTTTATCCGGTTTTGCTTTACCTGCCTTCATTAAGCGACACCTTTAAAGAGTGAATCGATGAATTCTGATCTGTTAAATGGTTGAAGTTGATCCATTTGCTCGCCAACACCGATATACTTGATAGGAATTTTGAACTGATCAGCAATTCCCAATACGACACCGCCTTTAGCTGTGCCGTCGAGTTTGGTTAAAGCAATAGCTGAAACCTCAGTGGCTTTGATAAAGTGCTTCGCCTGCTCAATTGCATTTTGCCCAGTGGAAGCATCGAGCACCAATAGTACTTCATGCGGAGCGCCTGAGACAACACGATCCATTACATTTCTAACCTTGCTTAACTCATTCATTAGGTTAACCTTGTTATGCAATCGGCCTGCTGTGTCGATGAGAACAACATCTGCACCTTTGCTCTTTGCAGATTGCAGGGTATCAAAGGCTACTGAAGCCGGGTCAGACCCGGCTGATTTTTTTACGATCTCTACATTTGCTCTTTCTGCCCAAACTTCCAATTGCTCGATTGCCGCAGCACGGAAAGTATCTCCTGCTCCCAGCATTACATTCTTTCCCTGAAGCTTGAATTGGTTGGCGAGTTTTCCAATGGTAGTGGTTTTCCCTACTCCATTTACTCCAACCACCATGATGACATGCGGTTTATTTGTGGAGTTAAGATCGAAATCAACCAGGTCATATGAGTTATTCTCTTCGAGAAGCTCAGAGATCTCATCTTTAAGGATGCTGTTAAGCTCGGAGCTGTTAAGAAACTTGTCCCTTGCAACTCGCTCTTCCAGTCTTTCAATGATCTTAACTGTGGTATCTAATCCAACATCAGCTGAGATAAGTGCCTCCTCAATGTCATCGAGAACAAACTCATCTACTTTGCTTTTGCCTGCTACAGCCTTAGAGATCTTAGTAAAGAAGCCTTCCTGGGTTTTTTCCAAACCCTTATCAAGGTCTTCCTTCTTCTCTTTATTAAAAAAACGCTTGAATAAACTCATAGGTAGAAATAAAAAAAGCCTCCGATAGAGGCTTTTAAGATAATGTCATTTCGTTTAGGCTTCCTCGTTATCGAGGTATTCCTTTACGTTGTCTTTGTGAAGGATTTTCTCCTTAAAGGTATAAGCACCAGACTTCTTTGATTTGAAAGCCTTGATAACCTTCACCATGTCTTTAGAGCCTGCATCAGCTCCACGATCCGTACGTGCGTTCTTACTTACTTTAGCCATGATTACTTGATTTCTTTATGTACAGTTACACGCTTTAAGATAGGGTTGAACTTCTTTAGTTCGATTCTATCAGGAGTGTTTTTTCTATTCTTTGTAGTAATGTATCTCGATGTTCCAGGCATACCACTCTCTTTGTGCTCTGTGCACTCAAGAATAACCTGGATTCTGTTTCCTTTCTTAGCCATGACCTTCTAAATTTTCTATTATCCCAATTGAATGTGGCCCTTCTTCTCCAATTCCTTAAGGTAGTTGTAGATACCTTTTTTATTGATTGTACGAATAGCAGAAGTGGATACCTTCAGCTCGATCCACTGATCTAGCTCAGGTACAAAGAATCGTTTTTTCTGAAGATTCGGATAAAAACGACGCTTAGTTTTATGATTTGAGTGGGAAACATGGTTCCCCACAATTGGTCTCTTTCCTGTTAAGTCACAAATCTTTGACATGCCTCTGTAATTTTCGAAGTGCAAAGATGAGAAGAATGCATAAAAAAACCAAGAAATGATTCCTGGTTAATGTATAAAAAAAAGGCCGCACGAGGCGGCCTTCAAAAATTTGCTCTAATTGCTTAGAATCCAGAGTTGTAGTACTCAACTGCATCTGGACACTCTTCGTCAACAAGACCCATGTCATAAACCATGTCGATAACGTCTTGTCCGTACCAATCAACTGCATCAAGAAGACATTCTTCAGTTTCAGCAGCGTCATAGTAGTCATCCATGTAGTCTTCAAGACACCAGCAGATCTCATCTGCTGCGAAGTACATATCAGACTGATCGTTGTAAGCCTGCTGATCATCTTCACAAGCAGCATCAAGCTCATCGTAATAGTCATCCCAGAAATCATCTCCGTCTACTAGCTCTTCGTACTCAAGAGCGTCAACTAGAGTGTAATCCCAGTTCCACATCTCATCTTCAATACAAGATTCGATAGAGTTGTAATCTCCAAGAGCGTAACAGTCGCACTCAAAGCTTACGTAAGCAGCAACAAGACCGTCGTGGAATCCATCCGCAAGGTCATCATCACCCATGATTGCTTCGCCGTGGGTATCAGCAAAGTCTTTAATACAAGATTCGATGTCGTCGCTATCATTCTCGTCGGTACATTCCCAACAAGCAGCAACTAGAGATTCAGCGGTAACCTCACCTGAAGCTTCGCCGTCGCCTTCTCCTTCACCATCCTCACTTGTAGAGTTACAAGCAACAAATGGCATTGAGAATGCAGCTAATAGAAGAAATAATAGTTTTTTGTTCATGACTGTAAGTTTTGTTTAGGGTATTTGAACGACTCCCAAATTGGTTGTTTAATTCAGTTGATTCAAACTCTAAAGGTCTAAATCGGGAATTTCAGTCGGTCAATATGTGAATTTCGAATTTGACTGATTTGAAAACTATTCTCCCATTACATATTCGTAAGCATCAGGGCAGTAATCTTCAACATACCACCACTCATATGCTTCGTTTACGATATCCTCACCATACCAGTCTTCTACGTCTAACAAGCAATCGTCTAGCTCATCTGAAGTAAGGTAACCATCAATGTAGTCTTCCATGCACCAGCAAAGTTCTTCTGCTGCATATTCTACATCATCCCACTCATCTTCATAGCTACCGTAGTAGATATCCTCATACTCATACTTTTCATCTTCACACTCGTCGTAAAGATCATCGTAGTAGTCATCCCAGAAATCATCTTCATCAATAAAGTCTTCGTAAGCAAGAGCATCTACGATTGTGTAGTCCCACTCCCACATTTCATCAATACAATCTGTTATGTCGTCAACATCGTACTCATCATAACAATCGCATTCGTATTCGACGTAGAATTCAACAAGTAGATCATAAAAGTCTTCCTGAAGATCATCATCAGCAGCTATGGCTTCACCGTATTCATCGGCAATGCCCTTAATACATTCTTCAATGTCGTCTGAATCATTTTCATCAGTACACTCGATAACCATATCAAGTAATTCTTCGGCGGTAACCGAAACTTCTTCTGAATCGCCTTCGCCTTCCTCTCCGGTTCCACTATCACAGGCCTGGAAAAGAAAGAAACTAAACAGAAGGAAAAGGAAATAGGATATTCTATTCATAGCTAGGGTAAATTTTTAAGTAAAATAAGGAATTTATCTAATGGGTTGATAAAAGCTAATGATGCGCTATCCCCTATTATTCCACAATGAACCAGGGGTTTAATAAATTTTCTTTGTTGTAAAGCAATGGTTCGTGGTTATCCGCTCGATTAACACTCTTTCCCGCTTCTGAAACTACACAGTGTGCAGCTCCCGTATCCCATTCCATAGTAGGTCCAAATCTTGGATAAACATCAGCCTTCCCTTCAGCAACCAGGCAAAATTTCAAACTAGAACCTGCACTTAGGAATTCAACTTCTTTACCCTTGCTCTTAAGATCGTCTACGAAATCAACTACTTCCTGAGATAAATGAGAACGGCTAGCTACAACAACTACCGAGTCTTTATCGCTGTAATGCTCAGAGTTATTCAACCTAACAGGTTCTCCATTTCCTTCTATTGAGAATGTGCCTTCGCCTTGCTGGGCATAATAAACCTTATCCCAAACTGGTACATAAACCACCCCGAGTACTGATACGCCATTCTCAATCAAGGCTATGTTCACAGTAAATTCATCATTCTTTTTGATGAACTCTTTTGTCCCATCAAGAGGATCGATCAACCAAAAGCTTTCCCATTGTGATCTCTCGGGATATGGTTTCTCTTTCACCTCCTCTGAGATAAATGGGATGTCTGGGTAGTTCTCAAGCAATCCGTCTAGAATTACCTGGTTTGCGCGTTTATCAGCTTCTGTTAAAGGACTTTCATCCTGCTTCTCATAAACTTCAAAGTCCTCTTTGTATACTTCAAGGATCTCTTGTCCTGCCTTTCTTGCAATGTCGATCACGACATTGATATCTATGTCTCTATTCATTCTTTAATTGAGTGATTACTTCTGATAATGCTTCCTCCCAATGGGGTAAGTCTAAGCCCAAAGCTGAGGTGATTTTTGATTTATTCATTACTGAAAAACCAGGCCTTTTGGCGGGGGTTGGATAGTCAGTAGCTGGGATAGGAAAGACTTTGCAATCCAATTCTGCCAACTTCATAATGCATACTGCGAAATCATACCAGGATGCTACTCCTTCATCACTAACATGGTAAACTCCAGGCTCTACATCATTCTCGATGACTGCAGAAGTCACTTTTAGCAGTGTTCTGGTTGAGGTTGGGCTGCCGATTTGATCCTTTACGACTGTTAGCTTTTCTCTATCCTGACCTAGGGTGAACATAGTTTTTAGGAAATTCTTCCCGTAAACACTATAGACCCATGAAGTTCTAATGATGATAGATTCTGAATTCATCGCCACTGCCTGCATCTCTCCATCCAGCTTCGTGGCCCCGTATACATTTATGGGATTGCATCTGTCGTCTTCCAGATATGGCCTTGAGAGAAGACCGTCAAATACGAAATCAGTGCTGAAATGAATAAACTTCGCTCCTCTCTCCTTGCAATGCTTTGCGATCTGCCCAACAGAATCCCCATTTACAAGCTGCGCTAGCTCCTCTTCTGACTCTGCCTGGTCTACAGCAGTATATGCAGCGGTATTGATCAGGCAATCGAAATCATAGTTGGATAGAATCCCATGAATCTGATCTGGTTTGGAGAGATCGAGCTCGTCGATACCAACAACTGTTAGCTCGTGACCTGAAATTCCCTTTTCTAAAGTTGTACCTAATTGGCCGCCCTTTCCGGTAATAAGGATCTTCATGGAGACTAGTCGAAGTTATTAAGAGCGTTTTCAAGTTTAGGAAGAATTGCATCTTTCTCAGATAGAATTGCTTCTGCTTCCGCGATCTTCCAGTCAATATTCAATGAAGGATCATTATAGATTATACCACCTTCTGATTCCTTATTGTAGAAGTTATCGCATTTGTAGCAAAACTCAGCTTCATCGCTCAGAACAACGAATCCATGAGCAAAACCACGTGGTATAAACAACTGAAGCTTATTCTCACCAGTAAGCTTAATAGAATATGTTTGACCGTAGGTTTTGGAAGACTTTCGAATATCTACTACCACGTCCAAAACTTCTCCCCGATTAACTCTCACAAGCTTTGCCTGAGCATGAGGATTGAGTTGATAATGCAATCCTCTTAAAACCCCTCTTCTTGAGAAAGAGATATTATCCTGAACGAAATTGACATCAATCCCTCCTTCCTTGAAAACACTGGCATTATAACTCTCATAAAAGTAACCGCGATCATCTCCAAATACATTTGGCTCAAATACGATCAATCCTTCAATTCCTGTTTCCTTAAAGGGCATGTGTTAGAGTTTCTTATTGAGCAAATATTCGTTTTCTACAAGTTTCTGGATAGGCTTTTCTTTCAACACTCTCTTAAGTTCTGGCAATTGATTCTTATGGTGGATATCAGTCCCTACAAAATCAATCATCTCATCTTCTATCAATTGGATTGCAGCCCTTCTTGCTTGTGGTCCATACTTACCGCACAAACTCATAAGGTTTAATTGGAAATAAACTCCTCTTTCTTTTATCTCCTGAAACTTGGAGGTAGTCTTACCATAGTAATATGGATACCTCTCAGGATGGGCGAGCACAGGCCTAAACCCCTTGCTATTTAGGTTGAATACAACTTCGTTAAACCCCTTCTGCTCAAAGAGATAAGAAAGCTCAAAGAGCACATATCGATCTCCAAATGTCAAGAGATCCTCCTCTTGAATTAAGCGCTCAAAGTTCTCATCCATGTAATACTCAGCAGCGGCTTCTACATGAGTACTAATTCCTTCTTCTTTAAGTGCCTCGTTAAGTATAAAAGCTCCTTTTCTTATCACCTCTGTAGTATTATCATAGCCTCCCGCCATAATGTGAGGAGTTGTAATGATTCTTGAAAAGCCCAAGTCATTTAATTCCTTAACAAGGAGAATGGATTCATCAAGAGATTTGGAGCCATCATCAATATTTGGAATTAGATGGCTATGCATATCAACCGCAAAAACATTGAAGTTTTCTAACTCAAAATTATTGCGATTAAAGAGCCTTGAAAAAAATGAGCTCATTCTGAATTGACTATTGTTTTAAAAAGAGGCTCTTAAAGTAGTCAATAGTGATTGGAAGCCCATCTTCGAAAGACACCTCTGGCTGGTAACCAAAAGATGCTTCTGCATTAGAGATGTCTGCGAGAGAGTTTCTTATATCACCTTTTCTAGCCTCTCTATGTTTTGCGGAGCTCTCAACTTCAAGGTAAGAGGCAATCTTTTCGTAGAGATAATTGACAGAGTAATTCTGACCTACAGCGATGTTATACACCTTGCCATATGATTCTTCCTTGCTGTTTAGAAGTGCCAGAACATTTGCTTTCACTGCATTTGCAACGAATGTAAAATCTCTGGTTTGCTCGCCATCTCCGTCAATCATCACTTCCTCTCCTTCTAAGCACTTACTTACAAAAAGAGGTATTACCGCTGCGTATTGACCATTAGGGTCCTGTCTTGGACCGAAAATATTGAAGTACCTAAGTCCTAAAACATTAAACCCATATACATCATGAAAGACTTTGGCATAAAGCTCATTAGTCTTTTTTGTAACTGCGTAAGGAGAAAGGGGGTTCCCTTCATTTCCCTCCTTCTTTGGCAATACTTTATCGTCGCCGTAAACCGATGAAGAACTAGCATACACAAAGGTTTTGACATTTGCTTCCTTAGCGGAATGAAGCATATTCAGGAAACCATCAACATTATGGCTATTACTAGCTATAGGGTCTTTAACTGATCTGGGCACAGACCCCAAAGCAGCTTGATGGCTCACATAATCAACTCCTTCGCAAGCTTTCTGGCAATCTTCAAGGTTCCTGATGTCGCCATTTAGGAATTCAAATCTATCATTGGATTGAAAAGCTTCAATATTGCTCTCTCTTCCAGTGATCAGATTATCCAATACCCGAACCTTCCCTGCACCGTGTTTTAAAAGGTATTCTACAATATGGGAACCTATAAATCCCGCACCTCCTGTTATCAGGAAGGTTGAATTCGATAAGTCTTTGTTTATGAACTCCTTTTGATACACTTAGCGGTCTTGATATTGTTGCTTGTAATAGTTCTGATAAGCACCGCTGGTTACATTCTCTAACCACTCCTCGTTCTCCAGATACCAATCTACCGTCTTATCCAGACCCTGCTCAAAATCTACTGAAGGCTTCCATCCAAGCTCATTACTGAGTTTGGTAGCATCAATGGCGTATCTGCGATCGTGACCAGGACGATCTTTCACATAGGTAATTAGAGATTCAGACGAACCTGGTTCTCTTCCAAGCTTATCATCCATAAGCTTACATAAAAGCTTGATCAACTGGATGTTCTGCCATTCATTGAATCCCCCAATATTGTATGTCTCTCCATTTTTTCCAGTATGGAAAATGGTATCAATAGCAACAGCATGATCATTCACCCACAGCCAATCCCTTGTGTATTTACCATCGCCATAAACCGGTAGAGGCTTATTGTGCTTGATGTTATTGATAAATAGAGGGATTAGTTTCTCAGGAAATTGATGTGATCCGTAGTTATTGCTACAGTTCGATATCACAAAAGGAAAGCCATATGTATTTCCATATGCCCTTACAAAATGATCTGAGGATGCTTTCGAAGCTGAATAAGGGGATTGAGGGTCATAAGGAGTTGTCTCCCGGAATAATCCTGTATCACCTAATGAACCATATACTTCATCAGTAGAAACATGGTAGAACAACCTGCCTTCAAAATCTGCCCAATGCTTCTTTGCAGCATTTAGAAGATTTACAGTCCCAATCACATTTGTTTGCACAAATTCCAATGGGTTAGAAATAGATCTGTCAACATGAGATTCAGCAGCGAGATGTATAACACCGTGAAAATCATGTTCAGCAAACAATTCATCGATAAATGCGGCATCTACGATGTCTCCTTTAACAAAACTGTAATTGCTTGAATCCTCTACATCCTTAAGATTCTCAAGGTTCCCGGCATAAGTAAGCTTATCCAGATTGAAAATCTGATAGTTGGGGTAGTTTTGAACAAATCTGCGCACAACATGACTTCCTATAAAGCCAGCACCGCCTGTTACTAAAATCTTTTTCATTCTTCTATAGTGACCAGTATTCAAGGTCATTAATCTTTCCTCTAAAGATTCCTTTAATATCTACTAGAATGCCTTTTTCATTCATCATCCCTTTGAATTCCCCTTCGGTAAGTTTCGCGTATTCATCGTGATTAACAGCTACAATGATCGCGTCGTAATCATTATTAGGATTTTCTGTCAGATCAATATTATACTCTTCTTTGATCTCTTCTTTCTCTGCATATGGATCAATGACATCAACGTTTAGAGAAAAAGATTCCAACTCCTCAACAACATCAACCACCTTTGAATTACGGATATCGGATACATTCTCTTTAAAGGTTGCCCCCATTACCAGCACTTTCGACTTTCCAATCTGCTTACCGGCTTTGATCAGTTTTTGAACTAATCTTTTTGCCACATAAGCACCCATACTATCATTGATCCTTCTCCCGCTAAGGATCATTTCAGGCTTGTAACCAAGCTCAATTGCTTTGTAAGTCAAATAGTAAGGATCCACACCAATACAGTGCCCTCCTACCAAACCAGGGAAGAACTTAAGGAAGTTCCACTTCGTACCGGCAGCTTCAAGAACTTCATAGGTATTGATGTCCATCATGTCGAAGATCTTCGACAACTCATTCATAAGAGCAATATTGACATCTCTTTGAGTATTCTCGATGATCTTAGCGGCTTCAGCCACTTTAATGGTGCTTGCCTTGTGAACACCAGCTTCAACTACAATCTCGTATACTTTTGCGATCTGCTCTAGTGACTCATCGTCGCAGCCTGAAACCACTTTCAGGATCTTGGTAATAGTGTGTTCTTTATCTCCCGGATTGATTCTTTCGGGCGAGAAACCAACCTTAAAGTCTTTTACAAACTCAAGTCCAGAAACCTCTTCAAGAACAGGGACACAATCATCTTCAGTACATCCAGGATAAACGGTTGATTCGTAAACTACATAGTCACCTTTCTTAAGGACCGATCCAATTCCCTTACTTGCTGAAAGCACTGGAGTTAAGTCTGGTACTTTATGAGAATCGACTGGCGTCGGAACAGCCACAATAAAAAATGTACAATCCTTAAGATCATTTGTATCTGTAGTAAATAAGATATCTGCTCCTTCAAAAGCAGAAGAATCTAGCTCATTACTAGGATCAACATTGTTCTTCATCATATCAACCCTTTCGGCATTGATATCGAAACCAACAACCTTGATCTTCTTTGCAAACTCAAGCGCGATAGGCAAACCAACATAACCAAGACCGATCACGGCTAGCTTTGTCTCTTTATTAAGAAGCTGGTTATAAATACTCATCCTGATTCAATTTAGTTTTTGGGTTATTTTTTATTGTAATTGTCAAAACTCTTGTGCTCAATTCGGTATAAGTCCTCTTGTGGAAGACTCTTAAAATACTCGTAGGTAATTCTTAATCCTTCAGTTCTTCCCACTTTAGGTTCCCAACCAAGAATCTCTTTGGCTTTTGTAATATCGGGCTGACGTTGTTGAGGATCTCCTTCTGGCAAAGGCTTTTTAATAATCTCGATCTCTTTCCCAGTCAGATTGCATATTTCATGAGCAAAATCCATGATACTGATCTCATCTGGATTACCAATATTGACTGGCATATCATAGTCTGATAAAAGCAGTCGATATATCCCTTCAATTAGGTCATCAACGAAACAAAATGACCTTGTTTGCTGCCCTTCACCAAATACAGTTAATGGCTCTCCTCTTAAGGCCTGACCAATAAATGCAGGCAGAACGCGCCCATCATTCAATCTCATTCTTGGGCCATAAGTGTTGAAGATCCTTACGATTCGGGTTTCAAGCTCATGGAATCTATTGTATGCCATTGTAATGGCTTCCTGGAATCGCTTCGCTTCGTCATAAACTCCTCGAGGTCCAATGGCATTTACATTCCCAAAATACTCCTCATTCTGAGGGTGAACAGTTGGGTCACCGTATATCTCAGATGTAGATGCGACAAGTATTCTGGCGCCTTTTGCTCTTGCAAGACCTAGAAGATTGTGAGTTCCAAGAGAACCTACTTTTAAGGTCTGGATTGGAATCTTTAAATAGTCTATCGGGCTTGCAGGAGAAGCAAAATGCAAAATGTACTTAAGCTCTCCAGGAACGTGAACAAACTTGCTTACATCGTGGTGATAGAATTCAAAATTTTCCGAAGAGAAAAGGTGTTGAATATTCTTTAGATCACCAGTGATCAGGTTATCCATCCCAATCACATGAAAACCTTCTTTTATAAATCGATCACATAAGTGCGAACCGAGAAATCCAGCTGCACCTGTTATGAGAACTCTATCAGCCATTAATTAGAAGATTGTACAGCTCTCCTTCCAATGCTGTGGTATTCAAATCCCAATTCTTCAAGGTGTTCAACTTCATACAGGTTTCTTCCATCAAAGATCAGAGGGAGGGTTAATGTTTCTTTGATCTTATTGAAATCCGGAGTTCTGAAAACACTCCATTCTGTTACTATCACCAGAAAATCAGCACCATTGATCGCACCGTATTGATTTTTAGCAAACACTACCTGGTCTCCAAATAGCGCTTTTACATTCTCAATTGCTTCAGGGTCAAAAGCCTGAATCTTTGCTCCTCTTTTAAGTAATTCTTCAATTAAATAAAGAGCCGGAGCTTCACGTATGTCATCGGTGTTAGGCTTGAATGCTAATCCCCACATTCCGATAGTTTTCCCAGATAGGTCATCTCCAAATCGGTTCACAATTTTTTCAAGGAAATGCTGCCTTTGAAGCTGGTTTACATTCATTACGGATTTAAGAATCTTAAAGTCATAAGCATTCTCATCAGCTGTGTAGCTGAGTGCTTTAACATCCTTTGGAAAGCATGATCCACCGTAGCCTACTCCTGGAAAAAGGAATCTTTTTCCAATTCTGGTATCAGAACCTATTCCTAATCTTACCTTATCTACATCAGCGCCAACGATCTCGCAGAGGTTAGCGATCTCGTTCATGAAAGAGATCTTGGTAGCCAGAAAGCTGTTTGCGGCATACTTAGTCATCTCCGCAGATGGCTCATCCATGAAAATTATCGGGTTGCCCTGCCTTACAAATGGCTTGTACAACTCTTCCATTACCTTCTGAGCTTTAGGGGAACTAGTTCCAACAACAACTCTGTCCGGCTTAAGAAAGTCTTCAACAGCTACGCCCTCTCTGAGAAATTCTGGATTAGAAACGACATCAAACATATCATCTGAGATATGCTTTTTCAGAACACTTGCAACTTTCTCTGCTGTGCCAACCGGAACAGTGCTCTTATCTACAATGACTTTGTAATCCTTGATCATTGGTCCAAAATGATCAGCAGCTTTCATTACATAGGAAAGGTCTGCTGAACCATCCTCTCCTGGTGGGGTCGGAAGGGCCAGGAATATGATTTGAGCATCATCAATGCATTCGGAAATATCAGTGGTGAATGACAACCTGCCAGCATCAACATTTCTATGAAAAATCGTATCTAATCCGGGTTCGTAAATTGGAATTTCGCCGGCTCTAAGCTTTTGGACTTTATCTTTATCAATGTCTACACAAACGACACTGTTGCCGGTCTCAGCGAAACAGGTTCCAGACACGAGTCCTACGTATCCTGTTCCTACTACAACTATATTCATTATGTACTTTTAAAAAGTTCTTTAAATCCTTTTATACTGTGGATTTGAAGGCCTCAAATATAACATTAATCTGATAGCTAAAAACCTTAGGTTGTTTAAAAAACCGTTAGCTTTAATCTCAATGAGAACAAGGTTTTTTTTGTGGATTTTCACGATTTGCATCTCAATTTTCCCTCGATTTTCTTCATTCGCACAAGACATTAACTCTGAAGGGATTTCGGGAACTCTTATTGCGCCTACCTATGTAGCCCAGTTCCCTTTTGGAGATCTTTCTGACAGATATGGCTTTCAAAACAGTATCGGTGGCTATCTCGGCTATAAATTCAAGAAGAATTGGACTTTAGGAATTGATGCTTACTTAACATTCGGGCAAAAGGTAAAGGACCAATCGATGCTTGACGAGTTCGTAGAGGACAATGGTACTTTGATTGGAAACAGTGGATTTCCTGAACCTTATGAATTCCTTCACAGAGGAATGAACTTCAGATTATCTTTTGGAAAAGTCTTCGATATCATTGGACCAAATCCAAACTCGGGACTATGGGTACAATTTGGAGCTGGCTACTGGCAGCATAAGATCATTATTGATGTTCAGAATGGTTTATTCCCCTATTTGTCAAGAGACTACAAACAAGGATACGATAGGCTTTCCAGTGGTTTTGCCCTTTCCCAGTTCATTGGCTACATACACTTATCAGACCGGAACTTCTTCAATTTCTATGTTGGTATTGAAATCATGGAAGGATTCTTACAAGGCAGAAGAAATTACCAGTTTGACCTAATGGGACCTCTTAATGACAACCGTTTTGATGGCACGATTGGTCTAAAATTCGGCTGGATCATCCCTGTCTATAAAGAGGATGTGACGGATTTCTACACTTATTAGCCTAATGGCGAGACTTCATGTTACTCTATATGATCTAGGCATTTCACTGTATCGATTTGCTATCTCTATTGCCAGTGTATTTTATTGGAAAGCAGCTCTTTGGGTCTCCGGCAGAAGGAATCTAAAGGAGGAGATCATAAAGTTCAGCAATGCAAAACAACAACCAGTTGTTTGGATGCATTGCTCTAGTCTTGGAGAGTTTGAACAAGGCCGTCCGCTTCTAGAAGCCATCAAGGACCGAATGCCTGAAGCCTGCATTCTACTTAGCTTTTTCAGTCCTTCAGGTTATGAAGTCAGAAGAGATTATAAGAAGGCCAGTAAAGTCATTTACATTCAATTAGATACAAAAGCCAATGCAGATTTCTTTGTCAAGGCTGTACAACCTCAACTGGCGATTTTTGTCAGATATGACTTATGGTATCATCATATTACTGCCCTGAAGGAGGCAAATGTTCCTAGCATCCTTATTTCATCAAGATTTTCAGCAGACAGCTATTACTTCAAAGCCTGGGGAGCTCTCTTTCGCAATATGTTATCCTCGATGAATCAAATTTTTGTCCTGGATGATAAGTCAAAGAAGGTTTTGAAGCAGAATGGCTTCGATAAGGTGGCGGTTACTGGAGATACCAGATTCGATCGGGTGTTAGCAGTATCAAGAATAGCACCTCAGCTACATACTGTCATGGAATTCAAGAATGACAGGAAGCTGCTTGTAGCAGGAAGCACCTGGAAAAGCGACGAGAAACTTCTGAGAAATATCACTCCTCAATTGATTGGTCAGGGCTATGCTTTAGTGATAGCGCCACACGATATTCAATCTTATAGGCTCAAGGATATTGAAAGAATGTTCAAGGACTACAAGGTCAGGAGGTATTCGGAGTGGATTGCTTCACCAAAAGAGCTCCCAAACATCCTTTTGGTGGATAATGTAGGAAAGCTGAGCGCTATCTATAGATATGCAGAGGTAGCCTATATCGGAGGTGGATTTGAAAGATCTATTCACAATATTCTTGAAGCAGCGGTATATGGAGTTCCAATACTCTTTGGCCCTAAATACTGGCATGTAAAAGAAGCTGTGGATCTTATTGATCTGGGAGGTGCATTCCCAGTAAACTCAGATCAATCTTTCATTTCCCAAATGAAGCATTTTAGCAAAAAGGATGATTATGATAAGATTGCTAAGATGAATGCCGAGTTTGTAAGATCAGGTGCAGGTGCCACAAAGGAGATAATGGACTATCTGGAAACAATAGGATTCTGATCCCCTCAACAATCTTTCTAAAAATTCATTTCTTTGTTGCCCTTTCGGGCTATTAGCTCAGTTGGTTTAGAGCGCTGTCTTGACAGGGCAGAGGTCACTGGTTCGAATCCAGTATAGCCCACTTCTCCCCCATTTTATTGATTGGTTTGATACGTGTAGCACATAGCAAGATTTATGAGCATAGTCTCCCTGATGGGCATCGATTCCCAATGGCTAAGTATGCACTGATCCCTCAACAATTGCTTTATGAAGGCACTCTAACTGAAGAGCATTTCTTTAGTCCTGAACCTATCGATGAAGAAATCGTGCTTAGAACGCATGATGCTGAATATTGGAACAGATTAAAGAATCTGGAACTCTCAAAACGAGAGCAAAGACGTTCAGGCTTCCCTCACTCAAAAGACCTGATCCATCGGGAATTGGTGATCTCTAAAGGAACTCTTGATTGTTCCAGATGGGCACTGGAAAATAAAGCTGCTTTGAACATCGCTGGTGGTACTCACCATGCATACACTAATCGAGCCGAAGGCTTTTGTCTTCTCAATGATTTTGCAATAGCAGTAAATCAACTGCTTTATGAGAAAGAGATTCGTAAGGTGCTAATTGTAGACCTTGATGTTCATCAGGGAAATGGCACTGCCCAGATCTTTCAAAACGATAAGCGTGTCTTCACTTTTAGCATGCACGGAGAAAAGAATTACCCTCTTCACAAAGAGAGTTCAGATCTAGATATCCCTCTAGCTGATAAAACTACAGATGAGGAATTCCTGAGCATCCTTAGAGAAACACTTCCAAAGCTTATAGAGCAGGAAAAACCGGATTTTATCTGCTATTTGAGCGGAGTCGATCCTTTGGCAAATGATAAGCTGGGCCGCTTATCAATGTCGATCCAGGGATTAAGAGACAGAGACGCATTCGTATTTGAATCAATTGAAAAGAGAGATATACCAGTAGTTGTAGCGATGGGTGGAGGTTATTCTGAGAGACTCTCGGATATAGTAGAGTCCCATGCAAACACCTTCAGATTGGCTACAGAGTTCTTTGATTAAGCCACGAACTTATACCCCACCCCTCTTACAGAGTGAAAGAATTGTGGATTCTTGGGATCCTCTTCGAAATACTTCCGGAAGGCAAGGATAAAGTTGTCTATCGTTCTTGTTGACGGAAAAACATCATAACCCCATACATATTGAAGAATCTGCTGACGCGAAACCACCTGGTTTTGCCTTTCAATTAGAAGTTTTAAAAGCATTACTTCTTTCTTGGTCAGGTTGTACTCCGATTCACCATTTGTAGCAGAATAAGTCGCAAAGTTCACTTCATTATCTCCGAAGCTATAGGTCATTAGCTGCTCCTCGTGCTTTGACCCTTTTAGGCTATGCTTCACTAATACCCTAACTCGGAGCATCAACTCCTCAAGGTTAAAAGGCTTTGTCATGAAATCATCCGCCCCTCTTTTCAAACCTCTGATCTTATCTTCGCTGGAGTCTTTTGCTGTCAGGAATAGGATTGGGATATCAGCATTCTCCAATCGAACCTGTTCACAGACCTGGAATCCATCCATCTCAGGCATCATCACGTCCAGAACAATCAAATTGAAACGTTGCTCTCTAAACTTCTTCAAGGCATCTTTCCCGTTTGGGGCAGCTACAACTTCGTAGCCTTCTAATTCGAGATTTAGCTTAATTGCCTCTCTGAGGTTTTCTTCATCTTCTACTAAGAGTACTCGTGCATCAATATCCATGGCTTAAAGGTTTGAATATTAAATTAAGAATCAAGTGTAAATTTTCTGTCAGTGCTGTGTAAAATGGACCTGGACGACAATTACACAGTTACCTCACTGCTTCCGATTGCAGCCATTTGAATATCTGGATTCCCCGGAAGTGTGACTTTAAAGATTGTTCCCTGCGGCTTATTATCAAGGATTTCGATCTGTCCATTATGGATCTCAATAACCCTCTTAACAATAAAGAGGCCCAAACCTGTCCCTTTGGTTGTTCGGGTGTCCTCATTTCCTACGCGGTAAAATTTCTGAAAAATGCTGGCCTTCTCATTATCCGGTATTCCTAAGCCATTATCTCCAACTTGTAAAATCAGACCTGAATTTGACTGCTTCAAACTAATATCAATTTCCACCGGAGGTTGAGAGTACTTGATGGCATTGTCAATGAGGTTGATCAAAACAGACATAAGACCAGTCCTATCCCCTTCAAACCAAACGTCATCCTGAATATCCAATGAAAACTCTGCACCTGAGTCCTCATACTTATTTGTTAGATCATGAATAAACTGAGAGAGATTAATACTCTCCCTTGCAAAACCATAATTCTCATTATCAATACGAGCAGCAAACAATATATTATCAACCAGACCCTCCAGCCTGTCTACATCAAACAAGCTATTATTGAGAAGTTTATTTGACTGTTCTTTTTTGAGGTCCCTGCTCAGAAGGGTTTGAAGTGTCAACTTTATACTTGCGAGTGGAGACTTCAATTCATGAGTAATGGAGAGTAGGAAATTCCTTTGCTGATTCGCCAGGGCAAACTCCTTGGTAAAGGAATCTCTCACCTTAAACAGGCCGAAAGCTAGAATTGAAAGGAAAACGAAGCCTTCTGAGAAGATCATGATCCTTTGACCATTGTATTCTTTCTCTAGTTCTTTAAACTGGGCAGACTTAGCAAAGTCTTCTCCTGGATTGTCTCTCTCGTAAATGAGTGACTGCAGCTCAACCAATTCTTCATAAGCTTGCTTATTCTTTTGATACAAAAGAATCGCCCACCATGCTGAGAAGGCTATCATGTAAAAGAATAGTAAGTAAAAGATGATAAATGGTCTTCGATTGCTCTTTGCCATGGCTACAAGTTAATCCTTGTCAGATTCCTTTCTGTCAAAGGTCGGTCATCATGGGAAATTCAACAAAAAAGCTGGTCCCCGCACCTTCCTCGGTATCAAAACGGATATTCCCTTTGGCTTGTTGAACAATCTTTTTGCTTATTGCTAATCCAAGGCCTGTTCCCGAGTTCTTAGTAGTGAAGTTTGGAACAAAGACTTTCGGCTGGAAATCTTCTGGAATGCCGGTACCATTATCCTTGACTTCTAACTGAGCTATTGGACCGGGCAATCTTCTAATAAATACTTCTATCTCAGGTGTTTGATCATCAGGCACAGCTTGAAGGGCATTCTTCAGCAGATTATTCAATACTGAGACGATCTGATTCTTATCCAAAAAGACCATAATCGGATCCTCTGGTATTTTAAAGTCAATTTTCAATCCTCCTTCTTCATTCTCAAAGAGATTCACCACTCCTTCAACTAATTCAGAGAGATCGAACTTTTCATTTACAGGTGCCGGCATTTTTGCAAATGAGCTAAAGGCTGTGGCTATTGCAGATAGATTCTCGATCTGCTCGATCAATGTCTTACTAACTCTATCAGCCAATTCAGTAGCATTGGGATCATTGTCTTTGATCGCTCTTTGCAAATGCTGAATTGAAAGCTTCATGGGAGTCAATGGATTCTTGATCTCATGGGCAATCTGCTTGGCCATCTCCCTCCAGGCAAGCTCTCTCTCTGTCTCAGCCAGTTTCCTGGCCGATTCCTCAAGCTCGAAGATCATGTGATTGTACTCATTGATCAGCTTACCTATCTCATCGTCTGCTTCTACCGGAATGGGTTCATTTTGCCCTGAAATCTTAACCTTCCCAAGCCTTTCAGCGATTTGGCCTAAGGATCGGTTTACGCTTCTGGAAATAAACAATGCCATTAACCCAGTAATAATGATCAGGGCAACATAAGCATTGACTAAAGTGACCATGAATGAAGAGATATCTCTGTTGAGGTTCCTCTGTCTGGCGAAGTATGGAATGTTTACAATCCCTAATATCCTCTCACCCTCCGTGATTAGCGGAGCATAAACTGATTGGAAAGAAAGAAGCCCGATTGATTCCTGTTGGATATACTGCCTTCTTGAAACCTGAAAGTGTCTATAAGCAAAGGGATCCATATAAGACGATATCAGGCCCTCTTCAAAAATTGTAGGTTGTGAACTAGCGATGATCTTTCCTTCAAGATCAAAGACATTGACATCCATTGAGTGAATATTCGCAAGGTCCTGAACTGCAGTCTGAAGAATTTCTTCATATGCATTTGAATGATAAAAGCTGCTATCATTCATATGATCTCCAAGCTCAACTTCGAGTCCGATCAGAATTGCCTGTTGCTTTCTTAAAAGTCTGTTTTTGTGATAGTTATCATATTCATCAACAAAATAGTTTATGGTTACAAGCCCGATAACGAAGAAGGACAATAGCACCACAGAGACCAAAGCCAAACTCACCCGACTCCTAAGACTTAATCTCTTCAGCCTACTAAATGATTCTCTTTTCTTAAACACCAGATAAAGGAACCTGGCAATGAAGAATAGTACATAGAGCAGCAATAATAAACTGGCCAGGTAGGAGAAGTAAGTGATAATAACCTTAGCCTGAAACTTTGGAGCCTCAACGACAGCCACTTTCCCATTTGCTCCTTTTACCATCAGCAAACGGTACTTTGAATCAATTGCTTCAAACTGGGTAAGATCTGTTGACAGAAATGAATCAACCAGAGGAATATAATCCAAATGAATCTCTCCATCCTGACTCTCAATCATATACTCATCTAATACGATGAAGCTAAACTGCTCTTCAATTGACAATTTCTTTGAGCTTCCTTGCTCCAAAAGCTCGGGATATACATTGTTTGATAGAAACTGTTTGGGAGAGAACTGAATAACAATCTCTCCATAATTATCGGTGCTGTCCTTAACAGGAATAAATCCTAAATACGAGTAAGAGACCCCGGGAGGATCTACGTAGTAGAAAAATGGTGACACCGTATTTTCTCCAAATTGCAAGGCTTGATCCTTAAATGATTGTAAGCCAACATCTCCAGTACTCTTTATCTGATAGCCATTGACATTGTAAGGAAGGATTTCAATATCGTATCGACTGAAAACCCCAGTCAGGTAGAGGTTTGTCAAGCGCTTCTTGAGCTCTTTTGCAGTGATGTAAGGATTTGTGTAAATGGCTTTCAGGTAGGTATCATCCTTGATCTGTTGGCTGGCTGTTTCAAGGGCTAACTCGAAGTACCAGTCCCGATTCTCTAATTGCCTCTCTGCATAGACATCCTGAAGCTCTTTCTGCTTTTTGACATTGCCAGAATAAAGGGCAAATGCAGCAGGAAGTGCCAGGATCATCAACCAGGCAATAGTTATCCCATAGGACCAAATGTGCCTATCGGCACGATTTACGGAATTGGAAGCTGAAACAAAAAGTAAGAGCCACAGCAGAATTAAAGCTCCGGTAGACCAATGGAAACCTAAAAGCCAGATTGCTCCCATCGTCAGAATTACTGTAACCAGAATGGTGATCCATAGTATCGGATCTTTCAGGCTGAAAGTCCTATCTGACCTACGAAGTAGAAGAAACAAGCCAAAGGATGTCCAGAAGGTGAGTATGCAGATAAGCGCTATAAAACTATTGTGATCCAGCAGCGAGAAATTGCTGATATCCAGTTCAATAGTTGAGTTCAAAACGACCTTTTCGCAGACTGCGAATATCAAAACCGCCAGAATTCCTAAAAGTGGGAAGAAGGCAAAGGGTGGAATTGGATTGTTATAGTTGGGCAGGTCTTCAATCCGCCGGAAGGCGAAGAAAACTCCTACAAAAGCAAAGCAGGCATGCAGAACTAGCTCCCAAAGTGAAGTTGCAAGAATTGGAATAGCAAAGACTCCTGGGTCAAAGAGGTCACCTTGCAGGTATGCTCCCGGAAAGTCGATTACCAAAATCAAGCCCCTTAAGACAACCAGGCCAATCCAGAATATGAAGATCCCCTGCCATGGCCTGTCCTGAAAGACGCTTTTACAATTGCTGCCAAAAGCAAGAACTCCCAGAAGTATCCCAAACATTATCAGAGCCAATCCAATTGGCCACCAGCTCTCAGAACTCCTGAAATCTCTACCTATCAGATGCGCTGCTGGAGTTTCTCCAATCATAATATCAGCTGACCATTGAGGAGAATTTTCAATCCATGCTCTTAGATCAAAATCATCGGGGATATTCAGCTTTGGGTGGAACTCTTCCTTTAGATATTGATTTGAGATCGAATACTGATACTTGATCGGTAGTAAAATTGCGACCCTTCTGTCTCCATTCTCAAAACCCCAGGAAAGAAACCAGCCGTTTCTCAACTGAAGAAGCTTAGCCTGATCTGATAATAGGTCCAATTGAGTGGGACTAAGAGAAACTAGATTTGATGTCCAATAGACTAATGAATCACCTTCAAATTCCAGAGCATTAAAATGCTTATCCGGTAAGCTGGTTTGTGATAATGGTTTGCCCGCTTGTAATTCCTTTGACCATTCAGATACATCTTCAAGCTCTTTAGAAATAAAGGCATTGATATCCTGTGCACAGTCCTGTACCCCTCTCTCTTTGGAGGACACAACAAGAATGAGAGCCCCAAGGACAATGAAAATGATCGATATGAGATAATTGCGCACCAATGATAGCATTCAGAGCAAAACTCCTCTCAAAATAGGATAAGATATCCAAGAGGATAAAAATGGCTATCAACAAGAATTGTACCTAGTACTGAAGGATATCGAGATAAGGGATATTGGCGCCAGCATTTTGATTTAACAAGGCGATAAGCTTGTTTGCAATCATTGCATTTCCCTTTGGCAGTGGACTTATGCCATCAATATTAAAGAACTGCCCTTCAATGTACTCTGTGGAATAGCTGGTGCCATAGTAATTCATTCCTACAGAGACTTCCCTGTAAAGCTCATTGAGGTCAAGAAACATCAAATCGTGTTTTCCCGCCAGGTATCGCAGAATGGCGTTCCGATTAGATACAATATTGCTGATGTAGACAAGCTCTTCCTCGTCAATGACCATGTTGTTTGGCACTGGATCAGAAGTACTGAGACCAACCACTCCGCCGGCATCTCCAAGAGTATTGAGCTTACTCGCTGCAGGCAAAAGAATCCGGTCTGAACTCCCCGCTTCTCTGACCAGGCCAGTCTTTGTCTCTATCAGGTAATTGAAACCGGAGAATACGCATGTTTGCGGATCGATATATTCTACCGGGACTGTATTCAAAAATGGAAAGTAATCAGGCATGGTAATGTTAACCAGCACACCATGATTATCTGAGTCTTTTATGCTCAGGATAAGACTATCAAGGGTTTGCTCGAAATCCTTATTGGACATGATATCATGCGGTCTTGCCTGATTGTCTACTCCCCCATTGATCAGATATCTCATGATCTCTCCATGTCCAAACTCTATGACATAGAAACTTGGGGTTCTGGTGCTTGTAAACTCAGAAACCGTAGCATCAGGTGAGTTGGGAGAAATAAGTCTCTTGAAATAGGGATTCGTGTAATAAAGGTCTTGCTCCTGAATAGAGCTGGTAAGGATTCTTGGAATACCAATCACATTGAAAGGACCCTGCCAGTATACTTCATCGAGTGCGCTTACATTCCATCCTGATTCCTTAAAGACAGGGTAGCTAAAGCTATCCTCGCAATTACTCCATTTGAATCGGTTGAGCTCCCATCCTCCAGTAGAAACTTCAGATGGCAGATATGGAACTTTGTATTCAAAGTTTTCAAATTGCTTGAGGTGCTCTAGAAACAGAACTGAGAAGGCGTTTTCCTGCTTTTCCTTCGACCAACCAAAATTGGTGTAGCCAGCAGTGAGGTCCCCTCCCAGAAAGAGAATATCCTCCGTCTCAACCTCTCCGGAATGGAAACGCTGAATACCTGGCTCCTCCTCACAAGAAGTGAGAAGAATACTCAGACCAATAAGTAATAAAAGGAAGGGTAACAGTTTTCCCATCTAAAAATTTCTGATTCGCTCTCTCTGCAGCTTGTTCTCCTTAAAGTTAAAGCGCATTCCTAAACCAACATAAACCTGATGCCCATCGAAGATTCCTCCAAAGCCTAGATAGTTTTGATTTACATCTTCAATCACCTCTAAATTTCTCATGTAGGCGAATGAAATGTACGCTTCCAACACCTCAGAGAAGAAAATAGACGATCCGGTTGTAAGCCCGAAAACTTTATTGAATGTATAGTCGGGAGTAACAGATCCGGCTTTGCCGGTTTCAAAATTGACTCCAAATCTGAATTCCCAGAACCGACTAATGTTAATCTCAGAGCCAAATTTGAATTGAACTGCGTTCCTCTGAAAGCGTGATTCAGCAATAGAACCGAACAATTCAGGGCTTGAGGAGACAAGGTTAAAGCTGTCCAGGTTTTTGTAGTGGATATAATTGAGCTCAAAGGAATAACGACTTATCTCAATAGGGCTAAACGTAGCTCCAATCCCAACTTTCCAGGGCAATTGCTGATGGAATCCTGCATTAGTTTCCTCAAATTCCTCCTGAATTACGTCCTCGTAGAATCTCACAGAAGAACTATCGGAGCCAAAATTCACGGGGATAGTTGCGGTAGTTCCAATCGACCAGTATGGATTAAGTCTCGCAAAAAATCCAAAGTTTGCCCCAAGGCCCATATATAGTTCGTTGAGCACAATTTGGCCCTCTGCAGTTTCAGGCGGGAGATTAGGAACGTTTCTAGAAAAATTCAGATCAATCAAATGCAGTTGAATCCCAAGGCCAAAGCTGAACTTCTCTTTGATCCTATAACTAAATGAGGGTTGAATAATGTAATCTCTTGTTGTACCGCTAATGGAGACAAAGCGTCCAACCCAATCAATGGGCCAATCAACATTTTGATTGAAATCCTGATAAAAGGCCAGGCTGAAGGCCCAGTCCCTCTTAGGGAGCTGAAGGTTATAAAACAGGGAGTACGGAATCTGACTTCCCTTATCATTAAAGATTGAAGGACTATTCTGAACCTGAAACTTTCTACTGTGCCAATGAAAAGCTGCACTTAGATCAAGTGAATGATCCACAAAAGGCATGATTGCAACATTGTAGGCCATTGAGGAGGTTCCATCAATAGAACTAATTCCTGTATTTCCCTTTCCCGCCTGTAATACGGAAGCAGCAAGGTAATTCCCACTTGAAAATGCCTCAAATGGAAATGCAACAGTGATAAGTAATATGAAAATAGGAACTCTCAAATAGGATCAGCTTTCTAATGACTTAGATGAAACCCAAAGAGCATCCATCTCTTCCAGGGTCATCTTTTCCAGGTCGAGCCCGCGCTCTTTGGCTTCAGACTCTATGTAATTGAAGCGTTTTATAAACTTTTGGTTGGTTCGCTCTAAGGCTTCTTCAGGGTCGATTTGCAAGAATCTGCTGTAATTGATCAATGAAAAGACAAGATCTCCAAACTCCTCGCTGATCTTCTCTTTGTTCTTTTCATCTACAGCCTCTAAAAGCTCTTCTTCTTCCTCCTTTACTTTATCCCAAACCTGATCGATGTTCTCCCATTCGAATCCCACCTGCTTAACTTTGTCCTGAATCCTATAAGCTTTCAAAATTGGAGGTAAGCCATTCGGTACTCCGGAAAGAACAGATTTCTTTCCCTCCTTTAGCTTAAGCTTCTCCCAGTTTTGCTTCACCTCCTCTTCATCGGCAACTTCTATGTCTCCGTAGATATGCGGGTGCCTGGAGATGAGCTTCTCACAAACTCGGTTAAGAGTTGAATCAACAGTAAAATCTCCGGTCTCTGAACCAATCTTGCAGTAAAAGACCATATGCAACAAAAGATCACCTAACTCCTCTTCTATCCCCTTTTTATCACTTTCAAGTATTGCCTCCGACAGCTCATAAGTTTCCTCAATGGTGAGCATTCTAAGAGATTCCAGGGTCTGCTTTCTATCCCATGGACACTTCTCTCTCAGATCATCCATAATATTGAGCAATCGCTCGAAGGCAACTAATCTTGGATCTTGATTTATTGACATATTCCGAAAATAGCCACAAATGGAGTCTTAATCTATTGAGTTGCTCACAGCCCATTGAAAATGTAAGGTCAGATTAAACAAGTACGTCTATAACAGTGTATTTATAACACTATCTTTGTCCTATGAACACTTTCGTTGTAACACTCATCCTGACGCTTACTCTTATCACTCTAGGTCTTGCTGGAATGGCACTTAGAATGCTGGTTGTTAAGAATGGGGAATTCCGTGGAGGTTGTGCTTCTAACAGCCCATGGCTTAAGAATGAGATCGGCGATTGTCAGGTTTGTGGGGCTTCGCCCGATGAGCAATGCAAGAAGGATGATCTAGATTCTGGGGATTCTTCTCTGAAAGATCCTTTATAATCTGACTGATCAATAGACCAGAAGATCCTTTGCGGGATCAGATGCAAACCATTGCAGTTCTCCATTTTCATCGGAATAGATCAAAACTGCATTCATAAATTGATTCTTTTCGATAAATGCAATTGCATTTTCCAATCCACTTGCCATCATTCCCGTAGCAAGGCCATCGGCAACCATACAGGAATGTTCAACAACGGTTACGCTCAATAATCTGCTAGATTTTGGATAACCTGTATAGGGATCAATTGTGTGAACCACTTTGATCCCATCAATGATCTTGTAGTTCTCATAATTGCCTGAGGTAGCCATTGCAAGGTCTCCAGGTTGAATTCTTAGATAAGGAACCGACTCTTCGCCATTGTCTTCCTTTGGTTTTGTGATACCAATCATCCAGGCCTTCCCCTGATCATTTACTCCATGGGTAATTGTTTCTCCTCCTATGTCAATCAGGTAATGAAGAATGCCTCTTTGTTGGAGCATAGCTCCGATGAGGTCTACGGCATAGCCTTTAGCCATCGCGCTGAAGTCAATTTGTGAATGTTCATTTGCTTTGATCACCAATGGAGTATTGTTGTTCTTATCCTGCGTAAGGAAATAAGCAATATCTACTGTCATGGCAGCTAGAGAATCAACCACAGCTGAATCGATAAGCTTAGTGCCTGGCTCATATCCAAATCCATAGTAGTTTACAAGAGGCATTACTCTGGGATTGAAGTATCCCTGAGAGAAGGATTCAATATCAAGAGCACCCATACAATTCCAAATGAAGTGTGGAGACTGAGCAAGACTTACTTTAAATCCGCTATCAGCCTGGTTAAACTGGCTGATCGTAGAAGTAGGAATATAGGTTGACACCGCATTATTGATCACCTCCAACATTGAATCAACCGACTTCTGAATTTCAGGAGAGCTTTTTAAGGTGATACTATAATTAGTCCCCATTGTTTGTCCTGTGATAGTAGTATAGCTATCGGAGTCATAAACAACGGGATCGTTCCCCGGATCTGAGCTTTCAGAAGACTCGGTTTCACTTGCACAGGAAACAAAAATCAGAGCTAGAGCGACAAAGAATATTCTCATAACAAAAAAGGTTAGCGCTAAGCTAACCTTCTTGTTTTTATCCTCCGAAATCATCGAAAGCAATATTCTCATCTGGAACTCCCAATTCATCCAGCATTTTGAAAACTGCTGCGTTCATCATTGGAGGTCCACATAGGTAGTATTCGATTTCTTCTGGCTCAGGGTGATTGCTTAGATAGCTATCTAAACAAACCTGGTGGATGAATCCAACCGGTCCTTCCCAGTTATCCTCTGGAAGAGGCTCTGAAAGAGCTTCAGTGTAAGTGAAGTTATCAAAGTCATTCTCGATGTCTCTGAACTGATCTGTATAGAAAAGCTCTCTCTTTGAGCGCCCGCCATACCAGTAAGAGATCTTGCGGTCTCTTGTCTTTAGAGTGTGGAATAGGTGGAATAAGTGACTTCTCAATGGAGCCATTCCTGCACCACCTCCGATGTAGACCATCTCTTTCTTGGTAGGCTTAATAAAGAACTCTCCGTAAGGTCCAGAGATCGTTACTTTATCACCTGGCTTACGCGTAAATACGTAAGTAGAACAGATGCCTGGAGGTACATCCATGAATGCATTCTTAGCTCTATCCCAAGGTGGAGTAGCAATACGAATGTTAAGCATGATGATGTCACCTTCAGCTGGGTGGTTAGCCATTGAATATGCTCGGAAAGTCTCCTCGTCATTCTTTAGCTTAAGATCCCAGATATTGTACTCATCGTAGTCATTCTTATACTCATCTTCGATATTGTAAAGATCAGTCTTGAAGTCTACAGAGAACTCAGGAACATCGATCTGGATATATCCACCTGATTCGAAATCAAGGGTTTCTCCTTCAGGAAGCTTCACAATAAACTCCTTGATATAAGTCGCTACGTTGTCATTTGAGGTAACCTCACATTCCCATTTTTTAATACCAAAGATCTCTTCAGGAACGCGGATATCCATATCCTCATTAACCTTTACCTGACAAGCAAGACGCCAGTTGTCTTTGGCCTGCTTTCTGGTAAGGTGGTTCATTTCTGTAGGAAGTGGATCTCCCCCACCTGAATCAACCTGACACAAACACATTGCGCAGGTTCCTCCACCTCCACAAGCTGAAGGAAGGAAGATTGACTTTCCTGAAAGAACATTAAGAAGGTTACTACCCGGAGTAGTGATCACCGGGTTGTCAGAATCGCCATTGATCACAACCTTGATATCCCCTGAAGGAACAAGCTTGTTCTTGGCGTAAAGCAATCCCGCTACAAGCAATCCTACGATAAATAGGAAGGCAAGCGTTGCGGCGATAAATTCTGCTAAAAAAGATAATACGATCATAATCCGTTTTTCTGCTTATAGTTTAATTCCCATAAGACTCATAAAGCCTAGCCCCATCAGTCCGGTTATAATGAAAGCAATACCTAATCCTCTTAGAGGAGCAGGAACATTTGAATAGCGAATCTTCTCTCTGATAGCTGCAATAGCAATGATTGCAAGGAACCATCCAACTCCCGAACCAATACCGTAAACAACACTCTGACCGAAGTCATACTCCTTGGTGAACATGAAAAGTGTTCCTCCAAGAATTGAGCAGTTCACTGTAATAAGCGGAAGGAAAATTCCCAGTGCTACATATAGAGAAGGTGAAAATTTCTCAACGACCATCTCAACCAGCTGCACCATCGAGGCGATTACTGCGATATAGACGATCAGTCCAAGAAAGCTTAAGTCAATAGTTGCCATTGATGGGCTGATCCACTCAAGAGCTCCCTCCTTCAAAAGACCGTGATAAACGATCCAGTTGATTGGAGCTGTAATAGCAAGTACGAAGATTACAGCGGCTCCTAGACCTACTGCAGTCTTTACTGTTTTTGATACAGCCAGGTAAGAACACATCCCAAGGAAGTAAGAGAGAACCATGTTCTCAATGAAGGCTGATTTTATGAAAATGTTTAAATATTCCATTTCTACTTCTTAATAATTACGATGCGTCAATTAATTTTTGATTTCTACTACGTTGAACCCAGATCAATACTCCGATCAGGAACATAGCAGCGATAGGCATTACCATGATTCCGTTGTTCACATAACCGGAATCTGAAAGGTTCCACAAACCGTTGTTCAGGAAGTTTACCGAATAACTCATTGTAGTAAATGGAACCGCAAGAGTTAGTGTTCCAGCTCCAAAGATCTCTCTGAAGAATGCTACAATAAGAAGGATAATTCCATATCCAATTCCGTTTCCAACTCCATCAAGGAATGAAGGCCATGGCTTATTCGCCAGAGCAAATGCCTCAAGACGTCCCATAATGATACAGTTGGTAATGATCAGACCTACGAAAACTGAGATCTGACGATAGATATCATACTGGAATGCTTTTAGGAATTCATTTACAAGAGTTACCAGCAATGCGATAACTACAAGTTGTACGATCATTCTGATCCGGTTAGGAATGAGATTTCTTATCGCTGATACAGTGACATTGGCAAGAGCAGTTACAATTACAACTGCAATTGACATTACAAGTGCCTTATCAAACTGACCTGTTACAGCAAGTGCTGAACAGATACCAAGTACCTGAATGGTAATTGGATTATTATCGTCAAGCGGATCTGTAATAAGTCTTCTATTCTTCTTTGAGAATAAAGACTCTTTTGATTTTGGTTGTGCTACTTCGCTCATTATCCTTTGGATTATTGAAGTGCCATTTGGCCGTTATCGAAATAAGGAATGTAATTCTCAATACAATTACGGATCATCATATCCGCTCCATCAGTAGTTACAGTTGCACCTGAAAGACCGTCAATACTGTAATTGTCGTCTGGTGCCTGTCCTGCTTTATATACTCCCAAAGCAAATGCTCCATCTTCTGCAAACAGGTTCTTACCTGGGAACTGATCATTGAACTTTGCACTTTCGATCTCAGCACCCAGACCTGGCGTCTCAGCTACGTGACCGAATGATGTTCCTACGATCGTGTTAAAGTCGCTTTCTACTCCAATGAAACCGTAGATCTTATCCCAAAGTCCGTTTCCGGTAAGTGGAATGATATAGTAGTTAGCACCTTCCCCGTCCTGATATTGGAACAATGGGTAGTTTCTTTGATCAGCTGGTTTCTTGTACTCTTTAGCAAGCTGAGCGTTATCTGCAAGCTCAAAAGCGCTTGCACCTTCTACGATCTCACCTTTGCTATTAACTACATACTCAGTGATAGTTTCGTTGTAAACAGCTCCAATATCGATTCCATCGACATCAACAACTGCTGCTAGAATGTTCTTTCTAAGGTAGTTAGCCTCGTTCTCCTTTTGTGCTGGCTTTAGCACCGACACAATACCTACCAAAAGCAGGGCCACCACTGCGACCATGATCGCAACGAAGGTGAAGATGTATCCGTTTGATTCTTTATTAAGCTGCGACACGGCTGACACGTTTTTTGATGTTTGACTCTAATACGTAGTGATCGATCAATGGAGCGAACACGTTCATAAACAGGATTGCAAGCATCCATCCCTCTGGATATGCCGGGTTAAGAACCCTTACGATCATACCGATAGAACCGATCATGAATCCGTAGATGAGCTTACCTGTATTTGTTCCTGCAGCGGTAACCGGATCAGTTGCCATGAATGCCATTGCAAAGAAGAAGCTACCCATGAGGAAGTGGTAGTACCACGGAACATTCACGAAGATGTCTGCTCCCGGGTAGAATGAAGCTCCAATAAGATTTAGAAGAATTCCCATAAAGGCTGCTCCAAGAACCATTGATAACATGATTCTCCAGCTTCCAATTCCAGATGCAAGAAGAATACCTGCTCCCATGATCACAAAGACTTTACTCATCTCTCCAATTGAGCCCGGCATGAAACCGAACAGCATGTTTGAGATAGAGTATTGTGCCTCACCGTTTGGAAG
>CAXDOZ010000006.1:0-46679 GCA_963991145.1 uncultured Chitinophagales bacterium | reverse complement strand
TAACAGCTTCTGGCGCGTCTTGAAGACTGTTTCTGTGGTTTTGGATCATCTCAACGTAGGTGTTGGACAATTCAATGGTTTGGGCATTTCTGAATCCGTCGCGATAGTCGACGCGTTCATATCGCTGAGCTGCTTGTTGTGCAAAAGCGAAAGAACAGGTTATCGCAAAGAACCCAGCGAGTAAAATCCTTCTCATATTTTGATTTTTATTATTGAATGATTAACCGACTAAATTTAGGGATTTTTTAACACAAGTATCCTCTTATTTACGTTGGTCTAGGTTTGAATTTGTGCGCAAAGCGACATTTCGCTTTCCTTGACAAAAAAAGGAAACAATAAAAGGCCGAAAAATGATTTTAAAATGACTCTCTAATTATTTCTTGCGGCGGGTTTTTCGATCGCCCTGGCCTTTCTTGATTTGCTCCTGACGCTTTTGCTGCTCCTTATAAGCTTCTTCCAATCTTGAAGTAAAGCCGCCTTTTTTTCTTGGCTTGGCCTTATTTTGCTGAATCTGTTGGTGAAGCTTATCCTCATCAATAAAGAATTTCTTGATGACGAACTGCTGTCCAATGGTGATCAGATTTGACAGGAAGTAGTAATAAGTAAGAGCTGCCGGGAAATTGTTAAAGATGAAGAATAGGAAAATAGGGAAGAAGTAAGGCATATACTTCAAGGCTCCCTGAGCTCCAGCCGCATTCATCTGAGTATTCGTCAATGCAGTTATCAAAGAGGTAACTGTCATTAGAATTGTAAAAAGACTTATGTGGTTCCCAATCAGAGGAATTGCCGCACTGAATGAAATGATCTCATCATAAGTAGACAGATCCGTTGCCCAAAGGAAAGCTTGCTGTCTTAGCTCTATCGATCCCGGGAAGAAATAGAACATTGCAATCAGGATCGGGAATTGAAGGATCATTGGTACACAACCTGAGAAAGGGCTTACACCAGCTTTCTGGTATAGTTTCCATTGTTCCGTTCCAAACTTCTGTTGATCGTCCTTGTACTTCTCTTTCAGCTCATCAAGTTCTGGCTTCAAGAGCTTCATTTTTGCAGAGCTCTTATAAGACTTGAAGGTTAGTGGAGAAAGGCAGATTTTGATGATCAGAGTCATGATCAAAATGATCAAGCCGTAATTCGTAGTGACCTTTTCAAGTTGGTTGAATAGAGGAATGATCACCCATCTGTTGATGTACTTAACCCATCCAAACAGAAAGAAATCTGCGCTCAGTTGAACGAGTTCCTCCATGTCATTATCAAGAGCCTTTAAGGTGTTGTAGTGGTTTGGACCAAAGAAGAAACTGAACGAAAAGTCTTGCTGAGGAAGCCCACTCTTGTAATCCAGATATAAGTGAGATGCATACTTCTTTACATATCCGGTATCATCTTCATTAAACTTTACCTCAACCTCGCCACTGGCAAATCCATCATTGTAGATCATGGTTGAGTTAAAGAATTGCTGCTTGTAAGCAATCCAGTCTATTCTATCTGAAACTTCTTCTTCATCATCTTTAGTAAGACTCAGGTTATCTACATCATCCTTATTGACTCGGTAATAAACAGAAGAGTACTTCCTCTCATTTTCAAGACTTGATTCCTGAGAAAGAAGTTCAGCATTCCAGTTTAGCTCAATATTGGAGCTTATGTTGTCGGCATACTGATTCAGATCAACCAGACTCATGTCCATGTCCACCATGAAATCAGCACTAATATTATAGCTGAGTTGAACATAGCCACCATTCATAGCATAAGCTCTGAAAACAACTCCCTTTTCACTGATCGATTCGATCTCAAATGGGAGAGAGGCAGTGTGAATGGTATTCACATTGTAATCATTACCTGGCTCTTTTACCGGGAAGGTGAAATCCTGCTTCCATCCATTTCCTTCAAACAGCTTGACGAGATTCCCATGAGCATCATTGTAGTTCTTGAGTTCTACATATTCAATTGCTGCACCAAGGCTGTTGAATCCTATGATGAGTTCGCTGTTTTCTACAATTATTAGATCCTCTTCAAACTCAGGATCAATAGGAAACACTCCAGCAATCATTGAAGGTCTTTGCTCTTCAATCTCAGTAACTACTAGAGTAGAATCATCTGAATAAGTGCTGTCAAACTGCTGAGTTATCTCACCAGCACCTGGTGTTGTGCTTTCTGTAATGTTGCTGGATTCTTCAGTTGAAGAGTCAGCTTCTGTTAGTTCTTCTGTTGTTTGCTCAGATTGTTCGGCTTCCTGCTCATCAATCGCTTGTTGAGAGCTGTAAAACATGTAACCGATAAAGAGAATGGCAATCAGAATTGTGCCAATGATCGTATTCTTATCCATGTGCCTAAGGCAGTATTAAATAGGCCGGCAAAACTACGAATAAGATATCATATTCTCTTTCCCAGACCCGTCTGATTTAGCTGCACTTTTTTTGTCAATTGCAGCTCTAACAAACTCTACAAAAAGTGGGTGGGGATTTGCCACGGTGGATTTCAGTTCGGGGTGAAATTGTACCCCAACAAACCATGGGTGATCAGGAACTTCAACGATTTCTACAAGGCCTGTGTCCGGATTGAATCCACTGGGTTTCATTCCCGCATTAGAAATGCGTTCCAGGTAGTTATTGTTGAACTCGTAACGATGGCGATGGCGTTCCGAGATTTTATTTGACTTGTAAATATGTTCAGCTCGGCTTCCAGAGTCGATATCACAATCATATGCCCCAAGCCTCATGGTTCCGCCTTTGATCTCAATTTTCTTTTGTTCTTCCATCAGATCGATCACAGGATCCTGAGTTTTCTCGTCCATCTCAGTACTGTTCGCAGTAGGAAGATCAAGTACATTTCTTGAATACTCAATCACTGCGCATTGCATTCCCAGGCATATCCCAAAGAATGGGATCTTGTTTTCCCGAACGAATTTTATCGCAGCAATCTTTCCTTCAATACCGCGATTACCGAATCCAGGTGCCACCAGCACGCCATCATAAGAACCGAGGATATCGGCTGCATTCTCCTCTGACAGACTTTCAGAATGGATAGAATCGACCTGAACATCACAGAGGTTAGTCGCCCCAGCGTGAATAAAGGCTTCATTGATGGACTTATAAGCATCTGGAAGCTCTACGTATTTCCCAACCAATGCGATCTTACAACTGTGCTCCGGATTAGAGTTCTTATTCAGAAACTCTTTCCAGGTAGTTAGGTCCAATGGTTTTTTCCCTTCAATATTCAGCTTCTTCATTACCGTGGAATCGAGATTCTCTTCAAGCATCTCAATAGGCACGTGATAGATCGTCTCCACATCCATTGCCTGGATCACTGAGTCCATCTGCACATTGCAGAACTGGGCAAGCTTTCTTCTGATATCTGCACCTAATTCATACTCTGTTCTACAAACAAGAATATCTGGCTGTACTCCACTTCTAAGCAATTCCTTTACGGAGTGTTGAGTCGGTTTGGTCTTTAATTCTCCTGCAGCCTTTAGGTAGGGAACAAGGGTAAGGTGACACACAATTGAATTGTGCTCTCCCAACTCCCAGTGTAACTGACGCACAGCCTCCACATAAGGCAGAGACTCAATATCGCCAACGGTTCCTCCAAGTTCCGTGATCACGATGTCATACTCTCCGGACTTTCCAAGGAGTAGCATTCTTCGCTTGATCTCATCTGTAATGTGTGGAATAACCTGAACAGTCTTTCCAAGGAAAGCTCCCTCGCGCTCTTTATTAATGACAGTTTGGTAGATCCTACCTGTGGTAACGTTATTTGCCTGACTGGTTGGAGCATTCAAAAATCGCTCGTAGTGACCAAGGTCAAGATCTGTTTCGGCACCATCTTCCGTTACGTAACACTCCCCATGCTCATATGGATTGAGTGTACCGGGATCCACGTTGATGTAAGGATCGAACTTTTGAATAGTGACAGTGAAGCCTCTGGATTGCAACAACTTAGCGAGAGAAGCTGCGAAAATACCTTTACCTAATGACGAGGTAACTCCCCCGGTCACGAAGATGAATTTTGACATAAGAAACAGCGCGTTAACCGGGATACAAATATAGCGAAAGACGCTTGTTTAGCCGATTTTTTGGAGCTTGGGTTACTAACAGAATTTATAAGTAATCCACCGCAATCTCTCTTGCTCGTTTCAGGTCGATCTCTGTGTCGACAGAAATACTTTCCTCAAAAACCTCAGCTAGAAAAACATCAAAGCCATGTTCCAGCCACCTTAATTGTTCAAGCATTTCTAGTTGTTCCAGTTTCCCTGGAGCAAGCTTAACCAAAGCTTCCAAGGTTGAAGGTCGATAGGCGTATAAGCCAATATGCTTCTTGAATAGATGATCTTCACTTTCCCTAGAATGAGGAATTGCAGATCTGGAAAAGTAAAGTGCCTTTCCATTCTCGGAACAAACAACCTTTACGGTTGAAGGGGCATGAAAGAGTTCTTTATCGTTCAAGTTTTTATATAGCGATCCAATTTCAATCTGCTCATTATCAAATAATTGAGTGATTTTATTGAGGTGCTCACTTGAAACAAAGGGTTCGTCTCCCTGAATATTTACAATAACATCATAGTCCTCTTGAATAGAATCGAATGCTTCCTGAACTCGTTCGGTTCCATTCTGACAATTCTCACTTGTCATCACTACCTCCGCTCCAAAGTCAATTGCAGCTTCTTCTATCCGCTTATCATCGGTTGCTATTAATAATCTGTCAAGAACATTGGCCCTTCGGGCCGATTCCCAAACCCATTGTATCATGGGCTTTCCCTGAATATCGGCAAGGGGTTTTCCTGGGAGTCGGGAAGAATTGTATCTGGCAGGAATGATTCCTATTGCTTTCATTCCTTGTGTTCTGTTACAATGATGTAGGTGCTTTGAACTGCAATAACCCTGATTGCTGTTCCTTCTTCTAACCATTCAGCATCCGCCTGTGCGTCGTAATAAATACCATCGACCTTAATCCGGCCGCTAGGCCTAAGAGTAGTGGTAGCAATGCCAGTCTTACCAATCAAAGCTTCCTGAGCCTTATCCTCAACTGTGTAGCCATCCTCAACGGTTTCCTCTTTTGACAAAGTAGCCACCTTTAAGAAGGGGATCTTGGTCATCTTATCCATTAAGAAGAACATGGCGATCAAACCAAAAGAAACTGAGCCAAGAACCAGAAGGATCGCGAAGTAGATCTCCTCAGATGGAACATAAGAGAAATCAAACCTCACATTGCGAACAAGAGCTAAGACAAGACCACTGAAGATCAGAAGTGAACCTGAAATGCCGGCAACGCCAAAGCCGGGTATGGCGAATATTTCAATGGCCAGTAAGACTATTCCCGCTACAAATAGTAGGATCTCCCAGGTTTCTGCCAGCTCTTCATAGTAGGCAGGCGCGAAATACAATATGGCCGCAATGATCGAAGCTAATATCGGAAATCCGACCCCTGGAGTCTGAAGCTCGAAATAGATCCCTCCAATGATAATCAGCAGAAGGATGCTTGAGACTGCCGGTCTTAATAAGAGATGAATGATCTTCTCAAGGCTGGAGATCTTGTGCTCAATAACTTCAACATTCTCAAGATTCAGGAATTCTATTGCCTGCTCGACACTTGTAGCTTCTTTGTTACAATAGCCATACTTTAATGCCTCATCTACATCAAAGGTGATCACCTTGCCGCTATCAATTACGCCTGGAATAGTGCTATCTGCACCAACCATCGCAGCGGCGAATCGAGGATCTCTTCCATTAGCCTTAGCCGTGGCTTCCATTTTCCCCTTCATATAACTTTGCATCTTCTCTGGTGCCAGACTCCCATCTCCATATACAACTGAAGCAGCGCCAATAGTTGAGCCTGGAGACATATAAATGGAGTCACATGCAATAGAGATCAAAGCTCCCGCTGAGGCAGCGTTGTTTCTGATGTAGACAGCTGTAACCAGCTCCGTTTCCAGAAGAGCTGTTCTCATGGCATCAGCACTGGAAACCAATCCACCGTAGGTGTCCATATCGATCAAGAGATGCGTAGCCTCCATTTCTTCAGCCTTCTCTATCGCATCAAGCAGAATTCTCTCGGTGGAGGGATCGATCTCGCTTTGTATTTCTACTGTGTATATCACCGGGTTATCAAAGCTTTGAGTAGAGTCCTGAGACCAGGCAAAACTGTGTAGTAAAATGAACAATGCAATGGATAGCGCTGTGCGTATGTTCTTATAAGAGGGGCGATTGTCAGGGCTTACTGGCATTACCTTTGTGAATGGTTGATTACGGAAAATAGTAAAAGCTGCTTATGAGGAAATTGCATTCATTTATAATACTAACCATGTTGAGTCTTGCTAGTTCTCAGATCATGGCTCAATGCAATTTTTCAGAGTATGCTTCTCATGAAGTAGCTCCGGGAGAAACAGTTTTTGCTATTGCTCAAAAGTACAGTATTAGTGTAGACCAGCTTATTATTTGCAATGATAGTATTGCAGGAGATTATGTGATCAGCCCTGGTCAGGTTCTTCAGGTTCCTATTGTTGATCAGGTAGATCCTGAAGATCTATTGGAAATTGACAAGTACGTATATCACAAGGTAGAGCAAGGCCAAACGCTCTATTCTATATCCAAAATGTATCCAAATACTACTCTTGAGGCGATTCTTGAGATGAACGAGATGGAAGAACCGGTTCTGTCAATTGGCCAGTATCTGATTGTTGGAGAGATCAACTCTGAAGCGATCTTTGAGGGCAAGCCAAAGAGAAAAAGGAAGAAAAACCAGCAGGAAGAAGTTGAAACAGAGGTAATAACCGTAGAGGTGGATACACTTAAAACTCTTGAAGACTCAACGATTCCTGTCGAGATAGTAGAAGTGGACTCTTCAAACATTGAGACTGAAGAGATAGACCAGGCCGAGATCTATGCAGGCATGTACGCAGACCTTAGTTCTTCAGGTAGAGCTGAGCAATTTTCAAAAGGAGTAGCAAACTATCTGGATGGCACAGAAGAAGAGCCATTAGTTATTCTCTGCAACACCGTGCCGATTGGCTCTGTGGTTAAGATCAAGAATCTCATCAACAACAAGATCACCTACGCAAAAGTAATTGGAAGACTACCTGGAACTGAAGACGATAATATTCTTGTAAAGCTTTCATATTCAACTGCTCGCCGCTTAAATGTTTTAGATCGCAAGGTCCTGATCGAGTTATCCTATCTACAATAGGCATATCGTTGAAAAATGCCTTGATTTTCCATTGTCCTACATGGCTTTACTTCTATCTTTGCAGCCATGAATCGAGTTTACGACAATATCCTCCAAACGATCGGTGACACCCCCCTGATCAAATTGAATAGAGTAGTTAAAGGAACTGATGCTACTATTTACGCCAAAGTAGAATCCTTTAACCCTGGAAATTCCATTAAAGACCGCATGGCTCTTAAGATGGTAGAAGATGCAGAAGCAGATGGCCGCCTGAAACCGGGAGGTACAATAGTAGAAGGAACAAGTGGAAATACCGGAATGGGTCTGGCCCTTGCTGGAATCGTAAAGGGTTACAAGTGCATTTTTGTAACGACTGATAAGCAATCAAAAGAGAAAGTAGATATCCTTAAAGCCATGGGTGCAGAGGTATTCGTTTGCCCAACAGACGTTCCAGCCGATGATCCACGCTCGTATTACTCCGTTGCAGATCGCATTGCAAAAGAGCTTCCTAATGCCTGGTATGTAAATCAATATGATAATCCAAGTAACTCGGTAGCTCATTACGAGACCACTGGTCCTGAGCTCTGGGAACAAACAGAAGGTAAGATCACACACCTTATCGTTGGTGTTGGAACCGGAGGTACAATTTCAGGTACGGCCAAGTATCTTAAAGAAAAGAATCCCAACGTACAGATCTGGGGAGTGGACTCTTATGGTTCCGTACTTAAGAAATTCCATGAAACCGGTGAGTTCGATGAAAAAGAGATCTACCCTTATATCACTGAGGGTATCGGAGAGGATATTATCCCTGAGAACATCAATTTCGATGTCATTGATTACTTCGAGAAAGTAACTGATAAGGACGGAGCTGTTTACGCAAGAAAACTGGCAAAAGAAGAAGGGATCTTCGCTGGTTATTCATGTGGTTCTGCTGTTGCTGCAGCAAATCAGCTAGCACATAAACTTGGGAAAGACGACGTAGTTGTACTTATCCTCCACGATCACGGATCTCGTTATGTAGCCAAAGTCTACAATGACGAATGGATGCGCGAGCGCAAGTGGTTAGATGAAGCTCCTACAGCTAAGACTATCATTGAAACTAAGGATCTAAAAGACTTTATCACTGTTCAGAAAGAGCATAGTCTTGGAGAGGCATTCCAATTGATGAAGGACCTGAATATCAGCCAGGTGCCCGTTTCAGAAGGAATGGAGATCATTGGTAGCCTTACTGAGAATGGTATTCTTGATATCATGATGAAGAACAATGGCACATCCATGGACAGCAAGGTTTCCGATTTGATGGGAGAGCCTTTCCCATTTGTAGAACTTGATGAAACCGTTCAGGGAATTTCAAGAAGGATCAATCGCCAGAACTCTGCAGTACTTGTGAAGGACACTATTGGTAATACGCATATCATTACTGAGTACGACCTGATCGAGGCAATGGCAATCTAAATTGCGCTTCAGAGATCAACTAAATAGAGAAATCGAACTGCCTGCCAAAACGCAGCGCATCATCTCTCTTGTTCCATCTATTACAGAACTCCTTATTGACCTTGGCCTTTCAGGCCGATTGGTGGGAAGAACGCGTTTTTGTATCCACCCGAAGGGTGAGATTGAATCAATCGAAAGCATAGGTGGTACAAAGACTGTCTCACTAGAAAAGGTAAAGGCCTTGCGGCCAGATTTTATCGTAGCCAATAAAGAGGAGAATGAAAGAGAGCAGGTTGAAGCTCTTGCCAGGGATTATCCGGTCTATATAAGTGATGTAGATGATCTGCCCTCTGGCCTAGAAATGATCAGAGACCTCGGTGAGATCACAGGACAGAAAGTGAAAGGAGAGGAGATCGCCTCGCAATTAGAATCATCTTTTTTAGCCCTTCGGGCCGATGGAGATAAAAAACGAGTGGCCTATCTGATCTGGCGTAAGCCTTATATGACCGTAGGCGGCGACACCTTTATTCACAACCTTCTCGACAGAGCAGGATACGAAAACGTCTTTGCTGATCATAAGAGGTACCCCCAGGTCAGACTTGAAGATATCCGGGAAGCAGATCCCGATCTTGTGTTTCTTAGTTCAGAACCGTATCGCTTTACCGAAAAGCACTACTCAGAATTTGAAAAGGCCATTCCAAATGCACTTCCGCTCATAGTTGATGGAGAGCTATTCTCCTGGTATGGAAGTCGTCTTTTACACAGCGCAGAATACTTCAAAGAACTTAAGGATTTGATTGAATCTAAACTATAGTTCCAAGTAAATGAAATGCCTATATTTGCAGCCTCAATTTGAAACCCTCTATCTATGACAATCGATCAGATACATGAGTTATTAGGAGCCGACAGAGCTTCAAACCTATTAGACCACACTAGCACTACGATTGATAAAGGCCAGTTGCACCTTCCGGGTCCTGACTTTGTTGACCGCATTTGGAAAGACACGAACAGAAATAATAATGTCCTTAGAAACCTTGCTTCTATTTATGATCATGGAAGACTGGGAGGAACAGGATATGTAAGTATTCTTCCTGTGGATCAGGGAATCGAGCACTCTGCTGCTGCCTCATTCGCACCAAATGCTGCTTATTTCGATCCAGAGAACATCGTTAAGCTTGCTATTGAAGGTGGTTGTAATGCTGTAGCATCAACTTTCGGTGTGCTTGCATCAGTATCAAGAAAGTATGCTCACAAGATTCCATTCGTGGTTAAGTTGAACCACAATGAATTGATGACCTATCCAAACTCTTTCAATCAGATTCCATTTGGAACAGTTGAAGAAGCATGGAATATGGGAGCTGCAGCTGTTGGAGCAACTATTTATTTCGGATCTGATAATTCAAGAGATCAGATCGTTCAGGTTGCTGAAGCATTTGCTCATGCACATGAGCTTGGAATGGCTACAATTCTTTGGTGCTACCTAAGAAACAGTGACTTCAAGAAAGACGGAAAAGATTATCACGTAGCAGCTGACCTTACAGGTCAGGCAAACCACATCGGTACAACTATCCAGGCAGATATCATTAAGCAAAAGCTTCCTGAGAACAATGGCGGTTTTAAGGCTATTGGTTTTGCTAAAACTCACGATAAAGTATACTCTGAGCTTTCTTCAGATCACCCAATTGATCTTTGTCGCTATCAGGTAGCTAACTGCTACATGGGTCGCGCAGGATTGATCAACTCAGGTGGAGCTTCTGGAGGAAATACAGATAAAGCTGAAGCTGTTGCTACTGCAATCATTAACAAGAGAGCAGGTGGAACTGGCTTGATCTCTGGAAGAAAAGCATTCCAACGTCCAATGAACGAAGGTGTTGAGATCCTTAACGCTATTCAGGATGTTTATCTAAACGACGATATCACTATCGCTTAATTATCAGCGTATAAACTATAATGTGGGTCTGAACTATTCGGGCCCACATTTTTTTATTCAAACTCGAGGCTTAACTTAGCTATAAGCCTAACAGAATTCTCTCTATGAGTTGGTTTAAGAAGTTAACGACCAAAAAGATCAGCACGAGTACCAAGGAAAAGAAGGAAGTGCCTGATGGTATTTGGTTTAAGTGCAAGGAGTGTGGAACTACTGTCCCTAATAAGGAGGTAGAAGAGAATTATCACAAATGTCCTAGTTGCGGTTATCATACAAGAATTGGATCTACTGAATATTTCGACCTGCTGTTTGATACGCCTAGATATCAGGAGCTTTGGCCAAATCTAAGGCCCAAGGACTTCCTCGGCTTTGTAGATATGAAGCCATATACGCAGAGAATTGAAGAGTCTCAAGCTAAATCACATCTAAGCGATTCCATGAGAGTTGCTCAGGGAAAAGTGAATGGCGAGAAGCTCGTAGTTGCCTGTATGGACTTTGCCTTCATTGGTGGATCTATGGGTTCAGTTGTAGGAGAGAAGATCTCTCGTGCAGTGGACTATTGTATCGATAAGAAGTATCCATTTCTTCTCATCAGCAAGTCTGGTGGAGCCAGAATGATGGAATCAGCAGTCTCACTAATGCAAATGGCAAAGAGCAGTGCCAAGCTTGCTCAATTAGCTGAGGCTAAACTTCCGTACATCTCTTTGATGACCGATCCTACAACAGGCGGTGTAACCGCATCATACGCGATGTTGGGTGATTTTAATATTGCCGAACCAAAGGCCCTGATCGGCTTCGCCGGACCCAGGGTAATCAAGGAAACGATCAAGAAAGATCTACCTGAAGGTTTCCAAAGATCAGAGTTCTTATTGGAGCACGGATTCCTCGATTTCATTGTAGATAGATCCGAGCTTAAAGACAAGATTTCCGACCTGATCGTATTACTCAAAAAATAATTCCTAAATACAATAGGAAGTTGTACTTTTGCACCTTGTTTAGAGACGAATAAGGATATAAAAAGCAGACCATTGACAACGATTGACAAAAAACAGATTTTTAAAGACTTCGGTGGAGCAGAATCAAACACCGGATCTGTTGAAGGGCAAATCGCTCTTTTTACCGCTCGGATTAACCATATTTCTGGGCACTTGAAGACTAACAAGAAGGATTTCTCATCAACCCGAACCTTGCTTCAGCTGGTAGGGAAGAGAAAGCGGTTGCTACAATATCTAGCAAAGAAAGACATCAACAAATACCGCGAACTCATCGAGAAATTGAATTTGCGTAAGTAATACGAAGCAGGGGTTTTATACCCCTGTTTCCATTTTTACACTACACCATCTTAAGCAATTACACTCATCTCCGTAAAGGGCGGAGATATCTAAATCTATTATTATGAAAGGTATAACCCATACTTTCGACATTGGAAACGGACAAGACGTTTCTATCGAAACTGGACGTTTGGCTAAGCAAGCCGATGGATCAGTTGTATTAAGAATTGGCGACAATATGATGCTCGCCACAGTGGTTTCAGCCAAAGACGCTGAACCTGGAATCGACTTCCTACCTCTTATGGTCGATTACAAAGAGAAATACGCTGCCAATGGAAAATTCCCTGGCGGTTTCTTTAAAAGAGAGGCAAGACCATCTGAACACGAGATCCTAATTTGTAGACTCGTAGACCGTGCGATGCGTCCATTATTCCCATCGGACTATCACGCAAACACTATTCTATCGATCCAATTGATCTCTTCAGACGGAAACACAAATCCAGATGCACTTGCATGTCTTGCAGCTGCAGCCGCACTTCAGGTTTCTGATGTTCCATTTAACGGACCTGTTTCAGAGGTTAGAGTTGGTAGAATTGATGGCAACTTCGTGATCAATCCAACAATCGAAGAGATGGAAAACTCTGATATGGATATGATCATAGCAGGATCTGAAACTGATGTGATGATGGTTGAAGGTGAGATGTTAGAGATCTCTGAAAAAGAGATGGCAGATGCTATCCAATTTGCTCATGAAACTATTAAGAAGCATTGCATTGAGCTTAAGAAGCTTGGCGATATGGTTGAGAAATCAACTCCAAAGCGTGAGTACAACCACGAAGACAATGATGAAGCGCTTTACGAAGCGATCAAGAAGGCTTGTTATGATGAATGTTATAACATCGCTGGTCAGGGAATCGCAGATAAGGCTAAAAGAAGCGAGTTGTTCTCAGGAGTGATCGACAAGTTCAAAGAATCACTTAGCGAAGAAGAACTTGCTGAGAAAGGCGGAATGATTGGCGGTTACTTCGGTAAAGTCAAAAAGGAAGCAGTTCGTAACTCAATGCTTGATTCAAAGATCCGTCTGGATGGCCGTAAACTAAATGAGGTTCGCCCGATCTGGTCTGAGGTTGAATATCTTCCTGGTGCTCATGGCTCTGCAGTATTCACACGTGGTGAGACTCAATCGCTTTCATCTGTTACTTTGGGAACAAAGTTAGATGAGTTGATCATCGATGGAGCTGTTCTCGAAGGGAAAGCTAAGTTCTACCTACACTACAATTTCCCATCATTCTCTACCGGTGAGGCAAGAATGCCAAGAGGAACAAGTAGAAGAGAGGTTGGACACGGTAACCTTGCTCAAAGAGCATTGAAACCTATGCTTCCAGATGAGAATGCCTATACGATTCGTATCGTTTCAGAAATTCTTGAGTCTAATGGTTCATCTTCTATGGCTACTGTATGCGCTGGTTCACTTGCACTTATGGATGCTGGTATTCAGGTAAAAGCTCCTGTTTCTGGTATCGCTATGGGATTGATCATGAACGAGAATAAAGACTACGTGATCCTTTCTGATATCCTTGGAGATGAGGATCACCTTGGAGACATGGACTTTAAAGTAGCTGGTACCAGAAATGGAATCACTGCATGCCAGATGGATATTAAGATCGATGGTCTTCCATATGAGGTATTGATCGAGGCTCTAAATCAGGCAAATGAAGGAAGACTTCATATCCTTGACGAAATGGCTAAGACAATTGAGAAGCCTAATGCAGAGCTTAAGCCTCATACACCGAGATTGGAGACTATCATTATTGATAAAGAATTCATCGGTGCTGTAATTGGCCCTGGTGGAAAGATCATTCAGGAGATTCAAGCTACTACCGGTACTACTATCACTATTGAAGAGGTAGACGAGAAAGGAGTAGTTGAGATCTTTGGTGCAGATGCTGATTCAATGAATGCCGCATTAATGAAGATCAAAGGAATCGTTGCAGTTCCTGAAGTAGGTGAGGAGTACGAAGCAGTTGTTAAGTCGATCATGCCTTACGGTGCTTTCGTTGAGATCCTTCCTGGTAAACAAGGACTTCTTCACATCTCTGAGATCTCGTGGAGCAGATTAGACAACATGGAAGGAGTATTCTCTGAAGGAGATACAGTACGTGTTAAACTTACTGAGATCGATAAGCAGGGCCGATTCAGACTTTCTAGAAAAGTGCTTATGCCTAAGCCTGAAAAGGAAGAGGCAGAATCAACTGAAAAGGAGTAGAACTCCTAATAAACCAAAAGGTATCAAGCCCCATTCCCGAAGTTTCGGGATCGGGGCTTTTTTATTTTCTGAAACTTTCCTTGACATGTCCCGTAAAATGAATTATGCGGATGTCAAACCTTTCGCATAATGAACCAAATCGTTCATCTAAACCGGGGTTTATGCGACAGCTCAAGATCTCTACCCAAATTACCCGCCGTGACTCGGCATCAATCGAAAAGTACCTTACTGAAATTTCAAAGGAGTCTTTGATCTCAGCTGATGAGGAAACAGTTCTTGCTGTTGCCATTAGAGAAGGAGATGAAGCAGCTCTTGAGAAGATGGTTAAGGCAAACCTTAGGTTTGTAGTCTCAGTTGCCAAGCAATATCAGAATCAGGGGTTACCACTTTCAGATTTGATCAATGAGGGAAATATGGGATTGATCAGAGCGGCTACAAAGTTCGACGAAACCAAAGGGTTCAAGTTTATCAGCTATGCTGTTTGGTGGATCCGTCAGGCCATTATGCAGGCTTTGGTTGAGCAATCAAGATTGGTAAGACTTCCACTAAACAAAGTTGGAAGCACACATAAGATGAATAAGGCTGTGGCCGAGTTTGAGCAACAGCACGGAAGAGAACCTAACCTTGTTGAGTTAGCTGAGATTCTTGAGATGAAGATCGAGGATGTAAGAGAACTTCGTAAGGTGGTTAAAACTACCATCAGCACTGATGCGCCTTTTGGCGAAGAAGGTGGGAAGACAATACTCGATACTACATCAGTAAAGAGCGATATGAGTCCTGTTAAGAAAGTTGAGAAAGACTCTCTGGATCAGGATCTGTCAGATGTGCTTTCAGTTTTGAACCCAAGAGAATATGCAATTCTTGAAGCCTATTTCGGGCTTAATGATAATACACCGCTAACTCTTGAAGAGATCGGAGAACGATTTGGTCTTACAAGAGAAAGAGTGCGCCAGACCAAGCAGAAAACATTGGCCAAACTGCGCAATGTTTCCGGCTCGAGTAACTTATCCGTTTATCTATAGACTTTTTAAGGCTATATCCACTAAGAACCACTGATCTAATCAGTGGTTTTTTGTTTGATTATCCTAGCTTTGGTGCCATGAGTTTTTTACTGGCACCTTCTATTCTGGATTCTGATTTTGGGACTTTGGCTGAGACCATGAAGCTTTTGCAAGAAAGCCAGGCTGATTGGGTTCATATTGATGTGATGGATGGACAGTATGTGCCAAACATTTCTTTTGGTCTACCCGTAATTTCAGCTGCCCGAAAGCACTGCGATAAGTTCTTCGATGTACATCTCATGATGAATAATCCCGGAGACTATGTTGAGGCTTTCAAGAATGCAGGTGCAGATGGAATTACTGTGCACATTGAGAATAATCCGCATCTACATAAAGTACTTCAATCAATCAAAGAAGCAGGGCTAAAAGCCGGAGTTGCGCTTAACCCGCACACACCGGTATCTGCATTGAAAGATGTAATGGATCTTGTTGACCTTATTCTTGTAATGTCTGTAAATCCAGGATTTGGAGGACAGAAATTTATTGCAAACAGCCTGACAAAGATCAAAGAGGCCAAACAACTTATTGCCGATAGTGGCAGTCATGCTTTAGTACAGGTTGATGGTGGAGTTGGACTTGGAAATATTTCTACTGTTTTAGAGGCTGGCGCCGATGTAGTGGTTTGTGGAAGTGCAGTTTTCAAATCAGAGAATCCTATCTCTACTATCGAACAATTAAAATCTATCGACCTAAGCGCTACTTCAAACTAGACTATTCTTCAATGCGATTAGGCTTATTACTGATTTTCTCCTTGCTTTTCTCTTTTGGGCTGCAAGCTCAAACGATAAAAGGTATCATCTTGGATGATAAGGATAAGCCAGTTCCCGCAAGTGTAGTGATCGTTGAAACCGGACAGGGTTTGTATGCCAATAAGTTTGGTTTCTATAAGATCAGAGTCCCTGTTGATTCAACAGTAACCATCCAATTTTCGGCGATTGGTTTTTCAAGGTTCAGTCAGAAAGTAACTCTATCCAGAGGTGAGACACTCAAGCTTGATGTAGCTCTGGAATTCCAGGCAGATACAATTACTGAAGTCAATGTAGTAGAGGAGAAGGTCAGGGATCAGGTCAGTATGGTTGAGCTAGATCCAGAGGCCACAACCTTTATCCCTACACCCAGTCGCGATATTACCGGGATCCTCATGTCTCAGGGAATCGGAGTTACAAGCATTGGAGGAGAGCTTAGTAATAGCTATTCCGTTCGTGGTGGATCCTTTGATGAAAACCTGGTATATGTAAATGGATTTGAAGTTTACAGACCCTATCTGGTAAGATCGGGCCAACAGGAAGGGTTGAGTTTTCCCAATCCAGATTTGATCTCTGGTCTGAACTTTTCAGCCGGTGGATTCCAGGCCAGATACGGTGATAAAATGTCTTCAGTTCTCGATGTGACATACAAGAAACCCAGTAAGTGGGCAGGAAGCTTTGGAGCCAGTTTGCTCGGCTTTAATGCTCACCTCGAGGGTGCATCTAAAGACACTTCATTTACCTTTCTTTTTGGTTTTAGACAGAAAGCCAACCGATACCTCTTGAATGCTCTTGAAACTGAAGGCCAATACTTTCCAAACTTCCTTGATGTTCAGACATATCTAACCTGGCAGGTTCACGATAAGGTTGGACTTGAGTTCATCGGTAACTTTTCCAGGAATCGATATGAATTCATTCCCGTAAGCCGGACCTCCACATTTGGTGTTGTAAACCAGGTCTTACAGCTCGATATGTTCTTTGAAGGATCTGAGAATGATCGATACAAGACCATGATGGGCGGATTCGCCATTAATTACGATATCTCCAATAGGACCAGATTCAGATTCTTCGGTAGCTATTATCGATCTGAAGAGCGGGAGGCTTATGATATCCTGGGAGATTATTTCATCGGAGAGGTTGAGACCAATTTTGGCGATGACAATTTCGGTCAGGTGCGCTTTGGCCTTGGAACAGGAACAATTCACAACAATGCAAGAAACTTCTTTGAATCCAATATCTATCAGGCTGGATGGAGAGGTACTTCTTACTTAAAGAATAATGTCCTCCAGTGGGGAGTGGAATACAAAAGAGAGGACATCTCCGATGAGTTAAAAGAATGGGAGAGAGTGGACTCGGCAGGTTTTTCTTTGCCTTTCTCAGACGATAGCGTTTTGATCTTCGATTATCTCAGATCAACATTCGATCTCAAAAGCAATCGTTTAGCCGGATACATTCAAAACACCTTCAAATTCGCCGATACCTCAAAGCTTGGCCTGACAGTAGGACTGAGATACCAATACTGGAATATTAACCGGGAGTTCTCATTAAATCCTAGGGTTCAATTTTACTGGAAACCAAAATTGAAGAAGGATTTCGTCTTTACAGCTGCAGCAGGAACCTACTATCAGCCTCCATTTTACCGAGAGATGAGAAGCCTGGATGGAACGGTGAACACGGATCTCCTGGCTCAGAAATCAGCCCATTTTGTTTTGGGTATGGATTACAACTTCAAAGCCTGGGGACGTCCCTTCAAATTCATCACAGAGGTCTATTACAAGTATATGTGGGACCTCGTTCCTTACGAGCTTGACAATGTCCTGATCAGGTACTTTGGAGAGAACAATGCCAAGGGCTACGCAACTGGTGTAGACTTCAGACTAAATGGAGAATTGGTAAAAGGAGTGGAGTCATGGCTGTCTATGTCGGTAATGGCTACCAAGGAAGACATCCTCGATGACTTTTACTTCAGGTACTTTGACGCAGAGGGAAATGAAGTCTTCATTGGTCAGGTAAGACCTGAGGAGATCACAGATACCCAAAGAGTTGAGCCTGGATATATTTCACGTCCAACTGATCAGAGAATCAGTTTCAATCTATTCTTCCAGGACCACCTTTCCAAGAATGAGAATTTCAAGGTTCACCTTAATCTTGTATTTGCTACCGGGCTTCCTTTTGGATTCCCTGATGGGAACAGATACAATGATGTACTTAGAATCCCACCATACCGAAGAATCGATATCGGATTTAGTGCAGAGCTTTACAAACGGGACAGAAGAATCGAAAAGATTGGAGCACCTAAAGGTTTCTTCTCAGCATTTGAAAGAGTTTGGGCTACAATCGAAGTCTATAACCTCTTTGGAATTGAGAATACAGTATCCTACCTGTGGGTCAAGGACTTTAGAAACACAGTTTACGCAGTTCCAAACTCTCTGACCAACAGGCTGATCAACGCTCGCGTTGTCTTCACCTTTAATTAAGCCTGAACTGGCTTTCCTAAAGGCTGGTAGTTTTCAAAAGTTTCTTTGATGATCTGAATGCAATCGTCGAGTTGCTCTTTTGTGATCACAAGAGGAGGAGCAAAGCGAATGATATGCCCATGAGTAGGTTTCGCTAATAAGCCACGCTCTTTCAATTCAAGGCAAATATTCCATGCCTCTTCTGGATGATCGGAGTTGATCTCAATTGCATTTAACAAACCTTTACCTCTTACCAGGGTGATGAAGTCTGTTTCAATTGCTCTCAATTGCTCTCTCAGGTAGTTTCCCAGCTCGAAGGCATTCTCTGCTAACTTCTCTTCTTTTACTACTTCAAGGGCAGCCTGAGCTACCTTGCATGCGAGAGGATTCCCTCCAAAAGTAGAACCGTGTTCTCCCGGCTTGATGCACAGCATGATCTCATCATCTGCAAGAACTGCAGATACCGGCATAACGCCTCCAGAAAGTGCTTTACCAAGAATGAGGATGTCAGGACGAACGTCTTCATAATCGCAAGCCAGCAATCTGCCCGTACGGGCAATACCTGTTTGAACCTCATCTGCAATGAAGAGAACATTCTGGGCTTTACACAGCTCATATGCCTTTGATAAATAACCCTCATCAGGCACAACCACACCGGCTTCACCCTGGATTGGCTCCAGCATGAATCCAGCTACATTAGGATCTTGTAAAGCCTTCTCAAGCGCATTTAGGTCATTGTATGGAATAAGCTCAAAACCAGGCATATATGGTCCGAATCCGCCATAGCTATCCGGATCGTTTGAAGTAGAGATCGCGGCTAGGGTTCTACCCCAAAAATTGCCTTCAACGAAGATCACCTTCGCCTGATTCTCTGGAATTCCCTTCTTTTCATATCCCCATTTTCTGCAGAGCTTAACGGCAGTCTCTCCACCTTCAACTCCTGTGTTCATTGGGAGTACCTTATCGTATCCGAAAAACTCAGTGATGAACTTCTCATATGGGCCAAGGCTATCGTTGTAAAATGCTCTTGAAGTAAGCGTAAGATCTTTAGCCTGATCGATCAAGGCCTGAACGATCTTTGGATGACAATGACCCTGGTTTACAGCTGAATAGGCAGAGAGGAAATCAAAGTATTTCTTGCCATCCGCATCCCATAGGTAAACACCTTCTCCTTTGCTCAATACCACTGGTAGTGGATGATAATTATGAGCTCCGTATCTGTTTTCTAATCCAATGAATTCTGCTGATCTGGTATTCTCCATAGTGTTTGTGCTCATAGCTTCTTATTTAAGCAAGTCTTTCTGTGAAAATGATAAAGGAAGTAAAGGTTTAATGCCGTTCGCTTTGATGATAGTTCCATCACCACCAACTAGTAAAATCTGAATTGGATGACCACTTCTTCCCTGATGTTCTAAAATTGATTGTCGACAAATACCACAAGGTGCCACAGGGCTTTCTTCATCGGCTCCGCCGGATGTTGCAATTGCTAATGCTTTGATGCCTACTCCCGGGAACTGTGATACTGCCGCACTCAGAGCTACATTCTCGGCACAAATGCAGGCTGGGTAAGAGGCATTCTCCTGATTTCCGCCAGACACCATTTCTCCATTGTCGAGGAGAACTGAGCATCCAACTTTAAAATTCGAATACGGAGTGTATGCTTTGCTTGTTGCTTTTCTTGCCTCTTCTACTAACATTTTCTCCTCTTTACTCAGCTCATTCTCAGATTCCAGTATGATCAGCTTGGATGTTAATGTTAGTTCTTTCATAAATTGGCTTGACAGTATCTCGAATATCCTGCTATAATTGCAGGACGGCAATCAAACGCTGCAAATCTATGAAGAATGTCCTTCTCTTAGGCACAGGGAAAAGCGCAAATGCATTGATCGATTACATGTTGGACAATGCGGAGAAAGAAGGTTGGATGTTGACTCTTTGCGACATCAGCCTGGAACAGGCTAAAGAGAAATCAAGAAACAGCAAGTTTGCGATTCCAACTGCCTTCGATGTGAGTTCTGAAGAGCAGAGAGAAGAGTTGATATCAAAATCAGATCTGGTCATTTCCATGCTTCCAGCCAGCTTTCACTCTATTGTAGCTGAAGACTGCATCAGATTAAAGAAATCTCTTATCACCCCATCTTATGTCTCGGAAGAGATGAAGGCCTTAGACCAAAAAGCTAAGGATGCCGGAGTTCTTTTGCTCAATGAAATTGGTTTAGATCCAGGCATTGATCATATGTCGGCGATGAAGATCATTGAGTCTGTTAAATCAAACGGAGGGAAGCTAACTGCCTTTGAAAGCTTTACAGGTGGTCTGATCGCCCCTGAGAGTGATAATAATCCATGGCATTACAAATTCACCTGGGCTCCTAGAAATGTGATTCTCGCGGGACAGGGACAGGGAGGAGTAAAGTTCCTTCACAATGGCAGGTATAAGTATATCCCTTACCATCGCTTATTCGAAAGAACTGAGATCATTGAGATTCCTGGCTATGGAAAGTTTGAAGGCTATGCCAACAGAGATTCCCTGAAGTACCAAAAACTTTATGACCTGGAGGATGTCCAAACCATGTATAGAGGTACTTTCCGTAGACCTAAATACTGTAAAGCCTGGAATATTCTGGTCCAGATAGGTATGACAGATGATTCTTACATCATGGAGCATACGGAGGATATGACCTACAGGCAGTTTACGAATACCTTCCTGAAGTTTAGGGAATATGATTCGGTGGAACTGAAGCTGGCATATTATGTCGGAATTGATGTTGACTCCGAGGAGATGGAAATGCTTAAATGGTTAGGGCTTTTCGATCATGAAAAGATTGGACTAAAGGATGCTACTCCGGCTGAAGTACTTCAGCATATTCTTGAGAAGAAATGGGCAATGGAACCCGGAGACAAGGATATGATCGTTATGTTGCACCTTTTCCGTTATGAGAAGGATTCTGAGATCAGAGAGATCACCAGTTCAATGGTTGTAATAGGGGAGGATGATCATCAAACAGCCATGGCCAAGACTGTTGGCTTGCCAATTGGAATTTGCGCAAAACTCGTGCTTAATGGAAGGATCACTTTAACCGGAGTGCACATTCCAAAAGTTTCTGAAGTTTATATGCCGGTTCTGGCAGAACTAAAAATGCTCGGAATTGATTTCGAGGAAAATGAAACGCTTATCAAGGAAGCTGGTTAAGCTGTATCAATTGTTGCAGCTTCAGAATTGATGCTATTGAAAGTGCATCTCTTATCTCACCCTTCATCACCATCTCAACCAGTTCAGAAAAAGGAAGCTTCTTTATTGTAAGGACTTCAGTCTCTTCCGGTTGAGCTTCAACCACTTCAAGATCTCTGGCTAAATAAGTGAAGGATACTTCATCTGTTCCTGAGTTTGACAATTGCATCTCAAGGATGAGGTCAAATCGATTTGCCTTGATTCCAGCTTCTTCAATGAGCTCTCGCTTTGCGGTGACAAGTGGGTCGTTTTCGTCAGATCCCCCTTCCGGGACTTCCCATTCATACCTGTCTAATGGATATCGGTATTGACCAACGATCCATGTATTCATCTCTTCATCTAATGGGATGATCGCAACGGCTTCACGCTTAAAGTGAACAACGCTATAGAAGCCTTCCTTATCTGCTGGATTGATGACTTTATCCTCAAGAATAGAGATGAAATCATTGTCAAAAACTGTCTCCCTGGATCGTAATCTCCAACCGTGTTCCTCTGCTTTGCTCATTACACCGATAAGTTAAGATGCTCTTCAATAAGGATATCCATTCCGGTAGTTGCCTTCTCTTCAATGAAGTTTAAACTCGGATGCTCAATAACATCGGGCTTTCTAGGATCAATGATGAATTTGGGGATATCGGGGTGAGCATAATCTATCAGGCCTGCGGCCGGATAAACAACTAATGATGTCCCGATCACGATCAGGTAATCTGCTCCTGATACAATCTTGGCTGCCTGTTCGATCATAGGAACCGACTCTCCAAACCATACGATGTGCGGTCTTAGCTGCTGTCCATCAGGTCCAAGATCTCCGAGTTTGAGATCATCTTTCCAATCAAGTACGAGAGCTTCATCTTCTACACTTCTAACCTTTAACATCTCGCCATGAAGGTGCAGGACATTAGTAGAGCCAGCTCTTTCGTGCAGGTCATCTACGTTTTGAGTTATAATGTGAACATCATAATTGGCTTCTAATTCAGCCAACCGGTAGTGTGCCTTGTTTGGCTCGACTTCTATTACGTTACGCCTTCTTTGATTGTAGAAATCGAGTACTAGTTCAGGATCGCTTAGCCATCCTTCAAAAGTTGCAACTTCCATTACATCATGGCCTTCCCAAAGACCGTCGTGATCGCGAAAGGTTTTGATTCCGCTTTCTGCACTAACCCCAGCACCTGAAAGCACTACGATCTTTTCTTTATTCTTCATTCAAATCAAGATTTTTAATTCTTCTTAGGTAAGTCCATGCAGTTCTTAGTCCATCTGCAAGCTCCTGCGGAAGCAAGGACTCTACTTCGTCTGCAATGATATCGGCCGCCAGGCCATGTGTAAATACTGCTAGTAAAGAGGCTTGCTTCGCACTATAACCAGAAGCGAGTAAACCACCAATGGCTCCGGCGAGAACATCTCCAGTTCCGCCATGCGCAAGAATTTGATTTCCTGTACCATTAAAGTAAACCTCTCCTGACGGAAGGGCAATAGCCGTAAAAGCGTCCTTTAAAATGATGACCACTTGATGATCCTTTGCCTTTTGCCTCAGGAGCTCTAAACGATCAAAGCCATTTTCTGACTCTCCAAACATTCTTCTGAACTCTCCTGGGTGAGGAGTGAGAACAGAATTAGCTGGCAAAGAGGAGAGAAGTCCGATCTCTTTTGAGATCAAATTCAATGCATCGGCATCGAGTACTAATGGACACTCTGCTTTTGCAATAACTTCTTTTAATGCAGAAAAACTGGGATCAGATGTTCCAAGTCCGGGACCTATAACTATTGAGTCATATGGCTCCAGGTTTGGGATTGTATCAACCGTCCAGTCCTCGCCGCACTTTATGGCCATTGTTTCAGGAGCAAGAGTTTGCTGAATTGAAATTGCCTTCTCTCCGTGTCCTGCCGTTACAAGACCTGCATTCATTGAATGCGCAGCCAGCGAGCTGAAATAGGGAGCACCCATCTTTCCCTGAGAACCACCAAGAATCAATACATGTCCGAACCTGCCCTTATGGCTGAATCGTGGTCGATCTTTTATGAAACCAGACATCTCAAGCAGATCATCCATGTAAAGCTCATTTGCAATGATCTCACTGATCTTGATCGGGTGCAGATCTATTGATGTGAATATCCATTCACCGCAGGCCGGGCCTGTTTCGGGGAGAAAGAAGCACAGCTTTGGAAACTCGAAAGTGATAGTGTAATCGGCTTGAACTACAGGATTGTCATTGATCTTATTCGTGTTCAGGCCTGAAGGAAGGTCGACGCTAAAAACCTGAGCTTTTGACTCGTTAACCATTTCTATGGTTTTCGCTGCCAGACCAACAATAGGCTTGCTTAGACCGGTTCCAAAAATTGCATCTATGATAATATCCCACTCTCCAAACAGAGGAATCTGGTTCTCATCTTCAATGTCTCTCAATCTTAGCCCATCTTCTGAAAGGTGCGACTCGTAGAATTGAAAATCTGGACTTGATTTTGTAGCAAATCGTATGGCGTAAAGGTGAATATCGTAACCCAATCTTTTTAGCTGGATTCCGATACAAAGTCCATCGCCACCATTGTTGCCAATCCCGCACAGGATATGAATACTTTGATCTTTGTTTTCCTGTATTTCACAGAACTCTGCAACGAATCTGCTTGATGCTCTCCACATTAGGTCCTCTGATGAAATAGGCTCAAACTCGATTGTAGCTTGATCGACTGCCCTTATTTGCTCATCTGATAGGATCTTAACTGCCATATCAATGGGAGATTCGTTTGATGGATTTCAATTTGTGAGAATAGCTTTTATCCTCTGCTCTGAAAATACCGTAATTGTCAATCTTGTCTATTCGAACTTTTCCAGAGGCGTGAATGATCTTCTCAGGAGAAAGTAGAATACCTACATGCGTTATTCGTCCCTCTTGATTGTCAAAAAAGGCAAGGTCACCTTTTCGAGCTTCACTAAGCCAGTCAATTGCAGTACCCTGTTCTTCTTGTTGATATGCATCTCTTCGCAATCTGATGCCCAGGAATTTAAAGACCATTTGAGTGAAGCCACTACAATCAATCCCAAATGGTGTTCTTCCTCCCCACAGGTAGGGAGCGTTCATGTATCTGGAAGAAATTTTCTCAATGAGTTCAATGCTCAAACCATTTTGACCAGGATAAACCACCTGCCCATTGTAAAAGCCCTTTTTCTTCGCGAGCCTAAAGTGCATTCCATCGAAAGAGTCGAGCTGAGCCCCCAGCACTAGAGGGATCTGGTCTGAACCAACAGTAGCTCCCGAGCACATATCGAAGACCATGGCTTCAGGTTTTGAAATGCTGTTTTCGGGAATATTTGAAAGGATTACACCTTGTTTTGCATCTATCCAGCCTTCATATTCGTCATAAAGAAGCTGAACATTCCACCATTTCTCTTCTTTCTTAAGGATACGAAAGTATTCGCCAAAGAGAAGCTGAGAGATCTGTTCGCTGCTATCTGAGGGCTCTTTTCGGATTGGAACAATGCTTAAAGGGCTTACGCCAAATTCCATAAGGGTGGCTTTGGATACAATAATGCGAACAATGCATAGCAGAGGGAAGGCATGTTATAAACAGATTGATGAGAATTTTGAAGCTTTTCAGACAAATGCTTCACTAGATTTGCAAACTAAATTATTGGTGTTGAGCAACACGCTACGCTTTACTATTACAATCATTGCATTTTCTTTTCTGGCCCTAATCGGGCCGAAGGCCTTAAATGGCCAGATTAGTATTGATACAAGCGCAATGGTTGTTACCCAGCCGGATTGCGGACTGAATAATGGCACGGTAGTGGGAATTACTGCTACAGGAGGAACGGCACCCTATACTTATACCTGGGATTCGGCGGGGCAGTTCATCTCCTCTGGATTTTCAGCAGATCTTCTCAATGTCTACTTTGGAGTGTACCAATTGACCGCCGTAGATGCGAATCTGGATACAGCCAGATTTAGCATTCGCCTGACTGCACTGAACGTTCCGAATCTTGTTTTGACAGCCACTGATACGATAATCTGTGCCGGACAAACATCAATACTAACAGGCTCTGGATATACCGGAGGCTTTGTTGTATGGACAGGAGCCGGTATACCGCCAACATTCGGTTCAAATGTGAATGTTACACCTACGGTAAGCACTACTTACTACTTTACCTGGAATAATGGTCCCTGTGTAATTCAGGATAGTATTGAGATCCTGGTTGTTTCCCCACCTACCATTACAAGTCAACCCGATACAGTATGTCCGGGAGACACAGCTATACTAACTGCAGCTGTTCAACCTCAAATTAGTGGATTGATAATTTGGAGCGGGGGAGATCTACCTGGTCTGGATACAGGAGCATCTATTATTGTTACTCCTTCTACGGCACAAACTTATCAGGTGGATTGGATCAATGGAGGTTGTTCATCTGTAAGTACTGTTAATGTTTCAGTTTCTTCAAGTCCGCCTATCCAAATCAACCCAACAAATCCTTCTACCTGTTCCGGAAGCCCTGTAACACTAGTAGCTAGTGCTGGAGGATCAGGAGGTACCTATACATGGTCTGGAGGAGACCTTCTAAATCCTGTCTTAAATGATAGTGTAACAGTTAGTCCATCCGCAAATCAAACATATACGGTTAACTGGTCTAATGGAGGGTGTAGCTCTACAGAGAATGTTACTGTTCAGGTTGGATCAATTCCAATTTGGGTGACTGCGAGCACTGATACAATTTGTATTAACTCCACAACCACTCTTACAGCAAATGGTCAGGCCGGTGGAACTTACACCTGGAGTGGAGGGGATCTTCCTGCTCCGGTAACGGGAACATCAATTTCAGTTTCTCCTGGCAGCACTACTACTTATGATCTGAACTGGACAGATGGCACCTGTACTGCCGATACCAGTTTTCAGGTTACTGTACTTAATGTTCAAACCATATTGATCTCATTCACAAATCCAACCTGTGGAGCTAATAATGGGAACATCATAGCTGCAGGAACTGGAGGTTCTGCTCAATATCAATTTAGATTCATTAGAAATGGTCAAACCGTTCAATTCCTGTCGAGCAGCACGCTTAATAATGCAGCGCCGGGAAGCTACCAGATCATAACTGTTGATCAAACCTATGGATGCTTAAGCTCACCAGTCAACCTAACTTTGGTTGATACTACCAGTTTCCCTACAATCACAATTTCAATACTCGATTCAGTGGACTGTTTTGGAGATACTGATGGCTCTGTTCAGGTTAATGCAAATGGAGGATCTGGACGCTACTCATATAGCTGGAGTCATGACGCTGCACTTACAAGCACAATAGCTACTGGCCTGAGTTCTGGAATTCAGTACAGTGTTGATGTACTTGACTCAGTTTGCCCTAATCCAATTACTACTAATTATACTGTTCCAGGTCCAACAGACTCGATATCCATCAATGCAATTGTGTTTCCAGACACCTGCAGTAATGGGAATGGACAAATTCGTACTAATCCTTCCGGAGGAAATGGACCACAATGGACTTATCAATGGTCAAATGGAAGTTCCGGATCATCTTTGAACTCGCTGTTTGGCGGAAGCCAATACTCAGTTACAGTTTTTGATGATAAGAACTGTCAGGGTTTAGGAACATATAGCATTGACAATATAGGAGCTCCTTCGATCAGAGTTGTAAGCAAAACAGATAGCATTTGTCCGAATGACAATTCCGGAAGCATCCTGATTTCAGTAAACGACTTCAATCCCCCATACACTTATCAATGGAGTCATGATCCTTTTGAGACTGATAGTCTTGCTGAGGGTTTGTCGACAGGTAATTACATAGTCACTGTTACTAATAACCTTGGCTGTGCTAATATTTCCAATCCGATAAACATTGGAGAATTTCCAAGTGGGACTTTGGTTCTGGGGAATGATACCTCTATAATTCGCGGTCAAACGATCAAGATCACTCCACTAGTAACGGATCAGGTCTCTACTATAAATTGGGCACCGGATAGATTCTTAGCGGAGTCTGGATTCAGTGTTTTCCTTTTTCCACTTGAGACAACACCTTATGTGGCAGAAGGAGTGAGCGAGAATGGATGTAAAGTTTACGATACACTCGTTGTATTCGTTGACACTCCTGCATTCTCCATATATATTCCTAATGTTTTCACCCCTAATGGCGATGGGGTGAACGATTTCCACTATGTGGATGGTGAGAACATTGAGACCTTCGAGATGCAGATCTTCGATCGTTGGGGTAATTTGGTCTACAAGACATTTGATCTTAACAGCAAATGGGATGGCAGGGATCCAAGTGGAACTTTGCTTTCCAGTGGAGTTTACAGTTATATTACTCAAGTAAAAACCTTCGGGTCGACAGATAGTCAGCCACCATTTACCGGAAATATCACTTTAATTAGATAATGGGATGAAAAAGGTCTACTTATTTTTTGCAATCGTCTTTATGTTCTCTTCTGTAAGAGGACAGGACATCCATTTCTCCCAATTCAACTTATCTCCGCTTACCCTGAATCCTGCTATGACTGGGTTCTTCAATGGTCATTACAGGCTGCAGGCAAATTATCGCACTCAATGGGGATCAATCAATTCAAAGTATGAGACAATTGCGGGTGGGGTTGATTTTTCACTTTTCAAGGACAAACTCCGTGAGGATTACTTTGGAGTAGGGGCCTATTTATATTCAGACAGGGCAGGAGACCTGAACTTCAATACCACTCATGTAAATATGAGCTTTGCTTACTCGAAGGGTTTTGGAGACAGAGTTCAACAAAGCATTGCTTTAGGATTCTCAGCAGGCTTTATAAGTAGGAGTTTAAATCCCAATGCTGCCTTGTTCCCGGATCAGATTGAAGCTCTGGCTCAGGAGTCATTTTCCGATATGGACTTCTCTGCTGGATTGCTTTGGCATATTGTACCTAGAGACAGGTTGAACATGTACATCGGTTATGCCTACCATCACCTAAATGAGCCTAAGAATAGTTTTCTTCAGGACGCGAGTTCAACGATAAGCCCCAAGCACGTGCTAAGTGCTGGAGCTCTTATTGAAGTTGGTGAGCGTTTCAATTTACTTCCATCACTGTTATATGCTCGCCAACTCAAAGCACAACAGGTAAATTTTGGAACCTATCTACAGTATGTTTTTGGAGATGATCTGGAAACCGATGCAAGCATCAGCTTTGGATTATTTGCAAGGCTTTCACAGCCAGCTGTAGATGCTGTAATTCCTACTTTACGAATTGATGTCAGCGGTTTTACATTTGGATTTAGCTATGATATCAATGTTTCGGAATTAAGCGGTGGAACTAATGGTAGAGGCGCGCTTGAAGTAGCTCTATTATATACAGGAAGCTTTAAACGTGTGAGAAACTACAGGAAAATTTACTGCCCAACCTTTTAGTTGAAGATAATTTAAGGCAAATACCCTTTGAATAATTTATCTTAGAAGTTAGAGACCCCATCAACAAGACGAAAAGAAGAATAAGGAAGGTCTATGAAGCAAATTTACGCTGGAGTCCTTCTGTGCTTGCTATGCATAGTTGGAATACGCGGTGAGAGTCAGATAAACGCGAATTTTGTAGGAACACCTGCCACTTTGGGATGTGTTCCTTTAAATGTATCATTCTCTGATATTAGCGTGCCAAGCCCTGGCGCTAACATCATTAATTCATCCCGTCAGTGGATTATAAATGGTGTTGTGCAGCCAAGCACGGCAAATCCATTTCCATTCACATTTACCAGCCCTGGTCTATATACCATCGAGCTAGTGATTTGTGATGATTCGCCTAGTTGCGACACATTCACCAGGGTCGATTATATAAATGCCTTTGGATTACCTAGTCCAAGTTTAAGTGTAAGTCCAGGAGTTGGTTGTGCCCCTCTATCAGTAAACATCACCGATAACTCTACGCCTGAATGTGGTATAATGACAAGCACCACAATCTTCCCAAATAACGGTGGTCCAAACCTAAATGGATCGGGAACAGTAACCTATAATACTCCTGGAAACTATAACATTAGAATTAGGCTTGTAAATGCATGCGGCTGTATCAAGGACACTACTTACAATAATATAGTACGTGTTAACCAGGTGCCTAATGCCAATTTCAATGCTGCAAATAGAAACTCATGTACTTCTCCCCATACGGTTAACTTTTCCAACACCAGTTCTGGAGGTGCAAATAGCTATCTCTGGGATTTCGGGGATGGAACTACCAGTACGGCCGCAAATCCGAGTCATACTTACACTTCGGGAAACTACACAGTTAGATTAATTGCCACTAATACAGTTACTGGATGTGCTGACACATTCCTAAGGTCTAGCTATGTAAATATCGATAGCGTTGTGGCGCAATTTACTTCAGCTAATCCATCGGTTTGTGATGGAGCCCAGGTTTGCTTTACCAATCAAAGCTCTCCTGCTGGAGGTACTTATTCCTGGAACTTTGGAGATGGTTCTCCATTGGTTACTACTGCTAACCCTTGCCATACCTATCCGGGAACCGGTTCATATACTGTCTCAATGACTTATACTATTGGTGGTTGTAGTCAAACAAGGACTAGAACAAATTATGTTGTTATAAACCCCAATCCAACTGCGAGTATCTCAACAAATGACGATACCACAACCTGTGTATATCCCTACACAGTTAACTGGATCAATAACTCCTTGCCTGGCCTAAATTACTCATGGGCTTTCACGAATTCAAATATTTCTAATAGCACAAATTTCACTCCTCCACCTGTTATTTATAACCCTAATGGCGGGAATGCAACATTGACTGTTACTGATGCGAATGGTTGTACAGGTTCAGAATCAAAGTCAATTTTGATTACACCACCTAATGCAAGATTTTCAGTAAACAGGAACAGAGGTTGCGCTCCAAGAAGGATAAGATTCACCTCTACCTCGACCATTTTAGCTACCGATTCAATAATTAGCTATCAATGGGATTTCAATGGAGATGGAGTTTTTGATCAGGTTGGACCATTAGATACTGGTTCATTTGTGTTTAATGATACTGGATGCTATACTCCAAGTTTGATAATTAACACCATAGGTGGTTGTACAGATACAATTCAGTACACTGACAGAATTTGTCTAGGAGATACCCCTGTGGTTGACTTTTCCTGGGATACCGACACAAGTTGTTTTGAGGAGTTGCAGGTGAATTTTGTAAGTCTAAGTACTCCAGGTGATTCGTGCTATTGGGATTTCCTGGATGGTTCTCCCATAGTTGCAGGATGTGATGTGAATCATACCTTCGGTGATGTAGGTACATATTATCCGCTTCTTACAGCTTGTCATTATGGATGCTGCGATACTGCAACCAATGGCCCGGTTGTCATTAATCCACCGCGTGCTGAATTGATTGATAGTTTTACTTGTCAAACTCCACTCACTAGATATTTCAGGACAACCACTACTAGAGCCAATAGATTTCTTTGGGATTTTGGCGATCCCAATCGAACAGATGATACTTCAACTTCACTTACCGCACAATGGACTTATGATACGTCTGGATGTTTTGTAGTTACTCTAACTGCATTTAATGACACATTCAATTGTAGCCATTCAATAACACGTAACAGGTGTATTTATGACCCAATTGCTACTGTTTCTACTAATCGAACAGAAGTATGCAGGAACAATCCAATTACTCTTACAAACACCTCTCCAAATGCCGCCCCAGGGAACAACAATAATTCCAGGTGGGATTTTGACTACCAAGGAGGTTCGCCGTCTTATGAGACTTCTCCATTTTTAAGATTACGGGTGCAGGATTACACCTATTCAGATCCAGGAGTGTATTCGATTGTAATGAGGAATACCACTCCTAACGGTTGTACAGATACTGTAACCATGTTGGATTGGATAACTGTACATGGATCATATGCAAGAATTGCCTCAACTGCCACCTCTGGATGTCTGCCATTTTCTGTAACATTCACTGATACCAGCTTCGCACCAATTTCAAGCATTGATTCAATCGTATGGGATTTTGGAGATGGATCTCCTTTGAGTTCAGATTCAATTATCACACATGTCTACGCTAATCCAGGGGTATATACTGCCACTCTTACTGTTTGGGACACTTTTGGTTGTCGTAGTTCTCAAAGTAGGACGATTACTGTCCAACATCCAGATGTAAACATCGCAGCCACCGATACTTTTGTTTGTCAAAATCAGAATATTACCTTTTCCAATACAGGAACAGTTGTGGGACCAAACTATAGTTGGACCTTCCCGCAAGGTGTACCTAATACCTCAAACCTTTCAAATCCGGTTATTAACTATCCGGATACTGGAGTTTTTCAGGTGGGGCTTACAATTACCGACAACCTTGGTTGTCAGGATTCAGCAACCCAATCAATTATTGTCCGAAACCCTATTGCCAACTTTGGAGGAGTTTCAACCCGATTAGATTGTCCTCCTGTAGGGGTCCAGTTTGTTGATAGTTCTTTGAATAATGTAGTTAGTTGGTTCTGGTCCTACGACAATAATACTGTTACATCAAACCTGCAGAACCCATTTCACACATACAACAGGCCGGTGATTGACACTATCACTTTGATCGTGACCACAAGCACTGGATGCACGGATACAGTAAGTAGGACAGCATTTGAGGTCGGTGGACCCGCAGTTACGGTTAGCTCAGAAGTTTTAGATAGCTGTCAGCCGGTCAGAGTGGCATATTATGTTCAATCAATAAGGGTTGACACGATAAGAACTATCACTCCCGGTGCAGGATTAGGTTCATTTACCTGGATTCCTTCCTGTTATGGGACCCCGGCTAACCCATGCCTTGACACCTTCTTTATTACCTATTCCCAGCCTGGAAACTATACGATCGATTTCCTTCTGACAGATACGGCTGGTTGCTCCAGATTAGAGCAAGTAACTCTCGATACGATTAGGGTTGATACTCCGTCTGCAAATTTCTCTTTGAGCTTCGGAAACATTTGTAATGGAGGAACAGTGAGCTTTACAGACTTAAGTTCAGGAGGTTCGGGAGGATATCCCATTACTGAATTCTATTGGTTCTTTGGAGACGGTGACACTTCCTCTCAACAAAATCCAACCCACACCTATAACAATGCGGGCTCTTATACAGTATTACTCGCTGTCTTAAATAGTATCGGTTGTTGGGACACATCCTCAAGGGTATTAATTATTCCTACAGATCCCGTAGCCAATATTTACAGTCCGGACTCCAATGCTTGCTTGCCAGGGTTTGTGCAATTTTATGATAGCTCTACGGCAGATACTTCCATAATTGCCTGGTCATGGGATTTTGGAAGTATGGGAGCAGGCAGTAATGCACAAAACCCTACTTATACATATAATTTAACAGGTGCATATACAGTAACTCTTACTGTTACCGACTTTTTAGGATGTCAGGGTTCAGATACAGCTATAATAAATGTCTATGCTAATCCAACTATTACAACCTTAGACGACACCAGTCATTGTTACCAGGATAGTATCCAGCTCCTGGCAATTGGAGGAACAAGCTACGTTTGGACACCTTCGATGGGCTTGAGCGATTCAAGCATTTCTAATCCATGGGTGAGCGTTGATACTACGACCAAATTCTTTGTGACAGGGCTGGATGCCAATAATTGTACGAATACAGATTCCATAGTTGTTACGCTTGATAGGGTTATTGCAGATTTTAACTTCGATACTGTTTGTTTAGGTGACTCCACAAGCTTTACCGATCAATCAAGCAGCAGCACCGGTTCTGTGAACTCATGGCTCTGGAATTTTGATGATCTGGGTGCCACTTCTACCAATCAAAACCCTGCTCACACCTTCAGTGCTGATTCTGTCTTTGCAGTAAATCTCCAGGTGACAGACACCAGAGGTTGCTCTCATGACACCACGCTTGCAGTGCCGATTTCACCAAAGCCACTAGCTAATTTTTCTCCTGATCGAGCCTGCTTTGGTGATACAGTAAACTTTACTGATCTATCGCTAGCCAATACAGGAGTATTGGTCAGTTGGGATTGGGACTTTGGAGATGGAGATACAAGTGATCTCTCTGATCCAAGCCATTTCTATGCAGCCCCAGGTAACTACACGGTATGTTTGACAGTCTCAAACAGTTCTGCCTGCGCAGGGACTGATGATACGTGCATAGTTGTTGCTATAACAAATAAGCCACTTGCAAATTTCCAGGAAGATTCTACTTGTCTTGCAGATTCTAGTTCCTTTACTGATCTCAGCCAGGATCTTGGTGGAGTAGGCTTTGCACAATGGCAATGGGACTTCGATACTAGTGGGGTAGTGGCTGGTAGTTCGACACTTCAAAATCCATCCTTTAGATATCCAGCCGCAGGGCAGTATTCAGTTAGATTGACTGTAACGGATTCTGCCGGTTGTTTTGATGATACGATTCTGACTACTACAATTCTTCAAACACCTACTGCTCAATTTATTGGTGATACCTCATGTCTTGGAGATTCTTCCTGCCCAATTGACAGAAGCATCGCCGGTGATTTACCAATTCAAACCTGGACATGGGATATTGACACTTCAACAGGTATTTCCCTGTCAGGACAATCTGTGTGCTATCTGTTTGGCACATCAGGTTTAAGAGTTGCATCATTGATTGTTTCTGACTCCTATGGCTGCTCTGATACAAGCTTTGCAGAAATTAGAGTAGAGGATCTGCCAGTGGCTAACTTCATAGCAGATACAGTTTGTGCTCTGGACACCACCGACTTCTTCGATGTTTCTACAACATCATTTGGGTCCATTGTAACATGGAATTGGCAGTTTGGAAATGGAGATAGCTCTACTTTGCAGAATCCTTCCAATGCTTATCAACTTGGGGGAGTTTACAATACAAGTCTTACTGTAACTACAGATCTAGGCTGTGTGGGAGATACTATTATAAGCGTTAGATCATGGTTACTGCCTACCTCTTCATTTACTGTTGATACTACCTGTATTGGAGATAGTACCTTCTTCTTTGATGCAGGGCTGAATAATGGAGATGCAAGCATTAACTCTTGGAACTGGGATCTAGACTTAAACAACCCGGGAACAATAACTTCAAACAGCACTGACCCTGTTGTTCTTTATTCAATAGTAGGAGGGTATAACTTCTCATTGACAGTTACAGATACTAATGGTTGTCAGGATGACTCAGTAAGTATTGCTACAGTTGTTGGTCTGCCTACAGCTAATTTCACATCTGATTCTGCTTGTATTCAGGACTCTATTTGTTTAACAGATAATTCTGCGATTAATGCAGCTCCATTGAATTCCTGGATATGGCAGTTCGATCTTACTGATACCTCTTCGATTGTTTCAGCACAAAATGCATGTTATGTATACCCAGATACTGGAGTATATACCATCAGTTTAATTATAACCGATGCATTGGGCTGTTCTGATGATACGATCAACACGGTTGTGGTGAGTTCAATTCCTACAGCAAGCTTTGTTACTGATTCTGTTTGTCTGGGAGATACGACATTCTTTACCGATTTCTCAGTTTCTGATTTTGGAACTATTCAGGAACACCTCTGGAACTTTGGAAATGGAGATACATCTTCACTTCAAAATCCATCGTACGTTTATGATTCTGCGGGTATATACAATGTGCGCCTTCAGGTAAGGAATCCAATTGGTTGTCCGGATGATACGATAATTCAGGTGGTAGTATTTGATATTCCTACTGCCAACTTCATAGTAGATACAACCTGTATTGGTGATTCAACCAATTTCATTGATCAAAGCACGAATTTGCCATGGGGTAATATAGTTGCCTGGACATGGGATCTGGATACTCTTAATGCTGGGAGTCCAATTCTCTCTGTTCAAAACCCTGGAACTATATATTCTGCAATAGGAACATATCCAGTAAGTCTTTCAGTTACAGATCAGCACGGTTGTGTAGGAGATACTGTTATCAATGCAGTAGTAGTTGGATTGCCTACGGCAAGATTTACTTCTGACTCGGCCTGTATCAACGACTCAATTTGTATAGTTGACTCTTCTATTGCAAATGCTGCTCCTCTTACAAATTGGCTATGGCAGTTTGATATAAATGATACTTCAAGCATCTTATCAGGACAGACTGCATGTTATGAATATCCTGATAGTGGTAATTATACAATTAGGTTGATTGTGACTGACGCACTTGGCTGTCAGGACGATACCACAAATGCTGTTATTGTAAGTACAATCCCTACCGCAAGCTTTGTTACCGATTCGGTTTGTCTTGGGGATACTACTTTCTTTACCAATTTCTCTGTTTCGGATTTTGGTACTATTACAAACTATTTATGGTCATTTGGAAATGGTGATACGTCGGTTCTACAGGATCCTTTCTATGTGTATGACTCTGCAGGGATCTACAATGTCAGATTAACGGTTGTTAATCCTATTGGATGTCCGGATGATACTGTCGTACAGGTTGTAGTATTTGATATACCGGAAGCCAACTTTACAGCTGATACTGTTTGTTTCGGCGATACCACAAGATTCATTGATCTTTCCAGTAATGCACCATGGGGCAATATTGTTGGATGGCAATGGGATGTAGACACTTTAAATCCTGGCTCACCGACTTATACAAATCAGAACCCAAGTCACTTATATGGGACATTGGGCACCTATGCCGTTCGCTTAACTGCAACTGATGAGCATGGTTGTGTTGGGGATACAGTGTTGAATACAAGTCAATTTATTCTTCCTACAGCAATCTTCACCTCTGACACGGTTTGTGACGGAGATTCGATCTGTCTTACTGATCAATCACTTGCCGGAACAGGTCTGATAAACAATTGGAATTGGGATCTTGGCGATGCGAGTTCTTCAAACCAAAACAGCTTCTGCCACCTTTATGCAGATTCGGGCTTGTATCAGGTTTCTTTGACTGTTACTGATGATCGTGGGTGTACTGACGATACTGTTCGATTCAATCGCGTAAACCTTAATCCAATTGCTTTATTCACCTTCCTGCCAACTTGCTCAGGCGATTCGACCAGATTCCTTGATCTCTCTCAAGCCGGACAGGGTATAGTTGATACCTGGACATGGGATTTCGATGATATGACTGGATCAAATGATCAGAACCCGATTCATATTTACGCAGTTGGAGACACATTTAGAGTTACTCTTACGGTGGGTAATGAGTTTGGATGTTTTGATTCAATCAGCAGAGTCCTTCCAATTCTTCAGGGACCTATTCCTGATTATGTTTTTGACACTGTTTGTTTTGGAGATACTACGTCATTCAGTGATGCATCTTCAAATGGGGCAGGGGTCAATCAATCCTGGTTCTGGGACTTTGGAAACGGAGATACTGCAGTAGGTCAGAATGTTCAATATAGCTTCCCATTAGACCAGACCTACAATGTTCAGCTAACAGTTACGGATACAAACGATTGTGTTGCTAGGGTCACTCAGGATGTAATAGTATTTACATTGCCAACTGCAGCCTTTACCAACTCTAATCTGTGCTTTAGATCAGCAATCAATTTCACTGATCAGAGTGTGCAAGGATTTAACCCAATAACAAATTGGTTATGGGATTTTGACGATCTGGGAGCTAGTTCAACTCTGCAAAACCCACAGCATACCTTCACGCTTCCTTCAACTTATGATGTCTCATTGGTCGTAACGGATTCCCGTTCTTGTGTAGATACAGTTGTGAGGTCACTTACGGTTAATCCAAAACCTATTGCAAACTTTGGAATAGACAGGCCATTTATGTGTCCTGGCGAGCAAGTGTGCTTTACCGACTCTTCTACTGTTGCCGGTAGCACAGGAGCAATTTCGGGCTGGAATTGGGACTTTAATTTCAACACGGGAACAGATGCTACAACTCAGAATCCTTGTACGATCTATCCTGGCCCAGGTACTTACTCAGTACAACTTATTGTTAGCGATACGAATCAATGTACCGATACCCTGATTCAGTTAGCCAATGTATACAACAACCCTTCTGCAAATTTTGACTGGCAGGTTGCATGTGTGGATAGCCCAATGCAATTCACAGACTTTAGTTTGGAGGGAGATACCGCTATTTCAGATTGGTTATGGGACTTCGGAGATTTTGTACAGGATATTGTCCAAAACCCAACTCATGAATATCAAACTCCAGGGAATTTCAATGTGACTCTCACAGTTACCGATGAGATTGGATGTACGGATTCAGAATCAAGGATCGTACAGGTTGATTTCAGACCTGATATACAGGCTCAGGGAAGCCAAACGATCTGTTGGGGTGAGTCAGTCGTTTTGAGTGCTACCGGCGCTACTACTTATACCTGGGAGGATAATATATGGTATAATGTATTGACCCCATCCGGGGATAGTATTCTAGCCACTCCATTAGGTACGATCACTTATACCGTAACCGGAGAAAATGGTGTTTGCCCTCCTGATGATACAACGGTAACAGTTACTGTCATTCCAACCAGACCTATGACCCTTGATGTGCTTGGCCCTGATAGTGTGGTTATTGGAACCGGAACACAGCTGTTTGCGGATATTAGTGGAATTATTGACTCCATTTCATGGACTCCTGATGCATCTCTTAGTTGCAATGATTGTAGAGACCCATTCGCATCGCCAGACGTCACAACTACCTATACTGCAACTATTTATTATTCAGAAAATGGAGTTGTTTGTACCCAAACTGATGTAATAACCGTATACGTAGTTGACCAATGCCCAGAAGACCTATTGTACGTTCCATCAGGATTTAGTCCAAATCAAGATGGAAACAATGATAGGCTCTATGTTAGAGGTGTTGGGATTCAAACAGTTAATTTCTTCAGGGTCTTCGACCGATGGGGTAATCTGGTTTTTGAATCGTTAAATACTGACGCAAATGACGCATCTGTGGGTTGGGATGGAACCGATAATGGAGGGAAGAGATACAACCCGGGCGTATTTGTCTATGTGACTGAAGTTGTTTGTAGCAACGGAAATGTATTGACTAAAACAGGTAATGTAACTCTGATTAAATAGGGGAGGAATGATGAAGCATTTTTTCAAATTCATACTGTTAGGCCTTCTTGGACTAGGATACCTTGGATCGGAAGCTCAGGATATTCATTTTTCCCAGTTCAATTCGTCACCAATGACATTGAACCCTGCGCTTTCGGGGATCAATGGTTGTGATTATCGTTTGGTGGCTAATTTTAAGTCCCAGTGGTTCTCAGTTTCTGATGGAAAGACTTTCCGTACAATTGCTGCATCATATGATCAGGCAGTTGCCAAAAGAACCAGTTATGGAAACTACGCCGGATTTGGGTTGTCATTTTTTGCAGATCAAGCTGGTGATGGAAGCTTTAATACCAATCAGTTAAACTTAAATCTTGCCTATCATATCACTCTAGATAGAAGAGGAAATCACACTCTCTCATTCGGAATCCAGGCTGGATTTCTTCAAAGGAGTGTAGATATTACCAAACTTACTTTTGATGAGCAATTTGTGAATGGAGTAGGACTGGATAGAAGTCTTCCAATCAATGAGAATATTGCAAGAGACAATTTCATTGTTGGAGATATCGGTCTGGGTGCACTTTGGAATATAAACCCAACTGATAGAAGTAATGTCTATGCTGGGATTGGGTTAACCCATTTAAATCAACCAAACCAATCATTCCTTGACGATCCTACTGAGAAGCTATTTTTGAAGTTTACTCTTCATGGTGGAGGTAGAATTCCTGTATCTGACAAGACTGCTTTTCTTCCAAGCTTTATGGTGCTTGTTCAGGGACCTCACACTGAGTTTAATCTAGGAACCTATTTCCAGGTTAAAACAAGTAGTCTGCCAAGTGATAAGACAGCACTTTATATCGGTGCATGGTACAGAGTGCAGGATGCAATTGTGGCTGCTGCAAGAGTAGATTTCGGAGGAATGAATATTGGCTTTAGCTACGATATTAATTTGTCGAAATTAACAGCTGGTTCTTCTGCCAATGGAGGACCGGAGATCTCTGTGATCTATTCAGGATGTTTTAACAGGAAATCTGTTCCTACTTACTGTCCAGTACTTTAGTCTAGTACTCTAAAATCCAGAGATTTGGATTGGCAGTTTGCGCAGTCCTTAGAATATCTACTGCTTCTTCCTTATCGCTACTTAAGAAGTATCCGGTTCTGAAATAACCATTCGGACCTGAGAATACTTCTGCAGAGACTCCCTCATTTAAAAGCGTGGATTTCAGTTCCTGAGCATTTGATTCATCTTTGAATGAACCGAGAATAAGGTAGAAACCAGATTTTGTAGCTGAGTTGGTCTCTTGTGCAGGAGTTTCGGTTGATTGGTTTTTTACAGGCTTTACTTCGTAGTCAGGTGACTTGCTAAGCTCTACCTTTGGTGCGATATAAACCCCAGGCTCAATATTCTCAGTATTAGCCGTTAGGATCGGCTCAAGTGTAGCTTCTTCTTCATTGCCAAACCACTTTTCGAAGAGGCTGTAAACTTTGACCTTATCGGCCTGTAAAGGCCCAAATGAAATATCTAAAGCCATTAGAATTCCCAATGATATCATGGCTACCAGAATAGCTGCAGCCCAATACCTCTTATAATCTGTTTTTGGCTGGCTGATCTCCTTCTTCTCTTCAGGATCTTTGGCAACTGATAGAGGTTGTGCTTCCTCTTTTTCAGTTTTGACAGCCTCTTTCTGAACTGTTTTAACGGGCTCGGCAATCGTCTTCAATTCAAATTCTGGAAGCCCAAAAAAGTCATCATTGGGTGCATCCTCAGCAGTAAAGAGCCACTTCCCTGATTCGAACTTTATCTCACCAATATTTATGACTTTGAAGGATCCTTTCTTTTCAATATTTGATTTGATCCTTTTAGCATACTTGTCGTAGGAGTGTTCCGGATTAGGAACTGGAGACTCTTCAGTAAGCCACTGAAGGAAAGCTCGATCTTTCTTTAGAAGGTATGGGTTGAAATGCCAGTATTCCTTCGGAGCTTGAAAATGGTGAGAAACAGGGTGGATCTGCACTCGATCACTCTTTAACATAAAAGAGCCGATCTCAGGGAAACTCACACTGTGATACTCTTTCAAGTACTTAAAAAGGCTATCCTCAAATACAGACATTAATAACTGAATCTTGCTCCTATAATTCCAATGAACCCAAAGGATGGATAATTTAGGTATCGCTGATAGTTTATCGAGCCTAAATTGTTCAATTGGACGAAAGCTGAAAAGTACTTAGAAAAAATGTATTCTGCTTCCAAAGAGACGTCTGCCGTGCCTTTTAGAGTTACTACGGAACCGTCTATTTCTCTGGCTTGAGCACCGCTAACTGCAAGAATATCAGCCCTTACAAGGACCTTGTTTTTGAAATTGTACTTGGCGTAAAAATTCATGTTAAATGTTGGCATATGCCATGCAACAGAAACAGAATCGCTGGGGCTATAGACATTGAAATCAGTTGTAAGCCCTAATGTCAGATTCTTCTTGATATCCATTGCAAATCCAAGGTGCACATTGAATACGCTAAGCTTGGGATCATATACCGTGACAAAACGCTTAAAGTCGTTGGTGTCATTTACATACAATGGCATGTTTCTGATCACCTTATTTGAAAAGCGCAGATCATAAGTGACGGTCTTAAAGGAACCTTTAAATCCAGCCATTCTATCCTCAACTCTGGCATTCCTGATTTCAGGATTCGTTTGCAAGTATGGATTTTGCTGAGTGAGACTGTATAAGGTATTAACCTCTAACTGAGTGTTCCAACCTGCGTAGAAGATGAGCTTCTGTTCAAATAATCTTTTTGAGAAGTTGATTCTCGGAAAGAAGAAAACACAGGTGTCATCAAAGGCTACTTCAAAGCCAGCTGATACGTCCCAGTCGTCATTGTTGAACCTGTACTCCCCGCCAAAATTGAAGACATTGCGATTCAACTGAGTTCCGCTGACAAAATCAAGTCGGTTGATGTTGAAAGTGAAATCAGCTGAAACACTATGATAGTTTAAGATCCTTTGCTTTACCGCTGTAGTACCGATATAGGCTTGTTCTTTATCTCCAGGCAAAGTGCTGGAGTGACGGAAATTGAAATCCTGAGAGAACTCTGTTCTTGTGCTGTTTACGGTAGCCGTTCCAAAATCTAGACCACCCTGGAAGGTTCTTAATCTTTGTCGAACATCTTTAGAATCAAAACTGAAAGAGTCGGGATCGTAACCGTAAAAATGGTGCACATCCCTTTCGTAATCAAAGGATGCTCCAAACTTGAACTTATCAAAGTACTGAGTTAGATATGCCCCGGCAGTATTTGAGCTGAACTTTTGGTTCTCCCGCTTTCCGCTAGAGGAGAGGTGCTTGTAATAGGCACCAACTGTGGTGTTCTGAAGGCTGGTTTCATTGTAAACGATCTCTGCTAAAGGAGTGATCCTGTTTCCAAAACCTAATTTGATGTACGATGCCGGATACCGCTTCAGTTTTTCTTTAGGTGTACCTAAAGGTTTAAGCTCAGCAGGCTCATAATCCAGTTTGATCAGCTTATCCGGAATCTCATAGCTTAAGTTAGAATCCAGCATCGATGGCTCTTCAGCCCGGGGTACATACGAGATCTTATCTGCCTGTTCTATTCTGGCTTTGTAATCACTAATAATTGTCACCTCTTGAGGATCAAATCCCTGAGCGACAGACTTCTTAGACCATGCTATTGAAAAGACCAACAGCATGGCGATGTGCCAAACTTTGATATGTCTATTCATTTGGGTCAATGGTTATTATTGAATCGTTAGGAGGTAACTCATTCTCTGGAATGATCCTTGAATTTTTCTCTTCAAGGGCCAGGATCTCATCGTATTTGGTCTGAGCCTGATTGATAAGTTCCTGATCACCTTTATAATTGTCTAAAATGCTTTCTAAAGTTGCCTTGGCTTGGAAGAGGTTACCCTTTTCTCTGTAGTTATCAGCTATCAAAATGAAGGCCTTAACAACCCAATATTCATAGCTTCCATAGGTCTCCGAAAGGGAAAAACAGGAATTCAGAGACTCATCAAACATTGATTGCTCATACTCGATCAAGGCTATATAGTATTGAGATTCAGCCCCTCTGGAACCAGTAGAACTGTATACTACCTTCTCCAGGGCCTTTTTTGCATTATCATAATCTACTAGCTCGAACTTGGACCTGCCCAGGTAAAAGTTTGCCTCAGTAATGATCTCCGGAGGTTCTTCATCTCTGCTAAGCACTGAATGGGCGTAGGTAACTGCTTCTGTATACCTCTCAAGGATGTATGAGGTTCTCATCAAACCAGTCTCTGCCTCATACCGGTTTCTGGTTGTAGTTGATCGGTCGAAATATCCTTTATAATAAGTGTTTGCCAGTTCATAGTCCTCATCGGTGAACTTTATCCTTGCTGCCTTCTGAAATGAAACTTCAGCAAACTCCGAGTTTCCGTTATCGATGATCCATTCGTAGTCCTTTACAGCATCGCTGTAGGCTTCTCTTGAGTAATAGATCTCACCGCGGTAGAAATGGGAGGGGAGCAAGAAAAAGCCATTCGGGAATGAAGCGATGTAATTGTCAAAGTCATTAAAGGCTGCATCAATATTTCCAAGCTGATACTTCTCATAAGCTGCCAGGTACAGGCTTGAATCTTTTTCTGAAGCTGAATAGGAGATACCACCTTGCTGATCTAAATAATCATAGAATCCAGAAGGATCTCCCTGCTCAAAATAGATCTCCTTTATCGCTGTCAATGCCTCTTTTGATGCGTTTGAGTTTTGGTATTCATCAACAACTTTATCGAACCAGTCTATCGCAGAATTTGTGTTCCCCTGACGATAGTAAATAACTCCAATCTGAATCATTGATAAAGGTCGATAGGTGCTGCTTGGGTAGGTGTCTATCAGATTCTTAAATGATGTTATTGCATTTTGGTTGGAGCTCATGTCCTGCTGAGTTCTTCCAATTTCGTAAAGGGCAAGATCTGAGTAAACAGATTGCGGGTATTCAGAACGAAGTCGATTCAAGGAGTTTAGCTTGGATTGGTATTCCTTTATAAGCCCCTGAACTAATCCTTTCTGAAGCAAAGCATAGTCTTTCCCACTGCCACTTCTGTTTAATACCTTATCATAGGCAAGAATTGCTTTATCGTACTTCTTAACCATGAAATAGCAGTCTCCCGCTCTTAATGAGCCATCGGCATACATAAGCTCATCAGCTGCACTTACTGAACTCTTGTATTCTGATTCCATGGCCTCAAATTGGAGGATTGCTTGCTCAAATTCTGATAGCTTGAAGTAATTGTACCCTAATCCGTAGTAAGCTTTGAATCTATAGTCTGATTCTCCTTCCCAGTCATTGATCTTTGATAATTGAAGAAATGCCTCGTAATCAAGGATCGAGTTTCTGTATTTCTTGTTTATGTATTCTATCTCAGCACTAAGGAAGTAGGACTTTGCCTCAATAGACTTGTCCAGAGGGTATTTGAAAGCTTCATCCAACATATTAGAAGCATCAGAATAATTGTGATCGGCAAATAGCTCGGACGCTCTGAAGTATGTGACCTTTTGATAGGCTTCTTTTATCCTGTTGCTCTTTCGGTCAATTGACTGAATAACCTCAATTGCCTTTGCGTAGTTTTTCGAACTAAGGAGCGCCTCCGTGAGCAACTCTTCAGCCTCGTTGATGTATTTAGAATCCGGGTAGGTCTTTATGAATTCTTCGAGGGCAGTGATTGAGGCATTTTGGTAGTTCAGCTCATATGAAAGTTTGGCGAAGTTGAACTTTGAAGTTTCCTGAATCTCAGTGTCGAAATCAAAAGACCCTGCTTTCTGAAATGCAGTTCTTGCCTTGTCATTCTGATTGGTGAGAAGGTAGCAATCAGCAAGAGCATACATCGCATTTTGACCAAGCTCCCCCTTGACTACCGTAAACTCTTCAAAAGATTCAATTGCACTTAGATAATCGCCGTTCTTATACTCAGCATATGCCAGCTGGTATAGGTCTTCTTTAGGGACTTTCTTTGCTAAGTCTACATATTGCAATAGATATGTTTCCGCATTTTGATAATCCTCTAGTTCAAAATAAGATTGGCCAATAATCTGTAGAACCTCTTTTCTGTATTTGAACTTTGGATCAGATTCCAATTTCAAACCATTGTCAATTGTCTCTTGATAGTTACCTAGCTGGAAGTTTGTTTGGGCCAGATAATATGGAATAATTGAAGCGTAAACGCTTGATTGATCTACTACATTGAAATAGTTCAGGGCAGTCTCATAATCCTCCTGATAATATGCAATGAGTCCGTAGTAGTAATTGGAAGGGTAGTAGTATTTATCCTCTGAGCTTAATAATGGCTCAAAGAGTTTCTTGGCTTCTTCAAAGTCCTTCTTGATAAATCTCGAGTATCCAAGTTTATACTGATACTCCATAAGTTGATCCGGAGTCAAATCACTTGTGACAACCTGCTCCAAGCAGTTTATAGCATCATTGTACTTGCGCTTTTCAAAGTAGATACGCCCAAGCTGATAATATGCGACTCTTCGGAGGGGAGTCTCATAATTCTCATCGATGAAATTGAGGAACAGCAGTACGGCATCTGGTTTACCTAATTCAAGAGAACTTAAGGCAGAATAGTACTGAGCATTACTTCTGTTGATCAGTACTTTGTTGTCTGTTTCATTGTAAGGCTTGTTGAGGTAAGCCTCAAAGCTGTTCTTAGCTTCCTGGTAGTTAGAAAAATCCAGATACTCTAAACCTTGCTTATACAGCTCTTCGGTATCCAGCCACTTTTGAATCTCCTGAGAATAGAGACAAGAGGGCTTAAAGGTGAAGCCGAGTAAAAAAAGTACAATAAGAATTCTCATTCTAGTATCCGATGGTTATTCCAATACTTGGTAAAATGGGGAGTTGGTCTACTCTTTCAAATCGCACTCTATCAAAATAGAAGATGTTGGCGCGGTTGTATAGGTTAGTAACGCTCGCCGTAATCTCTAAGCGTCCTTCTTTTCCAATATTGAAGAACTTTTTGATCGACACATCCAACCTATGATAAGCTGGAAGCCTTCCTCCATTGATCTCATCTTCATAGATTATACCAAGATTTCCATTTGCTCCTGTGTAATCTACATCTACACCCTGGTTGTCGAGATTTACATCTTCATAGAAACCCTGAGTTCGAGTGAAAGGGAATCCCGTTCCCAGGTTCCATCTCAAACCAGCTTCCCATGTCTTCTTCTTTCCAAACTCATATGCACTTACAAAATTGAAGTTGTGCCTTCTGTCGAAGTGAGGAGGATAAGTTTGCTCGCTGTCAAATCTGTCGATATAAGTAAGGGAGTAAGAGCCCCAAATGAATAGGTTCTTGTAATCGTAATTAACCGAAACGTCTAATCCATATGCATTCCCAGTCTCAATCATGAAGTTGGGATCAGAAGGGAAGAGCTTGTTTCTATTAATATTGATCAATTGGAAGAAACGCTTGTAGTAAGGCTCGATATTGATCGTCACATTTTTCACAGGATCATATTCCACACCGAAGATCAAGTGTCCTGCTCTTTGAAGTTTTGAATCAGCAGGCTCACCATCTACACCAATGAGGGTTTCTTCAGGACCGGATAAAAATCCCGTAAAGAGGTTTACGACATCACGATCAGACTTTGTACTAATTAGGTTCTGACTAAAGATCCCTGAAGCAAACTTCAGTCTAACACGTTTTGACACATTGTATTTTAGAGCAAATCGAGGTTCAGGGGAGATGGAAGCAAGAGAACCGTAATACTGGAATCTGAATCCTAATTCCATCACGGTTTTCTTAATGACCTTTCGATAGTTGAAATATGCTGCAAGGTCTGTCGTGTTCTGATTTTCTTCCACACCAATTCCCAGAACATTGGAGAACTCGTACTCAGTTCTCATACCCATGATGTTGAATCCGTAATTCACTTCTCCCTGTCTCACGTAGTAAGTGAATTTCATTGCCAGATCAAAGTTGCTTACAAAGCTCCTTCTGGGTAAGCCATCGGATTCGTCTAGTGTGACCTCGTATTGAGAGTAGTTTATGTTTGATTGGATGAATAGGTTTGAATTAGTAGGGATCAATACAAAGTTTGCACCGGCTCCCCAACTTGTCCATCCAAACTCACTGGTTTGATTTAGAACAGCATTGTCACTGTCTCTTATACACATCTCCGAGCCCACGAGACAGGCAGAAATGT